>NZ_CP012752.1:3011363-3312500 GCF_001302585.1 Kibdelosporangium phytohabitans | reverse complement strand
CGGTATTAGACCCAGTTTCCCGGGCTTATCCCAGAGTGCAGGGCAGATTACCCACGTGTTACTCACCCGTTCGCCGCTCGTGTACCCCGAAAGGCCTTACCGCTCGACTTGCATGTGTTAAGCACGCCGCCAGCGTTCGTCCTGAGCCAGGATCAAACTCTCCAACAATGCTTTGTCAAAGGTTCGACGTCCTGACAAACCAGAACTCATCTGGTCCATCTGTCCATCTCAAAGGAACCTCTCGACGAGGTTCATAAAAGCTCTACTGGCTTTCAATAGATCGACACACTGTTGAGTTCTCAAACAACACACGCACATCTTTAGGGCGACGCTCGGTCAACCTTCAAGAGGCTTGTATTTCTAAGTTTTTTTGGTCTTGCGCTCCGTTCCCCTGACTTTCTGGGGCCCGTTCCGCGCTGACCTGGATAAAGTTACACGGCCGCCAACGAGAGGTCAAATCGCGCCCCTCAAGCCCCGCTGCGAGGTAAAGCCGCAGGTGAGCGGCCCTCCAACGGGGCTACCGCCACGCTATCGGACCTCAGCCAGAGCGCAAGTGTGTCGCCCGTCACACCAACAAATTCGAGAACCCTCGTTTTGATCAAGAAAAGCGCCCCTGAGCTGGGCAAACATGCGAACAGGCCGCCAGTCTGAACGACTGACGGCCTGTGCTACGGAACTACTCGATCAGGGCGTGACGCGTACTCCGGCGGTATTCCGCTTGCCCTTACGCACCACAAGCCACTTGCCGTGCAGCAGGTCATCAGCCGTCGGACGCCAGTCGTCAGCGGGGATACGCGTGTTGTTCACGTACGCGCCTCCCTCACTGACGGTCCGCCGCGCAGCGCCGTTACCTGCGGCAAGACCGCTCGCCACCAGGATGTCGATGATCGTCGGCTGGTCGGCCAGCCGCAGGTCACCCGTCGGGACCTCGGCCATCGCGGCTTCCAGCGTGCTCGCGTCCAGCTCACGCAGCTCACCACGGCCGAACAGGGCCTGCGACGCGGCGATCACCTGCTGGGTGTCCTTCTCGCTGTGCACGAGGTTGGTGAACTCCTCGGCCAGCCGTTTCTGCGCGGCACGCAGCTGCGGTTTCTCCTCGGTCTGCCTGGTCAGCTCCTCGATCTCCTCGCGGGAGACGAACGTGAGCATCCGCAGGTAGGTGAGCGCTTCCGCGTCGTCGACGTTGACGAAGAACTGGTACCAGGCGTACGGCGAGGTCATGGCCGGGTCGAGCCACACGTTCCCGCCGCCGGTCGACTTGCCGAACTTGCGGCCCTGCGAGTCCGTCACCAGCGGCGCGGTCAGCGCGTGCACGCTCTTCTGCTCGACCTTCCTGACCAGGTCGACACCGCCGACGATGTTGCCCCACTGGTCCTGCCCGCCGATCTGCAGCGTGCAGCCGTGCTTGCGGTAGAGCTCCAGGTAGTCGTTGGACTGCAGGAGCAGGTAGCTGAACTCGGTGTACGACATGCCGTCGCCCTCGAGCCTGCGTTTGACCGTCTCACGGGCGAGCATGACGTTGACCGAGAAGTGCTTGCCGATGTCCCGCAGGAACTCGGTGACCGGGACGTTGCCGGTCCAGGTCAGGTTGTTCTCGACCAGCGCGCCCGTCGGTGACGAGTCGAAGTCGACGAAGCGTTCCAGCTGGCCGCGGATGCGCTCGGTCCACTCGGCCACGGTGTCCAGCGAGTTCATCGTGCGCTCGCCGGTGTCGCGCGGGTCGCCGATCATGCCCGTGGCCCCGCCTGCCAGCACGATCGGCCGATGGCCTGCTCTCTGGAATCGGCTCAGGCCCAGCAGCGGGACCAGGTTGCCCGCGTGCAGGCTGGGCGCTGTCGGGTCGAAGCCGCAATAGAGGGTGAGTGGGCCCGAGCCGAGGTCGCGGCGCAGGGCTTCGAGGTCGGTGGACTGCGCGATCAGGCCGCGCCAGGACAGCTCGTCAAGGATGTGCTCACTCACGGTCCCCATCATCCCCCACCGGGCCGACGGGCCATCCCACGGCGTTGATGTCCTCCGGTTCGAGGATCCTGACCGGCCCACCGTGCCTGGCCAGCAGACCATGGCCTGGTCACCGGCTTCATCCGCCTGATCAGCGGGACGACCGGTCGCAGCAGGGTGCAGGCGACCCGGTACGCGGTCGTGCTCGACGTGGCGCCGTGGACGATCACCTTCACCGGGTGAGCGCAACCGGCAACTCCAGCAGCCCACGACTTCTGAACGAGTCGCGCCACTTCAGCTCGCCGGCGGGGACCGCGAGCGCCGCGTCCGGGTACCTGCCGGACAACGTGGCCAGCGCGATCTCCAGCTCCAGCTTGGCCAGCGGCGCACCGAGGCAGTAGTGGACGCCCGCGCCGAAACTCAGGTGCCGGGTCGACGCGTCGTTGGCGGACTGGATGTCCAGCAGGACTGTCTGGCCCTTGGGGATCGCCTCCCCCGCGATCTCGACGTCCTCGAGCGGGAAACGGCGGATCGCGAACGGGACCGGGTTGGCCACCCGCAGCAGTTCCTCGGTGTCCGCCGGGCCGTCGAACAGGCGGAGGACGCTGTTGCCGATCAGGTGGACGGTGTTCTCGTAACCCGCCCACAGGATCAGGAACGCCAGCGACAGCAGTTCGTCCTCGGTCAGCTCGTCCTCGCCGTCGCGGGCTTCGATCATCGCCGAGATCAGGTCGTCCGCCGGGTCCGCTCGCTTCGTGGCGATCAGGTCGGCCATGAACGCGTACATGCTGACCACCGCGTCACGCGAGCCGCCGGTCATCAGGGCGTCGGTCCAGCCGCGGAAGTCGTCGATCCGTTCGGCCGGGACGCCGAGCAGGTCACCGATGGTGATGATCGGCAGCGGCGTCGCGTACGCGGCCATCAGGTCGACCGTGCCGCTCAGTCCGTCCAGCAGCCGGTCGGCTGTGGCCTGGATGCTGTCGCGCATTCGCGCCACCCGGCGTGCGGTGAACGCGCCTGCGACCAGCTTCCGCAGGCGCGTGTGGTCCGGTGGGTCCAGGTTCAGCAGGTTGCGGTCCAGCGCGGGCGGCAGCGCGAAGCCCGAGTACCCGCCGGTCGAGTTCGCCCTGTTCAGCGACAGGCGCGGGTCGGCGAGGCCTTGGCGCACGTCGTCGTGGCCGGTGATCCGCCACGCGGTCGTGCCGTCCGGGAGCGTGATCTTCACCGGAGTTGCCTCGTTCGTTTCCCGCCGCGGCGGTACGCGCTCACTGCGGTGGAATCCACCCAGAACCGCCACGGCACGTCCATGGCGACGGCCACTCCCACCCGTGGCCCGCTGTGGATGTCACCGGCTGGTTCGCCTTCGTAGATCCGGATCGGCGAGTCGGGATCGGTCAGGTCCACGCCGTTCTGCACGCGGTCGATGCCCAGCACACCGGTCAGTCTCGCCGGGCCTTTGGCCAGTTCGGCGTCCTTGCGCGCGCTCGGCCTGCGGGTGCGGGCCAGCTCGATCCCGTCGACGACCTCACCGGCTCGCAGCAGCACGGCGCCGGGAACGCCGTCGGTCAGCGAGACGATGTTGGCGCAGAAGTGCATGCCGTAGACGAAGTACACGTAGAGGTGCCCGGCCGGGCCGAACATCACGTCGTTGCGTGCCGTCCGGCCCCGGTAGCAGTGCGACGCGGGGTCGTCGCCGCCTCGGTACGCCTCCACCTCGACCAGCCGGACCCGCACAACCCCTTGCGGGCTGTGGGATTCCAGGATGCCGCCGAGCAGGATCTTCGACGCGTCAACGGGATCGACGGCGAGCTCGTCGCGGGTCAGTTGCCTCACCTGATGACCACTTCACCCTTCGGTGTGCGGATCGTGGCCGTCAGCCCCGGTGGCCCGGATTCGACCGCCACGTCGATGCCGAGGGCTTGCAGTCCCGTGCCCAGCTCGTCGCCCTGGATCCGGAACGACACCAGCTCCGCACCGGTCGGCAGCGAGTCCGCCGGGTGGGGCGTGGTTCCCCAGTCGATCAGGAACGGCAGGGGCCCGGCGAGCATCGGTGTGTGGCGCCACTCCAGCAGCACGCCGTCCGCGCGCCTGCGGGACGTCACCGCGACCGGCCCAGGGTCGTAGCCCTGGGCCTTCGCCCGTTCCACCACGTCGTCGATGTCCTCGACCCTGGCCGCCCACGCCACCAGCTTCGGCGCGGTCAGCTCGTCGATGCCGAACGGCCGGGGAGCACCGGGCTCCGGCTGGTCCCGGTCCGGGCCGATCACCTCGAAGTACGCGCCGCCGCCGAGGTTCGCCAGCAGGTTGCGCGTGCCGCGGCCGACGTGCCTGCCGCCTTCGGTCAGCTCGATCCCCAAGTCCCCGACCTCCGACAAGTCGGGCACCGCGTACACCAGGTGGTCGATCAACACCGCTCCCCTTTCGCCTGGCACCACGATGCCATGATCAGGGGGCGAGCCACTCCCGGTGCCCCTGGAGGCGGGCGACCAGACGTTCGCGCTGCTCGGTGACGCGCGCCGGCGCTGTGCCGCCGTACGCGTCGCGGGAACCGATCGATCCGGCGACAGTCAGCACGTCACGGACCTTCGGTGTCAGGTTCGGGTCGATCTCGGCGAACTCGGCGTCGGTCAGCTCGTCGAGCCCGACACCACGGGCCTCGGCCACGCGGACGCACGCGCCCGCGGCCTCGTGCGCGACGCGGAACGGAACGCCTTCGCGGACCAGCCATTCCGCGATGTCGGTCGCGAGTGTGAAGCCCTGCGGCGCGAGTTCGGCCATCCGGCCGGTGTCGAACGTGAGCGTGCCGATCATCCCGGCGATCGCGGGCAGCAGGAGCTCGAGCTGCTCGACCGAGTCGAACAGCGGCTCCTTGTCTTCCTGCAGGTCACGGTTGTACGCCAGCGGCTGGGCCTTCAGCGTGGCCAGCAGGCCGGTCAGGTTGCCGATCAGCCTGCCGGACTTGCCCCTGGTCAGCTCGGCCACGTCCGGGTTCTTCTTCTGCGGCATGATCGAACTGCCGGTGGCCCACGCGTCGTCGAGCACCGCGTAGCGGAACTCCGCGGTGGTCCAGATGATCACTTCCTCGGCCACGCGTGACAGGTTCACGCCCAGCATGGCCAGGGCGAACGCGATCTCGGCGGCGAAGTCACGCGAGGCCGTGCCGTCGATGGAGTTCTCCACCGGGCCGTCGAAGCCGAGGTCCGCCGCGACCGCGGCCGGGTCCAGGCCGAGCGACGAGCCGGCCAGCGCGCCCGAGCCGTACGGCGACAGCGCGGCGCGGGCGTCCCAGTCCCGCAGGCGTTCGATGTCCCTGGTCAGGGACTGGGCGTGGGCGAGCAGGTGGTGCGCGAGCAGGACCGGCTGCGCGTGCTGCAGGTGCGTTCGGCCTGGCATGACAGCCGTGTCGTGCTGGGTCGCCTGCGCGACCAGGGCGTCGATGACGTCCAGGGTTCCCGCGGTGACCCGGCGCGCGGCGTCGCGCAGCCACATCCGGAACAGGGTCGCGACCTGGTCGTTGCGCGAGCGGCCCGCGCGCAGCTTGCCGCCGAGCTCGGTCCCCGCGCGCTCGATCAGGCCGCGCTCCAACGCCGTGTGCACGTCCTCGTCGGCGACGGTCGGGGTGAACGCGCCGGAGACGACGTCCGCCTCCAGGGTGTCCAGCGCCTTGAGCATGCCGTCCAGCTCGTGCTCGGTCAGCAGGCCCGCGCGGTGCAGGACACGGGCGTGTGCCCGTGATCCGGCGATGTCGTGCCTGGCCAGCCGCCAGTCGAAGTGCGTCGAGGCGGACAGCGCCGCCATCGCGTCGGCCGGGCCAGCGGCGAACCTGCCGCCCCACAACGAACTCACTCTGCGAACTCCCTGCTCAAAGCTCGTGAGTGGTTCGGCCGGTTAGAACCGGCCGAACCACTCACGAGGATTCCTTCAGTCCTGCCATTGTCCGGAAGCGGTCGGCCAGTTCCGCGCCGGTGATCGGTTCACGGGCGATCACCATGACAGTGTCGTCGCCCGCGATCGTGCCCACCACTTCGTGCAGCGCCGCCCGGTCGATCGCGCTGGCCAGGAACTGCGCGGCCCCGGGCGGGGTGCGCAGCACAGTCAGGTTGTGCGAGTGGTCCGCCGAGACGAGCACCTCGCCGAGCAGCCTGGTCAGCCGGGTCGTCCCGCCCTGCACACCGCGCACGGGCGAGCCGTCCTCGGGGATGACGTACACGGGGGCGCCCGCGTCCGGGCCGCGGAGTTTCACCGCGCCGAGCTCGTCCAGGTCGCGGGACAGCGTCGCCTGGGTGACGTCCACGCCTTCCGCGGCGAGGATCTTGGCGAGCTCGGTCTGGCTGCGGATGGCCATCGTGGACACGAGCTCGACGATCCGCGCCTGCCTGGCGACACGGGTGCCCGCCGACGTCACGCCTGCTCCAGCAGCCAGGTCAGCAGGGCTTTCTGGGCGTGCAGCCGGTTCTCCGCCTCGTCCCACACCGCGCTGGCCGGGCCGTCGAGCACCTCGTCGGTGACCTCCCAGCCGCGGTGCGCGGGCAGGCAGTGCAGCACGATCGCGCCCGGCGCGGCCCGTTCCAGCAGCGCGGAGTTGATCTGCAGGCGGCGGAACGGGGTCACGCGGTCGCGGCCGTCGTTCTCCTGGCCCATCGAGGTCCACGTGTCGGTCGCGAGCACGTCCGCGCCATCGACCGCTTCGTACGGGTCGGTGAGGATCGTGACGCTGCCCTCGGTCTCCGCCGCGCGCTTCTTGGCGTCGACGACGAAGGAGTCGTTGGGCGAGAAGCCTTCCGGCGTGACGAGCCGGATGTGCAGGCCCGCCGTGACGCCGCCGAGCATCAGCGAGTGGGCCATGTTGTTGGCGCCGTCACCGAGGTACGTCAGGGTCAGCCCGGCGAGTTTCCCCTTGCGCTCGCGAACGGTCTGCAGATCCGCGAGCACCTGGCACGGGTGGAACTCGTCGGTCAGCGCGTTCACGACTGGGACCGCGGACACCGACGCCATCGCCTCGATGCGCTTCTGCGCGAACGTCCGCCACACCACGGCGTGCACGTAACGGGACAGCACGCGTGAGGTGTCCTCGATGGTCTCCTCGCGACCGAGCTGCATCATCCGGCCGTCCACGATGATCGGCTGGCCGCCGAGCTGCGCGATGCCGACCTCGAACGACAGGCGGGTGCGTGTCGAGTTCTTCTCGAACAGCACCGCGACGCTCTTCGGCCCGGCCAAGGGCTTGCGCCCCAACGGGTCCTTCTTGAGCTCGTCGGCGAGGTCGAGCACGGCGAGCTGTTGCGACGGCGACAGGTCGTCGTCGCGCAGGAAATGCCGGACGGTCACAGTCCCTCCAAAGCTGACGGCAGGTCGGCCACGAACTGTGCGGCGTCGTCATGATCGAGGATGAGCGGGGGCGCCAGCCGGATCACGTCCGGCTGGATCGGGTTGATCAGGTACCCGGCGTCCTTGGCTTTCGCCGCGACGGCGGCGGAGACCTTCTCGCGCAACAGGATACCGATCAGCAGCCCGGCGCCGCGGACACCGCCGACCAGCGGGTGGCCGAGTCCTTCGACGCCTGCGGCGATTTCCTTGCCCACCGCGGAAACGTGGTCGAGCAGGCCGTCCGACGCGATCGTGTCCAGCACGGCGAGGCCCGCGGCGCAGCACACGGGGTTGCCGCCGAACGTGGTGCCGTGGTGCCCGGGCTGGAACAGGTTCGCCGCGTCGCCGAACGCCAGGCACGCGCCCAGCGGCAGCCCACCACCGAGTCCCTTGGCCAGCGTCACGACGTCCGGTATGACACCGACCTGCTGGAACGCGAACCACGTGCCGAGACGGCCGATGCCGGTCTGCACTTCGTCGAGGATCAACAGTGCGCCGTGCTTCGCGGTGATCTCACGCGCTGCCTGGAGATAGCCCTCCGGCGGTACGACCACACCCTGCTCGCCCTGGATCGGTTCGACGATGAACGCGGCCGTGTTGCCGTCCACAGCGGACTCAAGCGCGGCGGCGTCGCCGTACGGGACATGGGTCACGTCAGGGACAAGGGGTTCGAACGGCGTGCGTTTGCCGGGTTGCCCGGTCAACGTCAGCGCACCCATCGTGCGGCCGTGGAAGCCGCCCTGGGTGGACACGACCTTTTTACGGCCGGTGAGCCGGCTCAGTTTCAGCGCCGCTTCGACGGCTTCGGCGCCGGAGTTGCCGAACACGACCTTGCCTTCGACACCGGCCACGTCGAGCAAGCGCTCGGCCAGTTCCAGCGCGGGCAGGTTGATGTTCAGGTTCGACGTGTGGCCGAGCCTGCCGATCTGCTCGGTCACCGCGGCCACGATCGCCGGGTGCGCGTGCCCCAGCGCGTTCACCGCGATCCCGCTGAGCAGGTCCAGGTATCGGTTCCCGTCGGTGTCCCAGACGTGCGCGCCCGCACCTCGTTCGAGGCCCAGCTGCGGTGTGCCGTAGTTGTTCATCATCGCGGCTTCCCACCGCTGTTGGAGCGTCATCACACGTCCCCTTCGTCTGGTAGCACCATCGTGCCCACGCCCTCGCTCGTGAACACCTCCAGCAGCACCGAATGCGCCTGCCTGCCGTCGATCACGTGCGCCTGCGGCACCCCGCCGCGGACCGCGCGCAGGCAGGCCTCCATCTTGGGCACCATGCCGCTGGCCAAGCCCGGCAGCACCGTCTCCAGTTCGGCGGCGTCGATCCGTTGCACCAGAGAGGACCTGTCCGGCCAGTTCTTGTACAGCCCTTCGACGTCAGTCAGGACGACGAGTTTGCGGGCCTTCAACGCGACCGCGAGCGCCGCGGCGGCGGTGTCCGCGTTGACGTTGTGCACGACACCGTCGATGTCGGGGGCAACCGTGGACACGACCGGGATCCGCCCGGCCGCCACGATGTCCTCGACTGCGGCGGGGTTCACCGTGACCACGTCGCCCACCAGGCCGAGGTCGACTTCCCGGCCGTCGATCTCCAGGCCGCGGCGTTCGGCCGTGAACAGGTGCGCGTCCTCGCCGGAGATCCCGACCGCGTACGGGCCGTGCGCGTTGATCAGGCCGACGAGTTCCCGCCCGACCTGGCCGACGAGCACCATGCGCACGACGTCCATCGCTTCCGGTGTGGTGACGCGCAGTCCGCCGCGGAACTCGCTCTCGATGCCGAGCTTGCCCAGCATCGCGCCGATCTGCGGCCCGCCACCGTGCACGATCACCGGGCGCAGCCCGGCCACCCGCAGGAACACCATGTCCTGCGCGAAGGCGCGTTTGAGTTCGTCGTCGACCATGGCGTTGCCGCCGTACTTGACGACCACGAGCGCGCCGTGGAACTCCTGCAACCACGGCAAAGCCTCGATGAGGACCTCGGCTTTGCGGTCCGCGTCGTTGTTCATGACGAGTACGCGCTGTTCTCTTCGACGTACGCGTGCGACAGGTCGGTGGTCAGGATCGTCGCCTCGCCCCGGCCGAACGCCAGGTCGATGACCACGTCGATGTCCCGGCCGGTCAGGTCGGCGTTCTCCCGGTCCTCGCCGCGGGTTCCCTTGTCCATCACGCGGATCCCGTTGATGATGATGGACAGCTGGCCGGGGTCGATCCGCGCCTTCGCGCGGCCGAGCGCCATCGCGATCCGGCCCCAGTTCGGGTCCGAGCCGAACAACGCGGTCTTCACGAGGTTGTCCTCGGCCACGATCCGTCCGATGTGGACGGCTTCGTCCTCGGTCGCGGCGCCTGTCACGGTGATCGCGATCTCCTTGGTCACGCCCTCGGCGTCGCCTTGCAGCTGTTTGACCAGGTCCGCGCTCACCTCGGTGAGCAGCGCCGTGAACTCCCCCGCGCTGGGCCTGACGCCGGACGCGCCGGACGCGAGGACGAGGACCGTGTCGTTCGTCGACGTCCCGCCGTCCACGTCGAGCCGGTCGAAGGTCATACGGGTCGCCTCGCGCAGCGCGGTGTCGATGGTGTCCTTGTCGAGGTCCGCGTCCGTGGTGATCACCGACAGCATGGTCGCCAGGTTCGGCGCGAGCATGCCCGCGCCCTTCACGAACCCGCCGATCGACCAGCCCTGCTCGTGCGCCTTCCACGACTGCTTCGGCCGGGTGTCCGTGGTCATCACGCCCGTCGCCGCGTGCAGTCCAGCCTGGTCGTCACTCGCGAGGGCGGTGACCGCCGTGTCCACACCGGACAGGACCTTGCCCATCGGGAGGCGTTCGCCGATCAGGCCGGTCGAGCACACCGCGACCTCGATCGCGCCGCACCCTAGGCCCTCCGCGACTTTCTCGGCGGTGGCGTGCGTGTCCTGGAAGCCCTCGGGGCCGGTGCAGGCGTTCGCGCCGCCGGAGTTGAGCACGACGGCTTTCAGGCTGCGCTGCTGGAGCACCTGCTGTGACCACAGCACGGGCGCGGCCTTGACCACGTTCGTCGTGAAGACGCCCGCGGCCGCGGTGCCCGGCCCGTCGTTGACCACCAGCGTGAGGTCCAAGGCGCCGCTGGCCTTGATCCCGGCGGCGATCCCGGCGGCACGGAACCCGGCGGGCCCGGTGACACCCTTGTCACGGTTCACGGAGCGACTCCCACAGTCGAAAGCCCGGTCGTCTCGGGCAGTCCGAGAGCGATGTTCATGCACTGCACAGCGGCACCCGCGGTGCCCTTGGTCAGGTTGTCGATCGTCCCGACGACGATCAGGCGCCGCAGGTCAGGGTCGACCGTGATCTGCAGCTGAACGGCGTTGGACGCGAGCACCGCGCCGGTGGTCGGCCACGAACCGGTGGGCAGGACGTGCACGAAGGGCTCGTCGCCGTAGGCCTTGTCGTACGTGGCAAGGACATCCTCGATCGTCTTGCCGGGCTTCAACGCGGCGCTGCACGTGGCCAGGATGCCGCGTGGCATCGGCGCGAGGACGGGCGTGAAGCTGACCGCGACCGCCCCGCCGGACACGCGGCTGAGGTTCTGGATGATCTCGGGTGTGTGCCGGTGTGTGCCGCCGACGCCGTAGACGCTGACCGACCCCATCACCTCGGAGCCGAGCAGGTGCGGTTTCAGCGACTTGCCCGCACCCGACGTGCCGGACACGGCGACGATCACCGCTTCGGGCTCGACCAGGCCGTCTTTGAACGCGGGAGCCAGCGCCAGCGAGGACACCGTGGGGTAGCAGCCGGGGACGGCGACCCGTTTGGCGCCCTGAAGCACGCCCCTTTGGTCCGGCAACTCCGGCATTCCGTACGGCCAGGTGCCCGCGTGGTCACCGCCGTACCAGCGGTGCCAGGCGTCCGCGTCTTCGAGGCGGTGGTCCGCGCCGCAGTCGATGACGAGGGTGTCCTCGCCGAGTTCGGCCGCGATCTTCGCGGACTTGCCGTGCGGGAGGGCGAGGAAGACGACGTCGTGACCGCCGAGTTCGTCGATGGTCGTGTCGCCGAGCACCCGGTCGGCGAGCGGCAGCAGGTGCGGCTGGTACTGGCCGAGCGTCATGCCCGCGCTCGCACCGGCGGTCAACGCCCCGATCTCGACTTCGGGATGCCCGAGCAGGAGCCGCAGCACCTCACCGCCCGCGTACCCGCTCGCCCCGGCTACCGCCGCCCTCACAGTCATATGGATGATTATGCACAAGCATGCAAACTCACTCAATCAACTATCGGACGAGATCACACCTTCGCGCCATCAGCCCGCCACCGGCGCCAACGCCGCGAACGGGTGGTCTGCCCAGATCAGCCTGGACTTCTCCGCCGGATAGGCGGTGACGGCAGGCTCGACGTCGAACACCTGCGTGAGGCGATGCGCTGTGCCGTACGCGGGCCAACCAGGATCGCCATGCGTGGCGAACGCCGTCCACGCGGTACGCATCCGCGCCGACAGCGCCTCCGCTTCACCTGTCGGACCGTCACCGAGCAGCATGGCGGGCTGCCCCTTGTCGAGGTTGCCGAAGACAAGCGGCACGTCCAGGCCATGGCACGCTCCGAGTACACCACCCATACCGGGCGCGGGCCACGTCAGCTCGAACACGTACGCCCGGCCGCCACCGGCGACCTGCGCCTCTGCCAGGCGCGATGACGACATGCGGAACAGCCAGTCGGCGTGCACCAGGTCGTGCAGCTCCTCCGGGCTCGCCCCCGGGAAGCTCTCCAGGTAGCGACGTGGATCGGGCGCGTAGATCTGCAACGCTGCCTGCGCCTGCTCCTGGGTCACTTGACCGAGGGTCCCCTGAATCAGGCTGAACAGCCGGTGCTCGTCGCGGGTGTGACCGGCGATCAACTCGACGCCTTTGCCCGCACCGTCGGCAAGCGCTTGCCACGGCGTCGCGGGGAGAACGTCACCGTCCACGACCGGCGCGAACGGGATCTGGCGGTGCGCGGGCCTGCCCCACCGGTCCGCCCACTCGCCGGTCCTGGCCATGAACGCGTCACCGGCGCCGGACAACTCATCCGGGCCGAGAGTGGCCGGATCCGCATCGGCGGCCAGGGTCGTGCCGATCTGCCTGGCGAGCTCGGGCGTGAAGAACACGCTGGTCACGCTCTGCGCGATGGCTCGGCGGAACAGGCCGGCGGCACGCGGCATCGCCAGCAACGAAGCGACCGACCCGCCACCGGCCGACTGCCCGAAGATCGTCACCCGGCCGGGGTCGCCGCCGAACGCCTCGATGTTGTCGCGGACCCATTCCAGCGCCGCGACCTGGTCGAGCAGGCCCCGGTTGTGCGGTGCGCCCTCGATCCACGCGAAGCCCTCGGCACCGACCCGGTAGTTGAACGTCACCAGGACGACGCCGTCGCGCGCAAGGCGGGCACCGTCGTACTCGGGCAGGCTGGACATGCCGAACACGAAGGCACCGCCCTGGATCCACACCATCACCGGCAACCCCGCGCCCGCTGACAGCTCGGGCGTCCAGACGTTGATCGTCAGCCAGTCATCGCTGTCCCGCACGAGAGCGTCCATGCCGAACACGCCCGCTTGTGGTGGTGGCGGGCCGTACGACAGGGCGTCCCGCACTCCGTCCCAACGCCGGACCGGCCGTGGCGCGGCGAAACGCAGCTCACCGACCGGTGGCTCCGCGAACGGGATGCCACGGAAGACCGCCACATCCGCGTCCCACACACCGCGGACCACACCAGCGGGTGCACGGACCTCTGACGTCATGTGTCTTCCCCTCTCCGGGCCGGCCGAACTCGGGCACGGGCGGATCCTTCCCACCGCCGCACACCGGCTGCCAGCCAATTAATCGGCGACCTTTGCCCTTTGAGCATTTTCGTCACAAAAGTATTAAACTGCGTGGATAGTACTGTTCCCAGTTTCGGGAAACCCGGTACCGATGAGTTCTCGGCCCGAGCCGGGTCCACCGGACATGGACCTGAACAAGTACGTGGCCGACGGCAGGCTGCCGGGCGTGCTCACGCTCGTCGCGCGGGGCGACGACGTCGAAGTCGAGATCGCGGGCCCGTACACCCGGGACACGCTCTTCCGGCTCGCCTCGATCACCAAACCGATCACGGCCGCCGCGGTGATGCTGCTGCTCGAGGACGGCCGGATCGCCCTCGACGACCCCGTTGACATATGGCTGCCGGAACTCGGCGAACCCAAGGTCGTGCGTACCCCGGAAAGCCCGATCGACGACGTCGTCCCGGCCGCGCGTGCCGTGACCGTCTTCGACCTGCTCACCTCCCGCGCCGGGTACGGCTTCGCGCCCCGGTTCGACCTGCCTGCCGTGCAGGCGTTCGGCGACGTGATGGGCTGGGACGGCCGCCAGGTCCAGGATCCGCCCGCGCCGGACGAGTGGATGGCCCGGCTGGCAACGATTCCGATGGCGGCGCAGCCCGGTGCGGCGTTCCTGTACCACGCCGCGTCCGACCTGCAGGGCGTACTCGTCTCACGGGTGTCCGGGCAGTCGTTCCCCGACTTCCTCCAGGAACGGGTCTTCGAGCCGCTCGGCATGGTGGACACGGCTTTCTGGGTCACACCGGACAACATCGACCGGTTCACCGGCTACTACCGCAGCGGGCTCGAACTGGTGGACCCGCCGGAAGGCCGGTGGAGCACGCCGCCCGCTTTCCCGTCCGGCGGTGGCGGCCTGGTCTCCACCGCGGACGACTGGCTGCGTTTCGGCCGCGCGCTGCTGTCGGACGCGTTGCTGACACGCGAATCCGTGAAACTCATGACCACCAACCACTTGCCTGAGGAGCAGCGCGTGGGCGGTGGCGTCTTTCTCGACGGACAGGGCTGGGGATTCGGCGGTTCTGTCGACGTCACCACCAAGCAACCGTGGAACGTCCCTGGCCGTTATGGCTGGACCGGCGGAACCGGGACGACCGCGTACGTCCACCCCGCCACCGGCACTGTCACGATCCTGCTCACCCAACTCGCCGCCGAAAGTCCCGAATCCGCGGCGCACCTCATGGAATTCTGGACGGACACGGCCCGTTAGGAAGGCGGAGCAATGGATCTGCGTGCCTACGTCGACGACGGCACCGTGCCCGGCGCGGTGTCGCTGGTCGCGACGGGTGACTCGGTCGAGGTCCAGGAGGCCGGGATCGCCTGCGGCACCACCCCGATGCGCCGGGACACGATCTTCCGGATCGCGTCGGTGTCGAAGACGATCACGGCCGCCGCGGTGATGCTGCTGGTCGAGGACGGCCGGATCGCCCTCGACGACCCGGTCGGCAAATGGCTGCCGGAACTCTACGAACCCACGGTCGTGCGCACCCCGGAAAGCCCGATCGACGACGTGGTCCCGGCCAAGCGCCCGATCACCGTGTCCGACGTGCTCACTTTCCGCGCCGGATACGGGTTTCCGGCCGACTTCTCGCTACCGGCGGCGGATCTGCTGATCAGGGCCGCGCACAGCGGCGGGGACTTCCACTCGCAGCCCGCGCCGGACGAGTGGCTGGCCACGCTGGCGACCGTTCCCATGCTCGGCCAGCCCGGCGAGAGCTGGCTGTACCACACCTGCGCGGACATCCAGAGCGTGCTGATCGCCAGGGTGTCCGGCCAGTCGCTGCCGGATTTCCTGGCCGAGCGCGTGTTCGAGCCACTCGGCATGCCCGACACCGCGTTCGAGGTGCCGCCGGGCAAACGCGACCGGTTCACCACCGGGTACAGCCACGACCTGAAACCCGCCGACCCGGTCGACGGCAAGTGGAGCACGGTGCCGGCGTTCCCATCGGGCGGCGGCGGGCTCGTGTCGACCGCGGACGACCTGCGCAAGTTCGGACAAGCGCTGCTGGGCGACACGCTGCTGTCCCGCGCGTCGGTCGGTCAGCTGACCACGGATCACCTGACCGCCGGGCAACGCGCGGCCGGCGAGGTGTTCCTGGAAGGCCAGGGCTGGGGCTTCGGCGGCTCGGTCGACGTCGCCCAGGCGAACCCGTGGAACGTGCCCGGCCGTTACGGCTGGATCGGCGGGACCGGGACGACCTTCCACGTCATCCCGGCCACCGGCACGGTCACCGTCCTGCTCACCCAGGTCTTCCTGGCCGGTCCGAGCCCGACAGCGCTCATGCGGGACTTCTGGACGTCGGCTAGCTGACGTGCGTCAACCGGCCGCCGACCATCGTCAGCACGATCGGTATCTCGCGAAGCTCGTGCGGCGCAAGCGTTCCCGGGTCGACCGCGGTCACGGTCAGGTCCGCGGTGTCACCCACGCGGACGGCGCGGCGGCCCCGGCTCGACGCGGCGAGCGCGATGTCCAGAGCGATCGCTTGCTCCGGGTGCCAGGCCGGCCGGGTGTCGTCGGTCCGGCTGACCGCCGACGCGATCCCGTCCCACGGGTCCAGCGGCGAGACCGGCGCGTCCGAGCCGAGCTCGAGCGTCGCGCCCGCGGCGAGCAAAGCCGCGTAGGGGAAGGCGTTCGCGGTCCGGCCCGGCCAGTGCTGGTCGGCCACGTCCCGGTCGTCGGGCTGGTGCGCGGGCTGGACACCGGCGATCACGCCCAGCTGCGCGAACCGGGGCACATCGTCGGGGTGGACCAGTTGCGCGTGCTCGATCCGCCCGGCACAGCCGACTTTGGCGAACGCGTCCAGCGCGATCGTGTTGGCCCAGTCGCCGATCGCGTGCACGGCCGGGCTGATGCCGTTACGGGAGGCCTTGTCCATCAACGGGACCAGCTCGTCGAACGGCAGCTCCAGCAGGCCGTGCGAGTCGTGCCCCGGGTACGGGTCGTGGCAGTACGCCGTGCGGGTGTTCAACGACCCGTCCACGAAAAGCTTGTACGGACCGACTTTCAGCAGGCCGTCCGCACCGGGGACGACGTCACCGGTGCGGTACCCGCGGTCGATCGCCGTGTCGAGCAGCGGCCGGGAGACCACAGCGGACACGCGGACGCCCGGCTTGCGCAGCGCCGACCGGCGCAGCCAGTCGGTAACCGTGTCGCTGTACTCGTAGTCGACGATCTCGGTCACGCCACGAGCCGCGGCGGCGTCGGTCGCCTCGAGCACCCACTCGTCCGTGGCGGCCGGGAGCGCGGCGGTCCCCGCCATGCAATCGTTCTCCAGGAGCACGCCTGTCGGGTGCTCGCGTCCGATCAGGCGCAAAGCCGCTGGGCTGAGCCAAAGCGTATGCAGGTCGTTGCTGAACAGTGCGACCGGTTGCCCGGGCAGCGCCCGCTCCAGCAGGTCCTTGTGCGGCACGTCCGGCCACGTGCCGTCCCGGAAACCGTGGCCCATCACCAGTTCCCCGGGCTTCACGGTGCTCGCCCCGGCCACGATGCCCACCACTTCGGCGGCGGACCTCGCCTGCGTCAACGGAATCCGGCGCCGCGAACTGGCCCACTGCGTCATGTGCACGTGCACGTCGACCAGGCCTGGCAGCACCGTGCCGCCCCGGCCGTCGACCACCTCACCCGTATGGGGAAGGTCCGGGCCGATCGCGGCGACACGCCCGCCGGTCACGGCCACATCCACCCGAGGGCCGCCCAGCCCGAGTCGGACATCACACAGTAGTAACGCGGTCACGCGCGTCACGCTACACGGCAAACGCGCGTACGCTGACTTGGTGGGACGTATGAAAAGGATGGTCGGCGCCGCACTCGGCGTGACCGTGGCGGGCCTGCTCGCCAGGGCGGCGTGGGGCGTGCCCGCGGCGATGGGTGGCGCGCCGCGTGGTGAACGCGCCGATCGTGTCCGGCGATCACCGCAGTTCCGGGATGGCAAGTTCCGTAATGAACACCGAACACAGACGATGCCGAACGGTGACACCGGTGATCTCATCCGCCGGTACCGCGCGGACAAGGACAACCGCAAGCCCCGCCGTCCCATCCCCCTCGTCACGCATCCGGGTGACAAGCCGAGCCAGGGCGGACTGTTCGTGACGTGGTACGGCCACGCCAGCGCGCTCGTCGAACTCGACGGCGCCAGGGTGTTGTTCGATCCAGTGTGGAGCGACCGGGTGTCGCCGTCGGCGCGCGTCGGCCCGCGCCGGCTACACCCCGTACCCGTATCGATCGAAGAGCTGCCGAAGCTGGACGCCATTGTCATCTCACACGACCACTACGACCACCTGGACCTACCGACCGTACGCGCGCTCGTGCGCACGCAGAGTGCGCTATTCGTTGTGCCGCTGGGAATCGGGGCGCACCTGGAGCGCTGGCAGGTTCCCGCCGACCGGATCGTGGAACTGGACTGGAACGAGAGCACGACGGCCGGGCCGCTGCGGCTGACCGCGACACCAGCGCAGCACTTCTCCGGTCGCGGCTTCTCACGGGATGGGACGCTCTGGGCGTCGTGGGTCGTCGCAGGTCCGGCGCGGCGCGTGTTCTACAGCGGGGATACGGGATATTTCGACGGTTTCGCGAGGATCGGCGCAGAGCACGGGCCGTTCGACGTGGCACTGGTGCAGATCGGCGCGTACGACCCGCTGTGGCCCGACATCCACATGACGCCGGAGCAAGGCGTGGCCACGCATCTGGACGTGCATGCGCACGTGCTGATTCCCGTGCACTGGGCCACTTTCACGCTCGCCCCGCACGCGTGGGCCGAACCGGTGGATCGGCTGTGGCGCGAGGCAAAAGCCCAGGATGTGACACTCGTCGTCCCCAAACCGGGTGAACGAGTGGACATCGACAACCCGCCGACGGTCGACGGATGGTGGCAGACGCTTTGACGCGATGCACTCGAAAGGGCGTAGAGAACGGACGCACTGCCGAGTGAGAATATGGCCCTCGCCATAGCTCAAGTGGGAGAGCACTCCGGCCGGTGTCGCCACCGCGCTGGAGAGGACGCTCGGTTCGATTCCGGCTGGCGAGTCCACGCACCAGGGCCGGTCGGCACGACCGGCCCTGCCACCGTTGTCACTCCGAAGTGGACGTTCAGCCTGTGGTGATCCGCCTCGGCTCGCCATCGGCCGAGACCTCGATCCGGCGCGGCTTGGCGCGCTCGGCGATCGGGATCGTCAGCGTGAGCACACCGTTGGCGTACGAGGCGTTGATCCGGTCGGCGTCGAGGCTGTCACCGAGGAACAGCTGCCGCGAGAACACTCCCAGCGGACGCTCGGACACCTGCATCTGCACATCGGCCTTGTGGGCGGGGCGTCGTTCGACCTTGACGGTCAGCACGTTGCGTTCGACGTCGAGTTCGACTGCCTGCGGGTCGATACCGGGCAGGTCGAAGTGCACGACGAACTCGTCGCCGTCGCGGTAGGCGTCCATCGGGATCGACGCGGGCCGCGTCCATGTCCCCGCGGGCTGGAAGAACTGCTGGGTCAGCCGGTCGAGCTCGCGGAACGGGTCGGTGCGCATCAACATCTTCGATTCCTCCCTTGGTTTGTCGTGCCGTTGTCACGCACTGGGTCAGTTGTAGCACTGTCGTCAACCCGTTGACAAGTCCCAATGTCGTCATCATGATGACATCATGGACGGCTACGACGACGCGCGGCGCCTGTTGGGCGACAACGGGTGGAACACGGGCGCCTCAGCCGCGGCCGACGCGATGAACCTGCTCCAGGGCGTGGCCGAAGGTGGCGACAAACCCACGTCGACCGAACTGCTCGCCGCGTTGGTCGTCCTGCGCCGCCTGCGCGAGGACCTGGCCAGGTGGGAGCCGGAGCTCATCACCGCGGCCCGCGGACTGGGCACGAGCTGGGCGGCGATCGCCCCCGCGCTCGGCCTGGCCAGCAGACAGGCCGCCGAACGCCGTTATCTCAGGCTCAGCCCGCTGCCGTCGGGTACAACCGTTGCCGAGCAACGGGTACGCGAAGTGCGCGACCAGCGCGCGGCCGACCGCGCGGTCAGCGAGTGGGCCCGCGAGAACGCCGCTGTGCTGCGTCAACTCGCCGGTCAGGTCATCGGTTTGCCCGGGCCGCAGCAGCGCAAACTCACCGCGGCGCTCGCCAAGGACGACCCGACCGCGTTGCTCGCGCCCCTGGCCGCGGCGCGAGAACGCTTGCGTCACAGCCAACCGGCGCTGGTCGACCGGATCGAACAGCTCACCGCGCACGTCCAGCAGCTCAGGGACGCGTCCGACGAGTCACGGGCGCACGGCGAACCGCGATGACACCGACGGCTTGATCGGATTCTCTTACAAGACCCGGTTTCGCGCTCGGCGCACGGCCCGTTTCGCTGTGTGCGGCGGCGACCGAATATCGTGTCCGCGTGCAGCACGTCGACTACTACGAACTGCTTGGCGTGGACGAGAACGCCACAGCCGGCGAGATCAGATCGGCGTACCGCGCACTCGCCAAGGTCATGCACCCGGACGCGGGCGGCACAGCGGGAACGTTCCGGCTGCTCCGCGAGGCGTACGAGACGCTGTCGGACCCGCAACGCCGTGCCTGCTACGACAGCGACGACGACGAGGACGAACCCGAGGAGCCCGCTCCGGCGCCGGTCCGGCGCGTCGCCCGCAAGATCGTGCGTGACGACCCGGACTACGTTCCCGCGCAGGCGGAGATCCCGGCGGAAACGATTCCGTGGTGGCACACCGTGACCACCACGGAGGCCGTGATGTCGCCGCCGGTCCGGCCCGAGCCACCGGTGCTGGCGGCCGCGGTCGCGACCTGGGTGATCCTGTTGCTGGCATTGGTGCTGGTGGCGCCGCCGGTGCCGCTGCTGGTGATCTGGCTGCTCGCCTTGGCGGCCTCCGGATCGGCGCTGTTCAAGTCCGTGCGGCGGCACCTCGACGTGCGCACGGCGAACCGGGCGTTCCTCGCGCGGTTCGGCGCGGAGCAGATCTTCGGCGCACCCGGCGTCGGCACGGACCACCGGGCCGAACGCCTGACAGCGAACCTGCTGGCCACGTACCTGACGCGGCTGCCGGCCGCCCGGATCTTCCACGGCATCGCCGAACCGGGCTCGGTGTTCGCGGACGTGGACCACGCGGTGCTGTGCGGGCGCAGGCTCGTGCTGATCGAGTCGAAGATGTGGCTGCCCGGCCACTACGACGTCGACGAGGACGGCGAGGTGTGGCGCAACGACCACCCGTTCCGCGGCGGATCGATCCAGCTGGCCGACCAGATCGCCGAGTTCCGCGCCCTGTGGCCGGATTTGGAGGTGCGCGGCGTGCTGTTGCTGTACCCCACCAGGCCGGGCGACATCACCACCGACCAGACCGGTGCGGTGATCCCGCCGATGGTCCCGGCCGACTTCGTCAGGGACATCGGCGCCTGGCTGGCAGCGGACCCGCTCACGGTGGACAAGAAGGCCTTCACCGAAGTGCTGGCCCAGTTGGCACACTGAAGCCCCGGTCGGCGGTGACCGGGGCCTGGGCGGGTGCTACGGGTTTCAGCCTGCCAGAGCCAGCAGGTTCTGGTTGCGGCTCGGGTGCCGCAGTTCGGCGAGGGCGTGCTTCTCCAGCTGCCGGATGCGCTCACGGGTGAGACCGATCCGCTCGGCCACCTGCTGCAGCGTGTACTCGTGGCCGTCGTGCAGGCCGTAGCGCAGCGAGATGATCAACGCCTCGCGCTGCGGGAGCGTCGCGATCTGCTTGCGCAGCTCGCCGTAGAGCTCCTCGCGCTCGAGGATCTCGGCCGCGTTCTCCGCCTCCATGTCGGGGACGAGGTCAGCGATCTTGGAGTCGCCGTCCTCACCGACAGGGGTGTCGAGGCTGACCGCGTCGCGACCGGCGCGACGCAGCTCCACGATGCGCTCGGCGGTGGTGCCGACCTCCTCGGCCAGCTCCTGCGGCGTGGGATCGCGGTTGAGCTTGGTCTCCAGCTTGCGCTCGACCCGGCGGAACTTCGCCAGCTCCTCCACGACGTGCACCGGCAGCCGGACCGTGCGGGTCTGCTCGGCGAGGCCGCGGCCGATCGCCTGCTTGATCCAGGCCATCGCGTACGTGGAGAACTTGAAGCCCTTCGAGTAGTCGAACTTCTCGACAGCGCGGATCAGCCCGAGGTTGCCCTCCTGGATGACGTCCAGCATCGGCAGCCCGGCCTGCGAGCGCTTGCGGGCCTGCGAGACCACGAGGCGCAGGTTGGCGCGGATCATGTGGTCCTTGGCCCGGACACCCTCCCTGGCGATGATCTTCAGCTCGGCCGGGTCGTGTGCGATTTCCTCGCCCTCGGCGTGGCGACGGAGCAACTCGGTGGCGTAGAGTCCCGCTTCGATACGCTTGGAGATCTCCACTTCCTGCTGAGCGGTGAGCAGTGGTGTCGCTCCGACCTCGGCCAGGTAGTATCCAACCAGATCGGCGTCTTCGCGAAGGCGTGATACGGCCTTGGTCGTCTCGACGGACATGGTCTCCCCCTTTCAGGGCGCGCAGGTCTTCCCCGCGCCGCCGCGGTCGGCGAGCGAGGTGCGAACGATGTCCCCGGAGTTACCGGTTACGCAGCGTTCAACGGTACCTGTCCACTGGGTATTCCACGTGTGCGACGATCGACACATGGCCGCATGACGCCGAGCGCGCCGACTTCACTCGATCAGGTCAGGTTCATTCCCGATTGTAGCCCTGAGCAGGGCTGATCCACGCCCTGTTTATTGCTGGATCCTGTCAAGCCGACACGTCAGGCGCGTGAGCAGGATCACTCTCAAGGTTGGACGCTAGCTAAAGCCTACCTCAAGCGAAATCACCCGCGCGCATTCCCAGACCCTCATTTGGCGTCATCGAGCCGCTCGAGCACCTTCAGGGCATGTTCCGGTCGCCCCGCTCGAAAGATGAGCCCGAAGTGCTACGGCTCGAGGAGGCGCTGGCGGATCGGGCGACCGCGGAGTTGTCGTACACAGGTGTGTCGATCAACCTGCTTGCCATGCGGCCGGAGATCTACCTGCTCCTGCTGATCAACGACCCTTCGTGGCCACGGGAGGAGCAACGGATCGCGGCCACCGCCGGGTGACCGTTCCGGCTGGGCTGGGAGCACGCCGCAACCCCGCAGGAGGTCCGGCGCACGTCACCGGACCATCCTGACCGCTGGAAACCACGCATCGACGGCAAGGCGCTGGCACCGATGCGCGGTCAGCGCCTCGCCCGACATTCCTGGTCCCGAACGCCGCGGCGGCGATCGCCCTGGCCATGGAGCTGCTGGCGCGTCACCGTGCCACCAGCTGACGCTCAACCGGCCTTTTCCGCGCCGATCCGGGGGAAGGGTGCGGTGGAGAAGACCACCTCGACGGCCACCTCGAAGTGTTCGGCGATCTTCAGCGCCAGGAAGAGGCTGGGGCTGTACTCGCCGCGTTCGAGGTAGCCGACGGTTTGGTAGTGCACGCCCAGTGCGTCGGCGAGTTGGCGGCGGGAGATGCCGCGTTCCGCCCGGAGCATCGCGATGCGGTTGTAGATGGCCTCGCCGCTCATGTCTTCTCCCCGATCCGCGCGCTCGTGCCGCAGGGGGCCGTGCCGGTCGGGCCGCTCATCAGTTGACCCTCTGCAGTGCCTTCTCCCTGCGTTCGGCCATCGCCGCGCCGGACTCCCTGCGCGCCATCCTGCGCAGCACCGCCGGCGCGAGCACCAGTCCGATCACCGCCCACAGGCCGAGCACACCGACGGTTTCCCAGTGCCGCCATGAACCGCCGATCTCCACCACTGCCAGGCCGTCGGGCAGCATAGCCGAGCGCATCCCCAGCCCGAGCCAGTAGATCGGGAACACCTGGCCGACCAGCTGCATCCACTGCGGCGCTTCGCTCAGCGGCGTGAAGATGCCCGACACCGCCACCAGTCCCATCACCGGCAGCATCATCAGTCCCGATGTGCGCGGGTTCTCGAACATCGACCCCAGGATCGCGCCGATCGGCATCGTCGCCACCAGCCCGAGCACCAGCACCCACGCCAGCGTCAGCCACGCCCCCGCGGTGTTCAGTGCGATCCCGTCGAACAACACCAGGCCGGGCACCAGGATCATCGCCAGGGTCACGACTGTCAGGCCCGCGATCAGGACGATCTTGCCCACCAGGTAGCCGAACATCCCGTTGGGGATGGCTTTCGCCCGCAGCAGTGTGCCGTCCTCGCGTTCGACGGCCAGGTGCTGCATCACGGTCATCATGCCGTTGAAGGCGACGCTCATGCCGATGACGCTGCTCAGCGACATCGTGCCGAGCGAGAAGCCCGTGGTGCCGACCGTCGAGCCCCGCATGAAGATCATCACGGTCAGCAGGATCACGTTCGGGAAGATCAGCGCGAAGATGTCCGTCGCGGTGATGAACGACTGCTGGAACTCGAACACACCACGCCGCGCCCCCGACCGGGCCGCTGCCACGAGTGGCGCCGTCATCGCGCCACCTCCACGAGCTCGCGCTCCGCGGACTCGTACTGACCGGACTCGAAAGCCACCACCATCGCCATGTACGTGTCCTCCAGGCTCCCCCGGCGCACTTCGAGGCCGCCGATGTCGTCGCCGTGCTGCTTGAACAGGTCGTGCACGAACCTGGTCGCCTCACGCGTCGAATGCACGTACCGCTGGCCGTGCAGCGTCCACTTCACCTCGGTCTCGGTGGCCATCCGCAGCGAGAGCTGGTCGGCCGAGCCGTCGGCGATCACCGCGCCGCCCGCGAGGATCAGGATCCGGTCGGCCAGTTTCTCCGCCTCGGCCAGGTCGTGCGTGGTCAGCAGGATCGTGGTCTCCTCGTCGTCGGCCAGCCGGTGCACCAGGTCGTGGAAGTCCCGCCGGGCCGCCGGGTCGAACCCGACCGTCGGTTCGTCGAGGAACAGCAGGTCAGGGCGGCCGACGATGCCGATCGCCACGTCGAGCCTGCGCCGCTGCCCACCTGAGAGCTGCCGGACCCGCTTGGTGGCGTGCTCGGTCAGGCCCACCACGCTGATCAGCTCGTCCGTGTCCCACGGCTTGCGGTAGGGCTCGTAGTACGTGGCCAGGTGCCCCAGCAGGTCACGGACACGCCATTTCGCGTGGTCCCGCCACGACTGGAGGACCACCCCCAGCCGCGCGCGCCACGTCTCGTCGGCGTGCGCGGGGTCCTCCCCCAGTACCGAGACCTCACCGGCGGACCGCATCCGGAACCCTTCGAGGATCTCGATCGTCGTGGTCTTGCCCGCTCCGTTCGGCCCGAGCAAGGCCAGCACTTCCCCCTTGCGCGCCTGGAAAGTGACGCCCTTCAGCACGTCGTTCGTGCCGTATCGCATCCGTAAGTCGCGGATGTCGAGTACGAGGTCGTCGTCCATCACGCCCCCTCCCGTCCAACGTCTCCGCCAGAATGTAGCAGACCTACTACATCTGACACTACACGTCGGCTACCTGGTGGGGCGGGCTTCGTCAGCGACGGATGATGGCGAAGTTCTCCGGCGGGACCACGAGGTCGGCAACCCCCGGCGACGCGAGCAGCACCTCGCCCGCCGGACGCGTCACGTCCGTCGCACCCAGGTTGCAGACCAGCTGGATCCGGCCGCGGTGCAGCACCACGACCCGGTCGTCCTGCTCGACCGAGAACGCGTCCAGCCGAGGGTCGGACAGCTCGGGGTGCTTGCGGCGCAACGCGATGAGCGCCTTGTAGGTGTCCAGCACGGACGCGTGCGCCGATTGGTCCACTTCGGACCAGTCGAGCCGGGAACGCACAGCTGTCGCCGGGTCCATCGGGTCGGGGACCTCGGACTCACCCCAGCCGTGCTCGGCGAACTCGCGGCGGCGGCCCGTCCGGACGGCCTCGGCGAGTTCCGGGTCCGGGAAGGACGCGAAGAACTGCCACGGCGTCGACGCCGCCCACTCCTCCCCCATGAAAACCATGGGCGTGTACGGAGAACAGAACATGATCGCGGCGCCGCACAGCAGCACACCCGGCGACACGGTCGCGGACATGCGGTCGCCCTGCGCGCGGTTGCCGATCTGGTCGTGGTTCTGCAGGAAACACAGGAACCGGTGGCCCGGCGTGACCGCCTTGTCAACCGGGCGGCCGTGGGTGCGGTCACGGAACGACGACCACGTGCCCGCGTGGAAGAAAGCGTTCTCCAGCGCGGTCTTCAACGCGTTCGGCGCGCCGAAATCCTTGTAGTAGCCGTGGGTCTCGCCGGTCAGGAACACGTGCAACGCGTGGTGCAGATCGTCACACCACTGCGCCGCCAGGCCATACCCGCCTGCCGCACGGGGTGTGACGTGCCGCGGGTCGTTCAGGTCGGACTCGGCGATGAGCGAAAGCGGGCGGCGCAATCCCGCCGACAACGCGTCGACCTCCTGCGCCATCTCCTCCAGCAGATGGGTGGCGCGAGTGTCCAGAATGGCGTGGACGGCGTCCAGGCGCAGCGCGTCGACGTGGAAATCCCGGAACCACATCAGCGCGTTGTCCAGCACGTAACGGCGGACCTCGTCCGAACCGGCCCCGGTGACGTTCAACGCCGGGCCCCACAGGTTGCGCCCGGCGAAGTACGGCCCGAAACGGTCGAGGAACGCGCCGGACGGCCCCATGTGGTTGTAGACGACGTCGAGGACGACGCCGAGCCCACGGGCGTGCGCCGCGTCGACGAACCGTTTGAACCCGTCGGGACCGCCGTACGGCTCGTGCACGGCGCCCCACAGGACACCGTCGTAACCCCAGCCCACTGGGCCGTCGAAGGAGTTCACGGGCATCACCTCGACGAAGTCGACGCCGAGGTCCACCAGGTGGTCGAGTTTCGCGCTGGCCGAGTCGAACGTGCCTTCCGGCGTGAACGTCCCGATGTGCAGCTCGTAGAGCACGCTGCCAGGCAACGCGCGCCCAGTCCACGCGTGGTCGCCCCACGAGAAGGCGCTGTGGTCGTACACCCGCGACGGGCCGAAAACGCCTTCGGGCTGGCGCGATGAACGCGGATCGGGCAGCGGTGTCTCGTCGTCGTCCACGAAGAACGAGTAGTCCGTGCCCGTGACGCCCGCGCGCCACCAGCCGCCGGACTCCTCGGTCATCGGGTGGAATTCGCCGTCGACACGCACCCGCACCCGCGACTTGCCGGGCGCCCACACCGAGAAGGTCACTCGCCACTCCGAACCAGAAGCGCCACCGGGTACCGGGAGAACAACTCGGACACCAGCACCTCTCGTGAGTGTTTCGGCCGGTTAGAACCGGCCGAAACACTCACGAGGGCGTCGGTCCAGTCGCCTTGCAGGGTCAGGGTTGTGTCACGCCAGCCGCCGGACCGCTCCAGCCCCACGGGCAGGCGCGTCGCCACCGCGATCAGGCCGTTGCGCGAGAAACCGACCAGGTGCTCAGCGGCCGGCCCAGTGGCTTCGATCGGCGCGTAGCCGGTGAACAGCTCCGGACGTTCCCAGCGCAGCCGCAGCGTGCGGGAGACGACGTGGAGTTTGGCCGCGCCGGACTCGTCGATCGGCGGTGGCGCGTCCTCGATCCCCGCCAGGATCTCCCGGCGCAGCTCGAAGTCCACCGGCCGCCGGTTGTCCGGGTCGACCAGCGAGTAGTCCCACAGCTCGGTGCCCTGGTAGACGTCGGGCACGCCCGGCATCGCCAGCTGCAGGAGCTTCTGCCCCAACGAGTTCGACCAGCCGGGACCGCGGACGCGGCCGACGAACTCCTCGATCTCGCCACCCAGTTCGGCGAGCACGCGGTCCGGCCACGCGGCCACCTCGGCGTCGAACTCGTCGTTGCGGTCGGTCCAGCTGGTGGCGATCTTGGCTTCGCGCGAGGCCTTCTCCAGGTAGCCCGCGAGCCTGTCCGCGCTGATCGGCCACGCGCCGACGATCGTCTGCCACGCCAACAGGTTCAGCGTCGGCTCGGACAACCCGGCCTTGGCCGTCCACAACCGCACCTTCTCGGCGAACTCGCCGGGCAGCTCGGACAGCACGGCGAGCCGGGCGCGGACGTCCTCGGACCGCTTGGTGTCGTGTGTGGACAGCGCGGTCATGCCGGTCCCGGTCGCCGCGGCCACCTTGGCGTGGAACTCCGCGACCGGCACGCCGAACCTGCCGGGGTCGCTGCCGACCTCGTTCAACGCCACGAACCGGTTGTAGCGGTAGAACGTGGTGTCCTCGACGCCCTTGGCCATCACCATCGCGGCCGTCTGCTCGATCCGGGACGTCAGCTCGCCCGGCGGGTCCGCCATCATCCGCTCGCCGATCCCACCGGACGGCAGGTTCTCGGCGATGCCGTCGGCCACGTACGACCGGTAGACGCCGAACCGCGGCAGGAAGTCGATGACGGCCTGTTCCGGCACGCCCAGCCGGGAGATCCGGCGCACCTCGGCCCGCAGCAGGTGCTCGGCGACCCAGCGCTTGCGGTCGGCCTCCATCGCGTGCAGGTCCTGGTTTCCCGCCAGCTCCGAGAACGCCGGTTCACCGGCCGGGTCGATGAACAGCCCGCACACCAGGCGGAGCGCGTCGTAACCCGTTGTCCCGTGCACCGGCCAGGTCGAGGGCAGCGTCTCGTCGGCGCCGAGGATCTTCTCGGCCACGATCCACGCCGACGGCGCGGCGGAGCGGAGGCGCCGCAGGTACTCACCCGGGTTGGCCAGGCCGTCCGGGTGGTCGATCCGCAGCCCGGTGACCTCCAGGTTCGAGATCCACCGCAGCACAGCCGAATGCGTCGCCTCGAAGACCTCAGGGTCCTCCACCCGCACGGCCGCGAGCGTGGTGATGTCGAAGAAGCGCCGGTAGTTCAGCTCGGTGTTGCCGCGCCGCCAGTTCACCAGCCGGTAGTGCTGGCGCTCGTGCACCTGCTGCGGCGTTCCGCCGGCGGTGCCGTCGGCGATCGGGAACCGGTGCTCGTGGTAACGCAACTCGCCGTCCGCCACGGACAACTCGTCGAGCGCGTCGGAACCGAGCACCGGCACCAGGACCGGTCCGCTGTCCCAGTCGATGTCGAAGTACTTCGCGTACCGCGACGACCGCCCGTTGGCCAGCACGTCCCACCACCACCGGTTCGCGGACGGGTCCGCGATGCCCATGTGGTTGGGCACGATGTCGACGACCAGGCCCAGCTCCAACTCCTGCAACTCGCCGACCAGGCGCATCCGCGCGTCCTCACCGCCGAGCGCCGGACTGGCGATCGACGGGTCGACCACGTCGTAGCCGTGCGTCGAGCCCGGTGTCGCGGCCAGCACCGGCGAGGCGTACACCGCGCCGACGCCCAGTGCCGCCAGGTAGTCCGCGATCTCGGCGACCTGGTCGAACGTCATCGCCGGGCCGAGTTGCAGGCGGTAGGTGGAGCTGGGGATCATCTAGTCTTCTTCTTCCTCGGCTCGTTGCAGCACGACCAGGGAACGGGCTTGCACCTTGAGCGTGGACTTCGCCGGGACCGACGGGCCGTTGCCGACCTCACCGGTGGCGGTGTCCACCACGACCGACCAGTTCTCGGCGTAGTCGCCGTTGGGCAGGGTGACGTCGATGTCCTCGTGGTGTGCGTTGAAGCACAGCAGGAACGAGTCGTCGGTGACCTGCTCGCCGCGCTGGTCGAGGTCGGCGATGCCCTCGCCGTTGAGGAACACCACGATGCACCGGCCGAACCCGGACTCCCAGTCCTGCTCGGTCATCTCCTGGCCCGACGGGGTGAACCACCCGATGTCACGCAGTTCGTCGCCCTTGCGGATCGGGCGCCCGGCGAAGAACCGGCGGCGCCGGAACACCGGGTGCTCCCGCCGCAGCTTGGTCAGCGCCGCGGTGAACGCCTTCAGCTCGCCGAAGTCCTCCGCGCGTTCCCAGTCCACCCAGGAGATCTCGTTGTCCTGGCAGTAGGCGTTGTTGTTGCCGCCCTGCGTGCGGCCGATCTCGTCACCGGCCAGCAGCATCGGCACGCCCTGCGACAGCATCAACGTGGCCAGCATGTTGCGGCGCTGTTTGGCGCGTAGCGCGAGCACTTCGGCGTCGTCGGTCGGGCCCTCGGCGCCGCAGTTCCACGACCGGTTGTCGTTGGCGCCGTCCCGGTTCTCCTCGCCGTTGGCGTCGTTGTGCTTGTCGTTGTACGACACCAGGTCGTTCAACGTGAAGCCGTCGTGCGCGGTGACGAAGTTGATCGACGCGAACGGGCGGCGGCCGTCGTCCTGGTACAGGTCCGACGAGCCGGTGATCCGTGAGGCGAACTCGCCCAGCGTCGCGGGCTCACCGCGCCAGAAGTCCCTGACGGTGTCCCGGAACTGACCGTTCCACTCCGTCCACAAGGGAGGGAAGTTGCCGACCTGGTAACCCCCGGGGCCGACGTCCCACGGCTCGGCGATCAGCTTGACCTGGCTGATCACCGGGTCCTGCTGGACGATGTCGAAGAACGCGCTCAGCCGGTCCACGTCGTAGAACTCGCGGGCCAGCGTGGCGGCCAGGTCGAAGCGGAAGCCGTCCACGTGCATCTCGGTCACCCAGTACCGCAGCGAGTCCATGATCAGCTGCAGGGTGTGCGGGTTGCGGACGTTCAACGAGTTCCCGGTGCCGGTGTAGTCCATGTAGAACTTGCGTTCGTCGTCGACCAGCCGGTAGTAGGCGTCGTTGTCGATCCCGCGCATGGACAGCGTCGGCCCGAGGTGGTTGCCTTCGGCGGTGTGGTTGTAGACCACGTCGAGGATCACCTCGATACCCGCTTCGTGCAGGTCACGGACCATCGCCTTGAACTCCTGCACCTGGTTGCCGCGGCCGGTGGCCGAGTACGCCGAGTGCGGGGCGAAGAACCCGATCGTGTTGTAACCCCAGTAGTTGCGCATGCCGCGCTCGAACAGGGCGTGGTCGGTGACGAACTGGTGCACCGGCATCAGCTCGACAGCGGTCACACCGAGCTTCTTCAGGTGCTCGATGATCACCGGGTGCGCCAGGCCCGCGTACGTGCCGCGGATCTCCTCCGGCACGAACGGGTGCTGCAGTGTGAGCCCGCGCACGTGCGTCTCGTAGATGACCGTCTCGTTGTACGGGATCTTCGGCAGCCGGTCGTTGCCCCAGTCGAAGTACGGGCTGACCACGACACCTGTCGGCACGTGACCGGCCGAGTCGGTGTCGTTGCGCCCGTCCGGGTCACCGAACGGGTAGCCGAACAGCGACTCGTCCCAGTCGACGTTGCTGCCCGCGACCGCCTTGGCGTACGGGTCGAGCAGCAGCTTGTTCGGGTTGCAGCGCATGCCGTTGGCCGGGTCGAACGGCCCGTGCACGCGGTAGCCGTACAGCTGGCCTGGACCGACGGTCGGCAGGTAGCCGTGATGCACGAACCCGTCCACCTCAGGCAGTTTGATCCGCGTCTCCCGGCCGTCGTCGTCGATCAGGCACAGCTCGACGAACTCGGCCACCTCCGAGAACAATGCGAAATTCGTCCCGGCGCCGTCGTACGTGGCGCCGAGCGGGTAAGGGGTTCCGGGCCAGGGCCGCACACTCGCTCCTCGTGTTGCTTTGCGATGACCCTAGAAGGTGTCACCGCGCTACCCGTCAGGGGCACTGGAGATGTCACCCAGGGTTCGTTTGCAGAGCGTGCACGACCCGGCGGACGCCGGGCTGTGAGAACAGTTGCTCCACCGGCACCGGCAGGGGGATCCGCCAGTTCGGGTACTCGTCGACCGTGCCGGGCAAGTTGGGTTGTCGCAGGTCACCGAGCGCGTCGGGGGGCGATGTGAGAATCAACGCGCTGCGGGCGCGGGTGAGCACGGCATGCATGGCGACCAGGATCTCGTCTTCCGTGGCGTCGTGCGACTCCAGCACTCCCTCTTCCACCAGGAAAGCGATCATGTCCCTGCGTTCGGCGGCCACCCGTTCGTACTCCTTCGCCACGTCGCCGACGAGCCCCAGTTCCGCGCGGACACGCACGTTCTCCGCCTCGAGGAACCCGGCCGCGGTCGGCAGGTCGTGGGTGGAGATGCTCGCCATCGACGCGGGTTCCCACGAACGGATGGGCACAAACGGGTGACCGCGGGTTTCGTAGTCGCGCTGGAAGTAGAGCACGGCCGAGGAGAGCATGCCGCGCTCGTGCAGCGTGGTCGTGACGTGCGGCTGGACCGTGCCGAGGTCCTCGCCGACCACGACCGCCGAGTGCCGGTGGGCCTCGAGCGCGAGGATGCCCAGCATGGCCTCGCTGTCGTAGTGCACGTACGTGCCGCGGCTCGGCGGCTGGCCCGGTGGGATCCACCACAGCCGCCACAGCCCGGCGACGTGGTCGACCCGGATCCCGTCGCCGTGCTTGAGCACGCTTCGCAAAACTTCGATGAACGGTTGGTATCCCGCCGCCGCGAGCTTGTCCGGGCGCCACGGCGGCAGCCGCCAGTCCTGGCCCTGCTGGCTGAACGCGTCCGGCGGCGCACCGACGGTGACGCGCGGGGCGAGCACGTCCTGCAGCGCCCAGGCGTCGGCTCCGCCGGGGTCCACGCCCACCGGCAGGTCGTGCACGATGCCGACGGACATGCCACTCGCGGCAGCCCGTGCGGCGCCCAGCTGCTTCTCGCACACCTCCTGCAGCCACGCGTGGAACGCCACCCGCGGCGCCAGTTCCCGGCGCGCGGCAACGACGTCCGGGCTGTCGGGGTGCCGCAGCCCGGACGGCCACTCCCGCCAGTCGCCGCCGTGCTTCTCGGCCAGCGCGCAGAACGTCGCGTAGTCCCGCAGCCCCGGTTCGAGGTCGCGGATCTCCCCCGGCCACAACAGTTCAAGAGCGGCCACCTTGGCCGCCCACACCGCGTCGTAGTCGATCAGGCCGCCGATCGGGCCCGGTGCGAGGGCGAGCACGTCCGACCGCGTGTCCGGGCCGGCCGCGCGGAACTCGTCGGTGTCGGTGACCTTGATGTACAAGGGATTGGCGAAGCGACGGCTGGACGGCGAGTAGGGCGAGCGGTTCACCGGCAAGGTCGGCACGATCGCCTGCACCGGGTTGACCAGCAGCACGCCCGAGCCGTGTTCGTGCGCCGCGCCCGCGAAGGCCGCGAGGTCGCCGAAGTCGCCCATCCCCCACGATTCCCGCGAGTGCAGCGCGTACAGCTGCAGCATCCAGCCCCAGGCGCGCGGGACGTCGGGCAGCCGGGCGGGCGTCACCGCCAGCGGGATCTGCCTGCCCCCCGCTTCCAGCACGTGCCAGCCGAGCGGGAGATCGGCGGGCAGCCGGTCGGCGACGTCGAGCCGCCCGCCGTCCTCGGTGCGCAGCAGGCCGCGGCCGGTTTCGTACCGGGTGCCCTGCCGGACGACGATCGTGTCCGGCAGGCCCGGTCGTTTCGCGGGCGCGGACGGGTCCACTTCGAGCTGTTCGAGTATCTCGAGCACGACGGCCCGGTCCACTTCGACCCGGCGCTGGTCGGCGTCCTCGTACCACGTTGCGACACCGTGGGCGCCTGCCAGCGCCGCCAGGTTCTCGTCGATCGACTCGCTCAGGGGAGATCCTTCTTGGCAGACGGCGGGGTGAGCCGTTCACGGGCGGTGGTCAGCGCGACCCTGGCCTGGCTCAGCTCGGAGGCTTCCAGGTGACCCTCGGCGGCGTGCACCGCCTGGACCGCGGCCGCGATCATGCAAGTCTCCCCGATCGCGGCGGTGTGTGCGAGCGCGCCGTGCAGGTTGTCGTTGACCCGGCGCATCGCGCCAAGCACCTCGGTTCGCTCGGCGTGCGCGACTTTCTGCAATTCCACCAGCGCGGTGTCGACAGCGCGGCGCAATTGCAATCCCGGGGTCAGTGCCAGTACGGGCCGGGGCAACTCGGCGTGCACACGCCTTTGCTCCGGCGGGGTTCTCGGTCTCGTCGTACCCACTGATACAACTGAAGAGCGCTGACGGGACACCGTGAACCACTCCTTCCGACCGATCCCCGTTCGGGAGATTACCCCTGTTTTCCACGTGCGCTACCCACCAACCGCGTCGTTCGCTGGAACATGTGGGCGAGGGTTGACAACACGTTTCCTGCTCGTGCCGGCGTAATCGTCCGGTCATTCCGCCGGCACCCGTGGATAGGCGAGCAGATCGCCCAATTCGCCGGCCCGCGCGCGGACCTCGTCCGCGGTGAAGGTCAGATCGTCGACGTGATCGCACTCCTCCACTTCCTGCCAGGTCACCGGCGTCGAGACGGTCGGCCGGGCCCGAGCGCGCAGCGAGTACGGCGCGATCGTGGTCTTGGCGGGCCGGTTCTGGCTCCAGTCGATGAACACCTTCCCGCCGCGCTGCGCCTTGGCCATCGTGGCGACGACCTGCCGCGGGTACTCCCGTGCCAGCCGCTCGGCGAGCTTGCGCGAATACGCCAGGGTGTCGATCTCGTCCGGGCCGACCGGGACGTAGAGCTGCATGCCCTTGGACCCGCTGGTCTTCGGGTACGCCTCGTAGCCGCCCTCGGCCAGCTCCTCGCGCAGCCACAGCGCGACCTGGCAGCACTCGACGACGGTCGCGGGCGGGCCGGGGTCGAGGTCGAACACCAGCAGGTCCGGATCGACACCGACTCTCCACTGTGGAACGTGCAGCTCCAGCGCGGCCAGGTTGGCCACCCACACCAGCGTCGGCAGGTCCTGGACCAGCACGAAGTCGAGTGACTCGTTGCCCTGGCTGCTGCCGGGCGTCGGCAGCCGCTCGGTGCGCACCCACTCCGGTGCGTGCCGTGCCACGTTCTTCTCGAAGAACGACTGGCCGTCGACACCGTTGGGGTACCGGCGCAACGTCACCGGGCGGTCGCGCAGGTGCGGCAGCAGCACGGGCGCGATCCTGGCGTAGTAGTCGATCACCTGCGCCTTGGTGAAGCCGGTCTCCGGGTAGAGCACCTTGGTCATGTTCGTGAGCTTGAGCGTGCGGTCCTCGACCTTCACCAGCTGGTCAGCCATTGAGCTCCACCTCGTCCGGTGACTTGTCCGCGCGCAGGCCACGCCACACCGGTGCGCGCATCCGGCCGTCGGTCGTCCAGATCCGGAACACCACCTCGCCGACCAGCTCCGGCTCGACCCAGTTCGCGCCGCGCGCGCGTTCCGGCGGGAGCTTGCCGTTGAACGGTGAGGTCTTGCGGCCGAGGGGACGCAGCCGTTCGGTGAGCGACTCCAACTCCGCGTCGGAGAACCCCGTTCCGACCGAACCGACGAACCTGAGGCCACCCTCATCGGGTACCCCGAGCAGCAACGCGCCAAGCACGCCTTCCCGGCGGCCTTCCCCCGGCCGCCAGCCGCCGATCACCACCTCCTGCGGCCGCACGTCGGCGACCTTGATCCACGCCGGGGACCGGCCGGGCGTGTAACGCGAGTCGAGCCGCTTGGCGATCACGCCTTCCAGCCCCTGCTGCCTGCTGGCCGCCAGCACGGCCGCACCGGCGGCGGGATACGACGGCGAGGTGTACCAGTGGCTGCCCTTCAGGCCGAGCTTCTCCAACAGGGCGCGGCGGTCGGCGAACGGCGACTTCAGCAGCGACCGGCCCTCGAAGTGCAACAGGTCGAACAGCAGCAGGCTGACCGGGGTCTGGCTGACCAGTTTGCGCGCCTGTGCCGAGTTGCTGACGTGCATCCGCTTCTGCAGCTCGGCGAAGCTCGGTTTCCCGCCCGCGAACGCGACGATCTCACCGTCCAGCCAGGCCTGGGCGCTGCCCATCTGCTTGCCCAGGTCGGCGAGCTCCGGGTAGCTGGCCGTGACGTCGTTACCCGCGCGGCTGTAGATCTGCAGCCGTCCGCCCTCGACGCGGACGAGCGCGCGGACGCCGTCCCATTTGAACTCGTACGCCCATTTGCCGCCTTGCCCGGCCGGGGGCATCGGGCCGATCGTGGCCAGCATGGGCTTCATCTCGTCCGGCAGCGGCTGCCAGTCCGGGTCCTGCGACGCGCCGCGCCTGCGCACGATCCAGCCATCGCTGCGCTTGAGGAAGGTGAAGTGGCCGTCGACACGGCCGCCGTGCAGGACCACGTCGACCTCGTAGTCCTCCCACTTGAGCGTTTCGTACGTGCCGCGGTCCCAGATGGTCATCTTCCCGGCGCCGTACTCACCCTTCGGGATCACGCCCTCGAAGGTGGCGTACTCCATCGGGTGGTCCTCGGTGTGCACCGCGAGGCGCACGGTCTTCGGATCGGTCGGCAGGCCCTTGGGCACCGCCCACGACACCAGCACACCACCGCGTTCCAGGCGGACGTCCCAGTGCAACTGGCGGGCGTGGTGCTCCTGGATGACGAACGTGTCGTCGTCACCGTGCGGGAGCACGGCCTCGTGAGGCACGGGTTCCGGCGTACGCGCGGCGTCACGCTTCTTGCGGTACTCCGTCAGATCACCCGACACGGGTACAACCGTACGCGTCAGGCCGCCAGGCCCGCCCCCCTCAGCCAGTCGGGGGCGTCGACGCCCTGCTCCTCGCACCACTCGAGCATCCCGATCGTCCACAGTAGAGCGTGGACGACCACTTCGAGCGTCGATTCCAGATCGATGTCACGCAACGCGAGCTCCAGCTGGAACCTGGCGTCATCCGGATGGCCGTTGAGCTCGGCGAGCAGGGCGCGGATGGTCGCTCGCAGTGGCGGCTCGAGGTGGTCGATCGCGACCGCCTCATCGGAGTCGTCCCTGATGTCGACGGCGAAGAGGGTCTGCGCGGGCACGTCGCCCGCCCGCAGTTCGACCATCTGGACCGCGGCGGAGATGAGCTCCCCCACGACCTGGTGCGGTCCCGGCCCGCCCGTGGCCTGCTCGGCGAGCAGCTGGTCGAGCGCGTCGACCAGTCCGGTCGTGTCGCCGTCGCGGGCCATCGCGACCAGGGCCCTCGCGCGGGCCCGAATCTGCGCGAGCGGACACTCGTCCCTCATCTTCGTCCACCTCCCCAGGCGTGCGGTTCACCCGGATGATCGGCGCAAGACCCCTGGTAGTTACCCTCGCCGGCCGCAGTTCAACCATTCACCATTTTTACCGCTACCGACCGTCACACGCGTTTGCCGCAGCGACCGTGTGGTTAACCAGCCCACCAGTTGTCATACCAAAACGAGGGGCGGTGACATGACTGCGGCCAACAAGTCCTTCGTGGACAGTTCGGTTGACGTCGGTGACATCGAGCTGAGAGTTCCGGCCGAGGCGCGCTACCTGCCGATCATCCGGTCGCTCGCGGCCACGATCGCCATGCGCGAGGACTTCGACCTCGACTTCGTCGCCGATCTGAAGCTGGCGGTCGACGAGGCCTGCTCGATGCTGTCGGCCGCGGCGTGGCCGGGCACCGACCTGCGCTGCCGGTTCCGGGTCGCCGACGACGCGATCGCCATGCAGGCGACCGCTTTGTCCACTGTGGATGATCTGCCGCTCGACACCAACTCGTTCGGCTGGCGGGTGCTGACCACGCTGACCGACAGCGCCAGCACCAGGGTGGAGCAGGTCCCCGGTGGGTACCGGGTGCTGATCGAGCTGAGCAAGCGGGGTCCGCACCCAGCTGATCCGAGGATGGGTGGGGCGTGACGACACGAGCGAGAACCAAGAACAGCTACGAACACCTGGCACCCCTGTTCGTCGAGCTGGCAGCGCTGGCCGAGGACGACCCGCGCCGCACCCAGCTACGTGACGAGCTCGTCACCGGGCACCTGCCGGTGGCCGAGCACATCGCCAGGCGGTTCTCGCACCGCGGTGAGTCGAACGAGGACCTGGTGCAGGTGGCCACGGTCGGGCTGATCAACGCGGTCGACCGGTTCGACCCGGAACGCGGTACGGACTTCCTGTCGTTCGCCGTGCCGACCGTGATGGGTGAGATCCGCCGGTACTTCCGCGACTCCAGCTGGTCGGTGCGCGTGCCGCGCCGGCTGAAGGAACTGCACCTGGCCATCACGGCGGCGGGCAACGAGTTGTCGCAGCAGCTCGGCCGCGCACCGACCCCGAGTGAGATCGCCACCCGGCTGGGCATGAGCAAGGACGAGGTCTACGAGGGCCTCGAGGCAGGCAACGCCTACCACTCGGTGTCGCTGGACGACATGCTCACGCAGGACTCCGACAACACCTCACTCGGCGAGATGCTGGGCGAGCCGGACTCGGCGATGGAGGGCGTGGAGAACCACGAGTCCCTGCTGCCGCTGGTCCGGGAGTTGCCGGAACGGGAACGGACCATCCTGTTGCTGCGGTTCTTCGGCAACCTCACCCAGACCCAGATCGCGGAGAAGGTGGGCATCTCGCAGATGCACGTCTCCCGCCTGCTCGCGCGGACCCTGCAGAAGCTGCGCGACGGCATGCTCGAACCCGAGTAACCATCGTCAGTGCGCCGACGCGAGCAGGTTCACGTCGGGTATGGCCAGTACCGCGGCCAGGGCGAGCAGTCCGCCAATCGTGCCGACGATCGCGATCGTCCCGCCGACCTGTTGAGCAGCCAGCAGGGCCTGGCCGGTGGCGAGCCCCGTACTGCCGCCGAACTGTTTGACCAGGTTGAGCCCCGCGGTGGCGGCCCCGATGTCCCGCCGGTCCACCGTGGTCTGGGCGACCATGGCGATCCCGCCCATCGACGGCGCCGCGCCGAAGCCGATCAGCGCCGTGCAGGTCAACGTCATCCACAGCGGAATCCCGCTGTCCAGCATCGCCAGCGGCGCCGAGCCGGCGACCACGAGAACCGCACCGGCCGCGAGCGCGGACCGCACCCGTCCACTGCGGATCGCGACGGCGGCCGTGAGCCGGTTGCCGATGATCATGCCGCCCATCAGCGGCAGCACCAGCCAGCCCGACGCCGTGGCGCTGTAACCGAGAACCTGCTGGAAATAGACACCCAGGAACAGCCCGGCCGGCATCATCGCGACTGTGAACAGGAATCCGGCCGCGGTCGCGGCGCTGTAGCCACGGCTGCCGAACAGTCGCAACGGGACGATCGGAACCTCGGCCTTGCGTTCCACCGCAACGAACACCGCCAAGGCGAGGAGCCCGGCAGGCAGCAGCCAGCCGCCGATCAGGACGAACGAGATTCCCGAACTCAGCAGTGCCAGACCGGCGTAGTCGAACCGCCCGGTCTCGGTGCGTTCCACGGTGCTGCTCGGTGCGAAACGCGCCAGCACGGCAGCGGCGGCGAGACCGATCGGCAGGTTGCCGAGGAAGATCCACTGCCAGCCCCAGTGGTCGGTGACGAATCCACCGGCCAGCGGGCCGCCGATGAAGCTGATCACCATCATGCCCGCGAGCAGCGTCTGCATCCGCAGCATGCCCCGCGCCTGGCTGGGCGGGTAGAGGTCACGCACGAGCGTCATACCCACCGTCATCAGCGCGCCCGCGCCGATTCCTTGCACCACACGGAAAACAATCAGCCACGGCATGGTCGAGGCCGCCGCGCACAGCGCTGAGCCGATCAGGAACAGCGCCAGGCCGGTGAGCATCGGTGTCTTGCGGCCGTACAGGTCGGCCACGCGGCCGTAGATCGGGATGGTCACCGTCGAAGCCAGCAGGTAGGCGGTCACCGCCCAGGTCAGGTCGCTCTCGCCGTGCAGCGTGGCGGCGATGCGGGGCATGGCCGTGGTGGTGACCGTGCCGTCGAGGGCGGCCAGCAGTGCGCAGACGAGGGTGGCGAGCAGGATCGTGCGTTTCCGGGACTCATTCACAGGTCAAGTTTGACCGGTCAGAGTCGATCGGTCAAACTTGTGCCATGTCCCTCCGGCACGCCGTCCTGGCCACCCTGCTGCCCGGCCCGCAGAGCGGGTACGACCTGGCGAAGAAGTTCGACGAGGTCATGCGGGGTGTGTGGTACGCGCGCCGCAACCAGATGTACGGGGAACTGGCCAAGCTGACCGAAGCAGGCTTCGCCGTGCAAGCAGCCGAAGGACCACGCGGCAGGCGCGCGTACTCCGTGACCGACGAAGGACGCGCGGAACTACGCCGCTGGCTGGTGGAAACCGAACCGGACCGGACAGTCAGGGACGAGACGATGCTCAGGGCGCTCCTGGTGTCCACACTGGAGCCCGCTGACGCACTGGGAGTGCTGGCGCGCGAGGAAGACGTGCTGCGGACCGAACTGCACGCACTGCGCGGTTACCTGGATTCCCTTTTGGCGGAACCCGGAACCGATCCCATGGTGATGGGCCTGTCGCTTCGGGCGCACATCGTCGAAGGAATGCTGAAATGGACAACGGACGCGACCCGGCGATTCCGGGCCGCGCCCGATGCGCGGGGATAAGTACTGTGGTTACGCGGCCGGCTGGTGCTCCTGCTGCCGGGAACGCCGGTTGGAGAAGATCGCGCGGCGCTCGTCCTCGTCGAGTCCGCCCCAGACGCCGAACGGCTCACGCGTCTTGAGCGCGTGCTGCCTGCACTGCATCAGAACGGGGCAGTCGTGGCACACCTGCTTGGCGCGGGCCTGCCGCATCCGCCGCGCGGGGCCGCGTTCGTTGTCGGGGTGGAAGAAAACCGCAGACTCCTGGCCACGGCAGTTGCCCTGAAGCTGCCAGTCCCACTGCTCGACAACTGGCTTGGGCAGTCGCTTGGTGTAAGTCATGGTGTCTTCTCCCCACCCGGTCAAGTCCATCGTGAGGCCCGGGTACCCAAGCACATGCGAGACCTAACCACCCAAAAACACAACCGGGTGATGTGACACCCTTCACGGTAGTGCCTCATGACCTTGATCGCCGATCGGCCCACTATGGGAGGAGGGGGCCGAACGGAGGTAGCACCGGATGAACGCTCGCGTCGAGGACAAGCAGGCCATCTCGGAGCTGATGACCGGGTGGATGCACCGCGATCTGAACGAATGGGATCACCTGCGCGGGCTGTTCCACCCCGGCGCCAGGATGGAGATCGCCTGGTTCGAAGGGCCAGCGACCGAGTTCGTGGCCGCCTCAGAGAAAATGGGCCACTCTGATCTGCGCAGCAAGCACCTGATCGCCAACCCGGTCATCACCTTCAACGGCGACAAGGCCGTGGTGGAGACGAACGCGGTGCTCGTGGCGGAGAACGTGCGGCTGAACCTGGGCTTCAACGTCCACAACCGATTCATCGACCGGGTCGGGAAACGCGACGGCCGATGGGGGATCGTGCACCGCTGCAGCGTCTACGACAACGGCACGTTCACCTTCCCGCTCGGCCTCGTCGACATCGACCAGGCCGTCGTCACGAAGTACCCGCGCGAATACGCCGCACTCGCCTACGTACTGGAGAAATCCGGCTATCCGGTCAACCGCGTCTTCCCCACCAAGGGCAGCGACCTGGAACGCGAAATCAAGGACGCGGCGGCGAAATGGCTGAATGAATGACTAGGCCCCTGTCGAAGTCTCCGTTCGATGCGGGTCTGCCCCGGCCGAAGGCCGGAGTCGGGCTTCAGCGGGGTGGACCGCATCCGGCTCGGCTACCGCGGACGGGACTTCGATACGGGCCTAACGTCCGAGAACAGGCACCAGCCCGGTGAGCGGGTAGGTGCAGCCCAACGCGATTCGGTGCCCTTCGGGCTGATCGCGCCCTTGGCCAGTTTCGCGGCGAGCTTGCGCGGCTCGGGGATCGTGGTGGGATCGTCGGCGCCCTTGAGCGCGGTCTTCCAGTCGACCTGGGTGAGCCGGGAGATCTCACTCGCCACGATCAGGCGGCGCACCTCCGGGTCGTTCTCGAGAACCTGAACCACCAGGTCGGCGTTCTGCCTGCCGGGCAGCTTGGCGATGACGCTGAGCGAGTTCGTTAGCAGGGTGGCGGTATCGCCATCGACGGCCCACGTCCGGAACCACTCCGCCGCCTTGTCCGACACGACGTTGCTCAGACTCACATCCGTCCGGTGCGCCGTCGGGTGGACCCCAGGAGTCGTTCGTACGCCTCAACCAGGTCGGCCGAGGCCAGACCGACGCGGAGATTGTGGGATGGGCTTGGAGCTCGACCACGGTGCGTACATGGTGACAGCCGACGGCCGCAACCAGTACGCGCTCGCCGAACCGGGCAACGCATCGCGCTGTCTGCGTAACCAGAGCAAAGGAATGACCGCCGGACAGCATGCGACCGCCCCGGCATCACCAGAGGTGACACCGGGGCGGTGGCTGGAACAGGTCTTACTCGAAGATCTCGCCCTTCTCGGCCTTTTCGACGAGCGAGGCCGGCGGCTCGAAGTGCGAGCCGTAGCGTTCGGCCAGTTCACGGGCCCTGGCGACGAAGCCCTTCAGGCCGCCGGGGTAGCCGTTGATGTACTGGATCACGCCACCGGTCCACGGCGGGAAGCCGATACCCATGATCGAGCCGATGTTGGCGTCCGGGATCGAGGTCAGCACGCCCTCGTCGAAGCACTTCACTGTCTCCAGCGCTTCGGCGAAGAGCATGCGCTCCTTCATGTCCTCGAAGGGGATTTCCTTCGAGCCCGACCCGAAGGCCTCGGCCAGCCCTGGCCACAGGCTGGTCCGCTTGCCGTCGGTGTAGTCGTAGAAACCGGCACCGGTCGAGCGGCCCTTGCGCTCGTACTCCAGCACCAGCTTGTCGATCACGGCTTCCGACGGGTGCGACACCCAGGTTCCGCCCGCTGCCTCGATGCCCGCCTTCGTCTCCTCGCGGATCTTGCGCGGCAGGGTCAGGGTCAGCTCGTCCAGCAGCTGCAGCGGCGGCGCCGGGTACCCGGCCTGGCTGCCTGCCTGTTCGATCGACGGCACCGCGATGCCCTCGCCGACCATGGCCACCGCTTCGTTGATGAACGTGCCGATCACGCGGCTGGTGAAGAACCCCCTGCTGTCGTTGACCACGATCGGGGTCTTCTTGATCTGCTGCGCCACGTCGATCGCCTTGGCCAGCGCCGCGTCACTGGTCCGCGCGCCGCGGATGATCTCCAGCAGCGGCATTTTGTCCACCGGCGAGAAGAAGTGCAGGCCGATGAAGTCCTCCTGGCGCTGCACGCCTTCCGACAGTCCCGTGATCGGCAGCGTGGAGGTGTTCGAGCCGAGCAGCGCGTCCGGCGCCACGAAGCTCTCGATCTCCTGGAACACCTTGTGCTTCAGTGACGGGTCCTCGAAGACCGCCTCGATCACCAGGTCCGCACCGGCCGCGTCCTCGGGCTTCTCGGTCGGGGTGATCCTGGCCAGCACCTCGTCGGCCTTGTCCTGCGTCAGCTTGCCACGGGAGACCGCCTTGGCGAGGATCTTCTCCGAGTAGGCCTTGCCCTTCTGCGCCGCCTCGAGGGAAACGTCCTTGAGCACAACCTCGATCCCGGCCCTGGCACAGGAGTACGCGATACCCGCGCCCATCATGCCCGCGCCGAGCACGAGCGCCTTGCGGGCGGTGTACTTCTCGTACCCGTCCGGGCGGGAGCCGCCGGAGTTGATGTGCTGCAGGTCGAAGAAGAACGCCTTGATCATGTTCTTCGCCACCTGGCTGGTCAGCAGGTCGACGAAGTAGCGCGTCTCGATCAGCGACGCGGTGTCGAAGTCCACCTGGGACCCTTCGACCGCCGCCGCCATGATGTTGCGCGGCGCGGGCATGTTCGCGCCCTTGAGCTGCTTGCGCAGGTTCGACGGGAACGCGGGCAGGTTCGCGGCGAACGACGGGTTCGACGGCGTGCCACCGGGGATCTTGTAGCCCTTGACCTCCCACGGCTGCACGGCGTCGGGGTTGGCCTTGATCCACGTCCTCGCGTTCGCGATCATCTCGTCCGCCGTGGCCACGACCTCGTGCACCAGGCCGATCTCCTTGGCCTTGGCCGGCTTGTTGCGCTGGCCCTGCAGCAGCACGTTCAGCAGCGCGCCCTGGATGCCGAGCAAGCGCACGGTCCGTACGACGCCGCCGCCACCGGGCAGCAGGCCGAGCGTGACCTCGGGCAGACCGATCTGGCTTCCCTTGGCGTCCAACGCGATCCGGTACTTGCACGCCAGCGCGATCTCCAGGCCACCGCCGAGCGCGGCGCCGTTGATCGCCGCGACGACGGGCTTGGGCAGCAGCTCCAGCTTGCGCAGGTCCGCCTTCATGCCGTTGGCGCGCGCGGTGATGTCGGCCGCGTCGGCCTTCGTGGTCTTGCTCATCAGCTTCAGGTCGCCACCGGCGAAGAAGGTCTTCTTCGCCGACGTCACGATCACGCCGGTGATCTTGTCCTGTTCGGCGTACAGCCGCTCGACCGTCTCGTGGAACGAGGTCTGGTACGTCTCGTTCATCGTGTTGGCCGACTGGTTCGGGTCGTCCATCGTCAGCGTGACGATGCCGTCCGCGTCCTGCTCCCAGCGAATCATGTTCTCGCTCATCGGTTCGCCGCTCCTCAGACGCGCTCGATCAGGGTGGCCAGGCCCATGCCGCCACCGATGCACAGGGTGACCACGGCCCGGCGGGCTTCGCGGCGTTCCAGCTCGTCCACCATGGTGCCGGTGATCATCGCGCCGGTCGCGCCGAGCGGGTGGCCCATCGCGATCGCGCCGCCGTTGACGTTCAGCTTCTCGTCCGGGATGCCCAGGTCCTTCTGGAACTTCAGCACGACCGACGCGAACGCCTCGTTCAGTTCGAACAGGTCGATGTCCTCGACGCCGAGTCCCGCGGTCTTCAGCAGCTTCCGAGTGGCCGGGGTCGGGCCGGTCAGCATGATCGTCGGGTCCGAACCGGTGACCGCGGTGGCCACGATCCGGGCCCGCGGGGTCAGGCCGAGATCCTTGCCGACCTGCTCGTTGCCGACCAGCAGCAGCGCGGCACCGTCGACGATGCCGGACGAGTTGCCCGCGTGGTGCACGTGGTTGATCTTCTCGACCCAGTGGTACTTCTGCAGCGCCACCGCGTCGAAACCGCCCAGCTCGCCGATGCCCTCGAAGGACGGGTTCAGCTTGGCAAGGCCCTCGCGGGTGGTGTCCGGGCGCATGTGCTCGTCGTGGTCCAGCAGGACGACGCCGTTGCGGTCCTTGACCGGCACGACGGACTTGGAGAAGTACCCGCCCGCCCACGCCTTGGCCGCGAGTTCCTGCGAGCGCAACGCGTACGAGTCGACGTCGTCGCGGGAGAAGCCCTCGATGGTGGCGATCAGGTCCGCGCCGATGCCCTGCGGCACGAAGTAGGTCTCGTAGCTGGTCTCCGGGTCCATCGCCCACGCGCCGCCGTCGGAGCCCATCGGCACACGGGACATCGACTCGACGCCACCGGCGATGATCAACTCGTCCCAGCCCGACCGGACCTTCTGCGCCGCCTGGTTGACCGCTTCGAGGCCGGAGGCGCAGAACCGGTTGACCTGGACTCCGGCGACGTTGTCCGGCAGGCCCGCGGCGATCGCGGCTGTGCGGGGGATCACCGCGCCCTGGTCGCCGACGGGCGACACGACACCGAGGATCAGGTCGCTGACCCGGTCGGTGTCCAGGTTCGGGTGACGGGTGCGCAGTTCGTCGATCAGACCGGTCACCAGCGAGATCGGCTTGACGCCGTGCAGTGAGCCGGTCTTCTTGCCCCGGCCGCGAGGCGTTCGGATCGCCTCGTAGATGAACGCTTCTGTGCTCACGCCGAAGTTCCTCTCACCCGCGCTGGTGGCTAATGCTCATTCACATAATGGAACGAATCCGCAGCTTGTCAAGCACAAGAGGCTGATCTAGCTTTGCTATGGACCGATTACGAGACGGAGGTCACTCCGCGATGGGCAGCCGACCGCGAAACCGCAAGGAGCAGCTGACCGACGCTGCCGCCGAGCTGTTCCGCAGGCACGGCTACCACGGGGTGAGCGTCAACGACATCGCCGCGGCCGCGGGCGTGACCGGCCCGGCCGTCTACCGGCACTTCCGCGGCAAGCAGGATGTCCTCGCGCACGTGCTGCTGTCCGGCCTCGACCGGTTCGGCCTGGCCACCGACCAGGCGCTGGCCAAGGACAAGCCGCTGCACGCACTCGTCGAGACGGTCTCCGCGCTGGCGGTCGAGCGCCGTGAGATCACCGCGCTGTGGCGCTGGCAGGGCCGCTACCTGGACAAAACCGACCAGGTCAAGATCCGCAAACGCGGTGCCGAGCTGATGGGCGACTGGGTGTCGACGCTGCGCGACGCCCGGCCGGGGTTACCGCTCGCCGACGCGGAACTGCTGAGCTGGGCGTCGCTGAGTGTGTTCGGCAGCGTCGCCGACCACCGCGTGTCACTCCCCCGGCGCAGATTCGAGCACCTGCTCGGCAAGCTCGCCTGCGCGGTCCTGCGCAGCACAGTCCCGGCCTCGCGGGCACCGGCGCAGCCGGACTGGCAACGCCCGTCGTCACCCGTGTCCCGGCGGGAGGAACTGCTCACCGTCGCGACGCGGCTGTTCCGTGAGCACGGCTACCGCGACGTGAGCATGGAGGACATCGGGGCAGCCGCGGGGATAGCGGGGCCGAGTGTCTACCGGCACTTCAGCGGCAAAGCCGAACTGCTGGTGGCAGCCGGCTACCGGATGGCCGACCGGCTGCACACCGGCGCGCGGCGGGTGATCGCGAACGCGGCGACACCGCACCGGGCGCTGACCGACCTGGTCGGCTCCTATGTGGACATCGTGTCCCGGTCGGACGACCTGTTCTCGGTGTTCGCGGGCGAACTGGGCAACGTCCCCGACCGCGACCGCAAGGAACTGGTCCGCGTGCAGCGCGCGTACGTCGCCGAATGGGTGACGTTGCTGAGAACCGTTGCGCCGCACCTGCCGGAGCCGGAAGCTCGGATCGCCGTGCACGCGGCACTGACGATCGTCAACGACCTGACCAGAACACCGAGGATCACCACCCGGCCAGGCCTGGTGACCGAGCTGACCGGGCTTGCGATGGCGGTACTGGACCAAGCAGCGGAGGCAGGCAGTGACAACGACGCACGTGCCCGGCGCGACGAGGTTTGACGAGTGGCTGCTCAACAAAAGCTGGCGCAGCAGCGAGTTGACGAACGTGCCGAACGGCTCCGGTCTGAAAGCCGTGCCGGGCGACGGCGGCATACCGCTGGTCGGGCACTCGCTTGAGGCGCTGCGGCTCGGCCTGGACTTCGGCCTGAAGCGCTACGAGACGTACGGCCCGGTCTCCTGGATGAACGCGTTCGGCGTGCGGATGGTCATGGTCACGGGCGGCGACGCAACCCAGGTCGTGATGACCAACAAGGACAAGGTGTTCTCCCAGAAGGGCTGGGAGTACTTCATCGGGCCGTTCTTCCGGCGCGGCCTGATGCTGCTCGACTTCGACGAGCACATGTTCCACCGCAGGCTGATGCAGCAGGCGTTCACCCGGCAGCGGTTGACCGGCTACCTCGGCCACGTGGCGTCGGCGGCGGCAGGCGGCGTGAAGTCGTGGCAGCCGGGGAAACTGCTGATGTACCCGGCGCTGAAGCAGCTGACGCTGGACATCGCCGGAAGCGTGTTCATGGCCGCGGCGCTCGGCAAGGAGAAAGACGCGCTGAACAAGGCGTTCGTCGACACCGTCCGGGCGGGGACGTCCCTGATCCGCTTCCCGGTGCCCGGTGGGCGGTGGAACGCGGGCCTGCGCGGCAGGCAGGTCCTGGAGGACTTCTTCCGCCGCACGATCCCGGCCAAGCGGGCGAGCGACTCCGACGACCTGTTCGCGGGGCTGTGCCACGCCAGGACGGACGACGGTTCGGCGTTCAGCGACGACGACGTCGTCAACCACATGATCTTCCTGATGATGGCGGCGCACGACACGACCACCATCACGACGACGACGGCCACCTACTACCTGGCCAAGCACCCGGAATGGCAGGACCGCGTCCGCGAGGAGTGCGTCAAGGCGGGCCCCGGACCGCTGGACATCGACGCGCTGGAGGGCCTGACGAACCTGGAGATGGTGATCAAGGAGTCGCTGCGGCTGGTCGCCCCGGTCCCCTCACTGGCCCGCAGAACCGTGCGGGACACCGAGATCCTCGGCCACTACGTCCCGGCGAACACGATGGTCTCGCTGACCCCGTGGGTCACGCAGATGCTGCCCGAGCTCTGGCCCAACCCGGCCCGCTTCGACCCGGAACGCTTCAGCTCGGAACGAAAGGAGGACAAGGTCCACCGCTACGCCTGGCTGCCCTTCGGCGGCGGGGCGCACAAGTGCATCGGACTGCACTTCGGCATGCTGGAAGTGAAGACGCTGCTGCACCAACTGCTCACGCACCACCAGTGGTCGGTCCCGGAGGACTACGAGGTCCGTTGGGACACAACAGCTCTCCCGGCTCCGTCGGACGGCCTGCCGATCGCGCTGAAGCGCTGACGTTCCCTGTTTTCCTCGTTCGGCGTAACAACTCAGTGCAGCCGCACAGGGTGATTCGGGCAAAGTCCCCGCTGGGGCGTTGATCCCGATGTCAGCGTTGTGTCTTGCTTGGTGTCGCGCAATCCCGACAGCAAACAGGAGATCCTATGCTGAAGTTCCTCAGGGCAGGAGCGATCGCGGGGCTCGCGATCGCGGCCGCGGTCGTCCCCGTCGCGGGTGCCACCGCCGCCACACCTTCCGCTGGTACCAAGGTCGTCGCTGCTGGGCAGAGCACGGCGCAGGTCGACAGCTACTGGACGCCGGAGCGGATCGCCTCGGCCAAGCCGTATGTCGCACCCGAGGCACAGGTCAACGCACGTACCTCCACTCAGCGCGCACAGGGCGAGCCCGTGCGAATCCCCGGCACGAGACCCGGTTCCGGACAGGCAGGTGTCCAGGCCAGTGTGTGGGGAACCATTGGCAGGCTGTACTTCTCCATCGGCAACGGCAACTACATCTGCAGCGCCAACGTGGTGGCGTCCGACAACGGCGACACCATCGCCACCGCACGGCACTGCGGATTCAACGACGGCGGCCAGAACTACAGCTTCGCCCCCGGCTACGACCGGGGCAACGCCCCGCACGGCTGGTGGTCGTGGCGGCTCGCCGTGGTCGTGCTCGGCGACGGCGACACGGCGTTCGTCGTGCTGAACACCCAGAACGGCAGGCACGTCCAGAACGTCGTGGGCTCCAGCGGCGTCGCGTTCAACCACAACCCCACGTCGGACTACACCTACCTGCTCGGTCTTCCCGGTGACAAGGACTACGCGGTCTGGTGCCACGGCTGGCCGACGACCCGGGACAACGGACGGACCGTTGCCCTGAGGGACTGCAACGGAATGAGCGGTGGCGCGAGCGGCGGCCCGTTCGCCTACGGCTACAACTCCGGCACTGGCGACGTCTACCAGAACGGCACGTACCTCGGCAACTGCGGCGGCGAGGCATGCGGGCCGTGGTTCGCGAACACCGAACTGGAAGCCTGGCAGGGAGCCAAGGGCGCCTGAAAAACCTCGTGAGTGGTTCGGCCGGTTCTAACCGGCCGAACCACTCACGAGGGTGTGCTACGGTTTTGGCGTGACTACCGGGTCGGCCATGAGCCAAGCACAGACGGGATCCCCGGTCTTGTCATGACCACCCGGCGGGCCAGAGGCCCGCCACCCTCTCCCACCCAGTCGAGAAGCTGGTGCAGGGAGAGGAGGTGAGAACATGACGGAACCCTTCGCACCGTACGTCGCCGCGCAGCGCGACGGCACAGTCCTGACCGGACACGTGGTGAGCGAGATGCCGTTCGGCGTTTTCGTGGAACTGGCACCGGAAATCCACGGTCTGCTGGTCGGCGCCAAGCTGCCGGAAGGCACCGAGGTCCAGGTGAAGGTCCTGGACGTCGACGTCGAGAAGCAGCGGATGAGCCTCACCCAGGCGTGAGCCGGGTGGCGTTCGCGGCAAGGCGCCTTGCCGCGATCACGCCTTCACTCCGGTCCGCAGTGCGGTGTCGAGGATCTCGGCCCACCGGTCGATGATCCCCGCCCGCCGCTTGCTGTCGTCGGTCAGCAGGTTCGCCAAACCCAAGCCACGGGCCATGTCCAACGTGGCCTGGACGATTTCCCGGACGCCCGGCGTGCTCTCGTCCGCGCCGAGCAGTTCCAGCGCGAGCTTGTGCGTTTCGCGACCGAGGTGGGCTTCCAGCGTCACCACGGACTCGCGCAACTGCGGATCGGACGTCGCCGCGACCCACATGTGCAGTGCCGCACGGAAAAGCGGCCCTGTGTACAACCGCACGATCAAGTCTACGACCGCCCGGGTCCGCTCCGGACCGGTCGGCAGGTCGATGCTGTGCTCCCGCGTCCACAGCCGCCGGGCGTCACCGACGAACCCGACGGCAGCGGCGAACAGGTCCTCCCTGGTCGGGAAGTGGTGCTGAGCCGCGCCCCTGGACACACCGGCCCGTTCGGCGACAACCGCGACCGTGCTCCCGGCCCAGCCCAGTTCGGCCAGTGCCTCGATGGCGGACTCGAGCAGCCGCTGCCGGGTGGCGCGGCTGCGGTCCTGTTGCGGCTGACGCACAGCGATGCTCCTAGTAGGACTTCGGCAACCCCAGCGAGTGCTGGGCGACGAAGTTCAGGATCATCTCACGGCTGACCGGCGCGATCCGGCCCACCCGCGAAGCGAGCACCAGTCCACCGAGGCCGAACTCGCTGGCCATACCGTTGCCGCCGTGCGTGTGCAACGCCTGGTCAGCGGCCTTCGCGGCGGCCTCGGCGGCAGCGTACTTGGCCATGTTGGCGGCTTCACCGGCGGCCATGTCGTTGCCCGAGTCGTAGAGCGCGGCGGCTTTCTGCGTCATCAGCCGGGCCAGTTCGATGTTGATGTGCGACTCGGCCAGCGGATGCGCCAGGCCCTGGTGAGCACCGATCGGCTGTCCCCAGACGCTCCTGGTCTTGGCGTACTCGGTGGCCTTGGCCATGGCGAGCCTGCCGATGCCGGTCGAGAACGACGCCGCCATGATCCGCTCCGGGTTCAGGCCCGCGAACAGCTGCGCCAGCGCCGCGTCCTCGGAGCCGACCAGCGCGTCTGACGGCAGCCGCACGTCGTCGAGGAACAGCGTGAACTGCCGGTCCGGCGAGACCATCTCCATGTCGATCTTCTGGTACGTGAAGCCCTTCGCGTCCGTGGGCACGATGTAGAGCGCGGGCTTGAGCCTGCCGGTCTTCGCGTCCTCGGTGCGGCCGACGACGAGCACCGCGTCGGCGCCGTCCACCCCGGAGATGAACACCTTCTGGCCGGACAGCACCCAGTCGCCGCCGTCGCGGCGGCCGGTGGTGACGATCTTGTGCGAGTTCGAGCCCGCGTCCGGTTCGGTGATGCCGAACGCCATCACCACGCTGCCGTCGGCGAAGCGCGGCAACCACTCCTGCTTCTGCGCGTCGGTTCCGAACCGGGCGATGATCGTCGCGCAGATCGCCGGGGACACCACCATCATCAGCAGCGGGCACCCGGAGGCGGACAGTTCCTCGCACACCGCGGCCAGGTCACCGATGCCGCCGCCACCGCCGCCGTACTGCTCCGGCACGTTCACGCCCAGGTAGCCGAGCTTCCCGGCTTCCTGCCACAGCTCGGTGGTGTGCCCGCCTTCACGGGCCTTCTTGACGTAGTAGTCGTGGCCGTACCGCTTGCCGAGGTCGGACACCGCCTTGCGCAGTGCCAGCCGCTCTTCGGACTCAACAAAGCTCATGACGTGTATCCCAATCGTTTCGCGGCCAAGCCGGTGAGGATCTCGGTGGTGCCTCCGCCGATCCCGAGGATCCGCATGTCCCTGTACTGCCGCTCGACCTCGGCCTCGCGCATGTAGCCGATGCCGCCGTGCAGCTGGACCGCCTTGTCGACCACCCATTCGCCTGTCTCGACCGCGGTGTTCTTGGCGAAACACGCTTCGGCGATCACGTCCTCGCCGGCGAGGTACTTCACGGCGATGCTGCGGGTGTACGTGCGGGCCACGTCGATCTTGCGGGCCATGTCGGTCAGGGTGTGCTGCACGAGCTGCCGGGAGATCAGCGGACGGCCGAACGTCTCGCGCAGCCGCGCCCAGGCCAGCGTCAGGTCCAACGCCCGCTGGGCGGCCGCGTACGCCTGGACCGCCAGCGAAAGCCGTTCGGTGACGAAGTGCTGCGCGACCTGGATGAACCCGCTGTTCTCGGCGCCGACGAGGTTGCGGGCGGGCACTCGGCAATCCACATAGGACAACTCGGCGGTGTCGGAGCAGAGCCAGCCCATCTTGTCCAGCCTGCGCGAGACCGTGAACCCCGGGGTGTCGCGCTCGACGACAAGCAACGAGATGCCGTGCGCGCCCGGTTCGCCGGTCCGCACCACGGTGGTGACGAAGTCCGCCCGGCAGCCGGAGGTGATGAACGTCTTGGCACCGTTGACGATGTAGTCGTCGCCGTCGCGTTTCGCGGTGGTGGAGATGTTGGCGACGTCTGAGCCGCCGCCCGGCTCGGTCACGGCGAGCGACCCGATCAGCTCACCGGCCAGCGTGGGGCGGGCCCAGCGTTCGATCTGGCCGGCGTCGCCTGCCGAGATGATGTGCGGCACCGCGATCCCGCAGGTCAGCAGGGACGCGATCAGCCCACCGGCGGCTCCGGCGTACAGCAGTTCCTCGGCGATGGTCAGCGCGTCGAGGTAGTCGCCGCCACCCCCGCCCGCCTGTTCGGGGAACGCGACACCGAGCAGGCCCAGCTCGCCTGCCTTGCGGTGCAGGTCGCGCGGGAGCTCACCGGCTCGTTCCCACTCATCCTGATGGGGGAGCACGTCGGTCGCCATGAACCGGCGCACGGTCTGCCTGAGCGCCTCGCGTTCGGGCGTGCGGAAGGGATCGCTGATGTCGACACCGCTCACAGCACACACCGTGGCACGACCCCGGGACAAAATCAAGCACGCGTGCTTGTTTTTGTGTGGTGAACACCTGGGAAAGTCAGGAGGTGCAGCTCCTCGGTATCCCCCGTGCCCACGCCGCACAGCGTCGCCCGCGCACTGCTCGACCACAACCGAGGCCCGCTGTCGCCGGCGAGATCGCGTTCAGCGTGTCAGGTTCCGTCCCCACTGGACGGTCACCGCTGACCGCGCGGCAGCTGCTACTGGTGAACCTGCTCACCGACCTCGCGCCCGCACTGGCCACCGCACTGTCCTACCCGGACAGCGAGGCCATACCGGATCTGTTGCGGGAAGGGCCAAGCACGTCGCTCGGGCGAGCACAGTCGCATCGGCGGCACGGACCACCGTGCTCGCGGCAGGACTGGGCCGGGTATCGCGTTGTCCGGTGCGGCAGCCGCCAATCAGGCGGGGCCGTTGGTCACTCGGCAGCTGCCGTCAGGGTGATGTTCGCAGAGCGATGTTCTCGGTGATGTAACCACCGGGGGCGACCATCGCGTTGCAGCGACTCGGGCCGCGGCCGATCACGGCGCGCCGCGAGATCGTGACGTCGTACTGCTGCCGGCCCGCGCGGACGTTGACCACGCGCGCCTCGGACTCGAGGTCGGTTTCCACGGGGTGTTCGGAAACGGCGACCACGTCGTCGGTGCCCCGCAAGCCGGTGTGCTTGCGCAGAGCGATCTCGGCGTACTGAGCCCATTGGGTTTCCGCGGCCGTGCGGCCACGCAGGTGTTCGGGGTGGACCTGGCCGGCGAGCGAGGCCTTGACGACGGCGTGCGCCTCGTCGGGATCGAGTTGTCCGTGCAGGAAACCGTCCGGCACGACCAGAAGATTGCCCGCCCAGCGGTCACCGCCGACATGGCTGACCTCCCACGCGCGGCCCGGGTACGTCGCGCCGAGCGAGGCGGCCAACGGCCTGCCGAGCAGCGCGCAGCACATGTCCTTGGTGCCGTGGGTGCAGACGAGGAACATGGGGCCCTGGTACGGCTTGCCGATCCCGCCGCGACCGTCGACGATCGCGTCGAGGTCCAGGTCGGCGAGGTCGCTGAGGTCGTTGATCCGAAAGGATTCCATCCAGTGGCCTGCCGGGCCCGAGGTTCCGCCGACGAACACGCGGCGGCCGGCCAGGTTCGGCTCACGGGTGTGCCTGCCGGGCTGGCGGATCAGCAGCGGACGCAGGCCCTTCGCCCGCAGCTGTTCGAGGTACTCCCGGCGATCGGCGGGAAAGGCCTCGTCAAGGGCCTGTTCCAGAGCGTCGGACGGCCACGGGCCGGGGAACTCGATCAACAGCCACGCCCGCATGTGGGCGGCTGTTCCCGCTGGGCTGCCACCGAGCATCCGCGCCACCACGGCGCAGCCCGGCAGCTTCCCGGCGGGAGCTGCGGCGCCAGAGAGCTGGGCGGTCATCCGACCGCCACCCCCTGGCGCTGCGAACTTATCTTAGGCATGCCTAATCTTACATGCCTAAGCCACCGCGAGCAGCCCCTGGGTGATCAACTCGCCGAGGAGTGCCCGGACAGTCCCCCGGTCCAGGGCCGGTCCGGCCCTCTCCACCAACGTCTCGACCGGCGTGGACGTCCCGCTGAGCAGGGCGGACAGCACCGGCCCCGCGGCCGCGCCGAAAGTAAACCTGCTACCGGCTGCGAGAAGTGTCACTGTCGAATCCTGGTGCTGCAGGACCGCCCGGGGCGTCAGCAGCCGGACGGACACGGTGTCCTGGGGCGGCAGAACGTCCGGCGTCGCAGCCCACGGCAGGCCGATCCCGGTGTACGCCGGGCCGTGCGCGTCACGGTCGGTGAGGAACCGGTCGACCACATCCGGGGTGAGCAGCGCCTCGATCCCGGCCTTGAGCTCGGCGGCGTGCGCGTGCCGCGCCGACTCCGTGCCGAACCGGGGCAGGTCACGCCGGAACCGCTCGTCCACACGCAGCTGATCGGCCAGCCAGGTGACCAGGTCGACGCCGGTCGCCGGGTTGAAACCGATGGTCAGGTGCAGCGACTGCTCACCGATGGCGGACACGTCGTGCCAATGGCCGCGCGGCACGTACAACGCGTCGCCGTCCTCCAGCACGAACTCCGCGATCGGCTCGGCAGGCGGCTGCTGCGGCGGTTCGACGTCCCTGTGCAGCGGCGACGGCCGCGTCACGCCGTGGATCCGCCAGCGTTTGCGGCCGGAGATCTGCAGGATGAACGCGTCGTGGTCGTCCCAGTGCACGTCGAAGCCGTGCGTCTTGCCCCAGCCCGCGTACATGTTCACCTGCACGCGTTCCCGCAGGTCGTGTTCCAGCCGGGCGGCCAGGCCGGACACCGGGTCGACGAGTTCCTGCACGGCGTCGAGCACCAGCGTGGCGCCGTTGCGCAGGTGCTCGGTGAGCGGCGCGGACAGCAGTTTCGGGATCTGCGGGCCGCGTTTGGGCGTCACCATCTCGGTGTACGTGTGAGCGGGAACCACGTCACCGTCCAAGGCGAGCCGCAGCCGCGGGAAGTCGAGGCGGTGCTGGCGCAGCACCGTGTTGAGCGTCGACCACGGCAGCAGCGAGGAGAACCGGCCCGCGGTTCCGGGGAACCGGTGGTGGGACTGGCCTTGCACCGAACCGAGGAACTGGCTGACCTCGAGCGGTGCCACGAGGTCAGCCAGGGTGAACGATCCGGCCACTCAGTCGTTGCCGTCGTTGTCGGTCACGGCACCGTTGGCCTTGCCGCGGTCCACGGCGGTGGTGAGCGGCTCGACGCCGATCAGCAGGCCGCTCGCCGGGGGTGTGTTCGCCTGTTCCTGAGCCATCCGTACCTCACAGAGAGTTAGATCGGACCGGACACTGCGTTAAAACACAAGTCAGATTACGTGATCAACTCCGTGGTTTCATCGGTCATTCGGGGTTGTTCGCATCACCTTGACGTGGTCCGGCTCAAGCAACTCCAGGTAGTCCCGCAGCGGCCGGTCGGTCACCGTGATCCGCAGCCACAACCGACCGTCCACAGTGGTCGTTTCGAGTCCGCCGCCGGCCAGGTCCGCGACCACCTCGTCGGTGGCGTCCGCCGGGCGGAACACCACGGTGGCCAGCGCGGGCCGGTCCCACAGCGTCAGGCCGGGCCGCGCCATGACCGCGTCGGCGACGGCGGATGCCGTGTCACACCGCCGTTCGACGGCCGGGCCGATGTCCGAGCGGCACGCCCGGAACACCGCCGCGACCTCCGGGTGGCCCATCATCCGCACACCCGTCAGCGAACCGACGTCCCGCACGGCGAGCAAACCCGTCGAAGCTCCCAGTTCGGGCAATTCGACAGTCACCGAGTCGGCCAGGTCCAGCCCGTCGAGCAAGGGCCGCAACCGATCGCTGAACAGCGCCGCTCCCCCGCCTGCCGCGTCCACGTGTAACCAGCTGCCGCGCAGGCGGCACGCCCTGCCGATGTCCCGCAACGGATCGATCGACCCGGTGCCGGCCGTGCCCGCCGACGCCACCACCACACTCGCGTCCCCCAGTTCGGCGAGCGCACCGGTGACCTGCGTGATCGAGTCGAGCACCACCGGCGGCGGCAGTTCCAGCTGCTCGGCCGCGGCGGTGACGTCCGGCCGGGCGCTGCGGGCGCACACCACCCGGACGGGCGCACCCGCCGCGTCCTTCTTCGCCAGCAACAGCCCCAGCAGGGTGGACTCGGTACCGCCGTTGGTGATCACCGCACCGGGCACCCCTCGCGGGAAGCACAGCCGTGCCACGCCGGTCTGGATGGAGGGTTCGATCATTCCGGCGCCAGCGCCCTGACCACCTTGCGCGGGTCCTCGCCGGTCGGCAGCACGCTGATCACCGGGGTGTCCAGACCGGACTCGACATACTGGGCGACGATCTCCCGGCAGCGTCGCGGGCTGCCGTGCACGATCAGCGCGTCGACCACCTCGTCCGGGATGACCTCGTTGGCCCGCTGCCGGTCGCCCGCCGCCCATGCCTCGTGCATGGGTTTCAACGCCTCGCCACGGCCGAGCCAGTCGTGGAACGCCGCGTACACCGGCACGGTCAGGTAGCTGGAGATCAGCAGCCTGCCGAGGCCACGCGCCGCGTCCACGTCCTCGGTCGGGCAGACGAACACCCTGGCGACCAGTTCGAAACCGCCGCCGACCTCGGCCCGCACCTTCGGCACATCCGACGGCGCGAGCCAGTTGGTGATCGCGCCGTCGGCTTCCTTGCGTGCCAGCTTGAGCATGCCCGGCCGCAGCGCGGCGAGCATGATCCTCGGCGGCGGCTGCGGCGGGCGCTCCAGGCGGAACTTGGAGATCTCGAACGTCGGGTAGCGCTCGGTCACCTTCTGCCCGGCGAACGCGGAACGCAGGAACCGCAACGTGTCCCGAGTACGCGCGTACGGTTCGGTGAACTCCTGCGCGTTCCACCCCCGCACGATCACCGGCGACGACGTGCCGATACCCAGCACGAACCGATCCGGCGCGAGTTCGGCGACGGTGGCCGCGGTCATCGCGAGCAGGCCTGGGCCACGCGTGTACACGGGGGCGATCGCGGTGCCGAGGCGCAGTTCGGGCGCCCATTCGGCGGCCAGCGCGAGCGGCGTGAACGCGTCCGTTCCCGCGGTCTCGGCGGTCCACACGTCGGTGTAGCCGAGGTCAGGGAGTTCTCTGACCAGGTCGCGGTGTTCGGCGAGCGGAACTGCGGTCAACGGCAGCGTGATGCCCCAGCGGCCCATTCCCATATTCCCTTCTAGCGCCTTGCCACCGGACCTTACCCAAGTGCGTCCTTCAGCCAGGATGTCTGGAGCAGAAGGAAATTCTCCGCTGTGGTCTCGTCCTGGGGTGTCATGTGCGTCACGTTCGGCAACGGCAACAGCGTGTGCGGGCGCCCGGCGGCCACCAGCGCGGCGGAGAGCCGCAGGGAGTGGGCCACGACGACGTTGTCATCGGCCAGCCCGTGGATGATCATGAGCGACCGCTCCAGGTTCGGCGCGTCGGCGGGCAACGAGTTGCGCTCGTACACCTCCGGGTGAGTGTCCGGGTGGCCGAGGTAACGCTCGGTGTAATGCGTGTCGTACAACCGCCAGTCGGTCACAGGTGCGCCCGCGATGGCCGCCTGGAACACATCAGGGCGGCGCAACACGGCGAGAGCCGCCAGATACCCGCCGTACGACCAACCGCGGATGCCCACGCGCGACAGATCCAGGTCGGGGTACTGCCGCGCGGCCGCGTGCAGGCCGTCGACCTGGTCGATCAGGGTGACGTCAGCGAAGTCGAACGCGATCTCGCGCTCCCACACCGGTCCGCGCCCCGGCGTGCCGCGGCCGTCGATCACCAGGACCGCGAAACCCTGGTCCGCCAGCCATTGCGAGGTCAGGTAGGCGTTGCGCGACGACAGCACCCGCTGCGCGTGCGGCCCGCCGTACGGGTCGAGCAGGACGGGCAGTTTGCCGCTGCCCGGCTCGTGCCCAGTCGGGAACATCAACGCGCCCTGCAGTTTTCGCTCGCCGAGCGTCAACCGGATGACCTTCGGTTCCAGCGATGGCGTGACCGCGAGCGACTCCACTTTCGCGATCGGCTCACCGTCCCGCAGCACGGTGACTTCCGGCCCGGTCGCCGCCATCCGCCACGACGTCAGCACGGTGACAGCGCCTGCCCGCGTCGCGGACGACACACCCTCCACAGAGGACAGACGACTGACCCCACCAGACCCGGCCCGGTACACGTGCACCTGCGCGGGGTCCTCAGCGGACGCCGTGAACAGCACGTCGTCGGCCACGTGGAGCACCGACCGAACCTGCAACGGCAGGTCGGTGACCTCGTCGCCGTCCACGACGAGCCGGTAGGCGTCGTCCGCGGCGACAACCCTGACCAGCTTGCCGCCGGAGGTCCACGCCGGAGCGCCGGCGACTACGTCCACCCAGTGCGGGTCGGTCTGCTCGTGCACGAGCTTGGTGCCGCCGGTGTCCGGGTCGACCGCCCGGATCTGCATGGTCCGCTGGTCACGGGTCTGCACCCCGATCAGCGGCGGCCCGCCCGCCGACCAGTGCACGGTCGCCAGATACTCGGAGCCGGTCCAGTCCACCGCGACACGGGAGCCGTCAAGCCCCAGCACGACCAGTTGGACCGTGACATTCGGCGTGCCCGCGGCCGGGTAGTGCACGGTGTGCGCCTCCGCGGCGGGGTTGGCCGGGTCCGAGATGTGCCACTTGTGCACGGCGGACCGGTCGGTGTGGCTGACGAGCAGCCGTTGCCCGTCCGGCGACCACCAGTAGCCACGGGAACGACCCATCTCCTCGGCCGCGATGAACTCCGCGAGCCCGTACGCCCGGTTCTCGCCTTCCGGCTCGGCGAGCGCGCGGTCATCCGTACCGTCCACATTCACCACACGCAGCGCGTTGCCGGACACGTACGCGACATGGGTGCCCGTCGGGTTCGGACGCGGGTCGACCACCGGCGTGGCCGTGTCCAACTGCCGCGTGTGCCCGGTCAGCGCGTCAGTGACGTAGAGGCGCCCGGACAGGGCGAACGCGACAATCCTGGCCTCGGCGTCGGTCGCGTTGCCGACGATGCCGCTGGCCTGCAGCCTGCTGCGCTCGCGGCGGGCACGTTCCTCGGCGGACAGTTCCTCGTCGCCGTCGGCCAGCAGCACGGCGGGATCGGCCAGCACGGACTCCTTGCCGGTGGCGAGATCGAGCTGCCAGAGACTGTGCCTGCGCTCCTCGCCGGACGGTGACCGCAGGAACAACACGCGGTCGCCGTCGGGCGCGACCTTGATCTCCTTGGGTGTGCCGAGCGTGAAGCGTTGGGTGCGGGCCTGCATCTGGAGGAATGATGTCTCGCGAGTCACAGCGAAACCCTAACCTTTCTTGGATTACTCAATAGCGATCCTCAGGGTGTTCTCATGCGGGCGCAGCACAGTTGGTGGCATGACAGCGACGCAGGAGCCCCAGCAGCAGCACCCCTACGGTTACGGCCCGGCCCAGTACCCGGCGGCGACACCTCCCCCGCCCATGTACGGCGGCGGCCTACCACCCACGGGCGGGCCGGTCCCGCCGGCGCTGGCCGGACCAGGCAGGCCGGGTAAGCCTGGCAGGGCACGCCGGGGCGCGGTGGCGCTGTCAGTGGCCGCCGTGGTGGCCGCGGGACTGGTCGGTGGGGTGACCGGCGGCCTGATCGGCGGGAACGACACGGGCGGCACGGTCCCGGCGTCGACCCCGATCTCCCAGAACGTCGGGAACAACAAAGCCACCGACGTCAGCGCGATCGCGGACAAGGTCCTGCCGAGCGTGGTGCAGGTGAACGTCCGGTCAGGAAACCAGCAGGGCCTGGGCTCAGGCGTGATCCTGACAGCGGACGGGCGGATCCTGACCAACAACCACGTGGTGACGGGCGCGTCGCAGGTGAGCGTGACACTCAACGACGGCCGCAAGTTCACCGCGAAGGTGGTGGGCACGGACGTGGCGAGCGACCTGGCGGTGCTGCAACTGGACGATGCGAGCGGCCTGACCCCGGCGGCACTGGGCGACTCGAGCGCGGTGAAGGTCGGCGACCAGGTGGTGGCGATCGGCTCACCGGGCGGCCTGCAGGGAACGGTGACCACCGGCATCGTCAGCGCGCTGAACCGCGACGTGAACGTCTCCGAGGACGAAGGCGGCGGCAACCCGTACGCCGGCAACAGCCGCGGTGAACAGACCACCTACAAGGCCATCCAGACCGACGCGTCGATCAACCAGGGCAACTCCGGCGGACCGCTCGTGAACTCCGCCGGTCAGGTGATCGGGATCAACTCGGCCATCTACTCCCCCGTGTCCACTCCGGACGGACGCGCGGGCAGCGTCGGCATCGGCTTCTCCATCCCGATCAACGACGCGAAAACCGTGATCGACAAGATCGTCACCAGCTGACGAGCCAAGGCACGCGTCCATCCCGCCAGGTGGACGCGTTCGCCGGGCGGGCGGGCCAATCGGATCGATGACTCGAATGCACTAATTCGCACAACGGCAGCGAGAACGAGATACCATTTTGCTGTCGGGTAGGTCTGCATCAGCGGAACGGACATGCTTTGGGGCTCTCAGGAGGGTCGAAGCATGCTGCCAAGGTTCCGGTCACTGCGTAGCGAACTGTCACTGCACAAGAGCCTTGTCTCCCGCTACGCCAAGTTCATCGACGAGCTGCACCCGATGTACCAGGTGCTGTCGTGGGAGCAGATCGCGTACATCGAGAACGCGCAAGGCGACACCCGCGAAGTGGTCACCTTCCGGGCTCGGGTGCTTCGGTCCGATCTCCAGCTGATCCGGCTGGTGTTCGGCTGCGGATGGGATCAGCCGCACCGCTTCCGTCGCAGAGTGCGGATCGCCGTCCGCAACCTGCACGTCGGGAACATGCTCGGAACGAGCATGCAGGTGACGCACTCCTACCTGTGCGACGGGAAGCACGATGTCATCATCCACATGGCCACACCGCCGAAGGTCGGCAGCGAGGTCCGGTTCCTCGTCGTGATGGACTGGCCGAGAAAGTGCGCGCCCCTGATGACGAAAGCCGTATCCGACGATTTCGCGTTCAAGTTCATCCAACAGAATGTCAGCTACGTCAGCTATCGCGTCGTCCTGCCACACGGCTGTGACGCCTACGATGAACCCATCGGCTTCGACGGTTACGAGGAAACTTTCAAGAACCAGCAACTGATCACGACCGATGGGCGCAGAATATACTTCTTCGAGGCGTTCGACCTGCCGATACTACACCGGGCCGGCATACGGCTCGAACTGAAAGGAAAAGATACCCACGCCCTAAGGGCACTGGCCGCGAGTATCTCTTCCCTGACACGCTAGAAAGGCCGAACGTCAGCCATCCGTGCCGTTCTCACCACCGTTTTCCCCACCATTTCCACCGGCACAAACCGACCGACAACAAACAACGCGCAACACAGTAGCCTTTCTCGCAATGATCAACAGCGAAGATTCTTATCAGACCGGGACCGGACAGCCGCGCCGACACGCCGAGTCGTACCAATCGGCAACTCCGTCGGCTGAACGCGCGCTTCACCCCTGACCTGGGACAGTCCTGGCGTGGTCGCATACATCGCCGGGATCGTGCTGTTCGCGCTGTGCGTGTGTCTTTCACTGGCCCTGCACGAGGCTGGGCACATGCTCACCGCGCGCGCCTTCGGGATGAAGGTGCGGCGGTTCTTCGTCGGGATGGGGCCGACGGTGTTCTCGTTCCGCCGCCGGGGTGTCGAGTACGGGCTCAAGGCCGTGCCCATCGGTGGTTTCTGCGACATCTCGGGCATGACCACGCTCGACGAGAACGTCCGCGAAGAGCGCCCGATGTGGAACTTCAAGACCTGGCAGCGGACCGCCGTGATGGCCGCGGGCCCACTCACCCACTTCCTGCTCGGCTTCCTCATCCTGTTCGTGATGGCGGTGAGCCTCGGGCTGCCCAACACCGCGAGCAAGCCGGTGCTCGGGTCGACCGACGGTGGCGCGGCTGCCGCTGCCGGGATCCGCCCTGGTGACGAGATCGTGTCCGTCGCGGGCAAGCCGACGCCGACGTGGCAGGAGATGGTCGGGGTCGTTCGCGCGCAGGCCGGGCCGACGCCGGTCGGGGTCCGGCGGGGCGACGAGGTGCTGACGTTCCAGGTGACAATTCCCCGCGTGCACCGGGAGGGTGTCGGGGAGATCGGGGTCATCGGCGCTTCTGTGCAGACGGCTTTCCAGTACGGCCCGATCGACGCTGTCGGCGCCACCGCCGCGTACACCGGGCAGATGTTCGCGCAGACGTTCGAGCGGTTGATCGAGATGCCGCAACGGATTCCGGGTTTGGTGAGCGCCGTGTTCGGCGGTGAGCGGGAGCACAACTCGCCGGTCAGCGTCGTCGGCGCGAGCCGTCTCGGTGGTGAGGCCGCCGAGGCCGGGCTGTGGTCGGTGTTCTTCCTGTTGCTGGCCGGGCTGAACTTCTTCCTCGGCGTGTTCAACCTGTTGCCGTTGCTGCCCATGGACGGCGGCCACATCGCGGTCACGTGGTACGAGAAGGTCCGCGACAAGATCCGGGGTTTGCGCGGGCGTCCCGCGCTCGGGCCGGTGGACTACACGCGTCTCGCGAACGTGACCATGGCGTTGGTTGTGGTCGGTGGGTTGTTCGTCGCGCTGACGGTCACGGCCGACATCGTCAACCCGATCCGGCTCACCTGAGGCGCGCGTGGTCAGCGACGTTGTCACTGACCACGCAACTGGCCGGATCGTCTCAGATGTTCCTGGGGAAGCCCAGGTTCACGCCGCCGTGCGACGGGTCGAGCCACCTGTTCGTGACCACTTTGGACCGGGTGAAGAAGTGGATCCCGTGCGTGCCGTACGCGTGCGTGTCACCGAACAGCGAGTCCTTCCACCCGCCGAACGAGTAGTAGCCGACCGGCACCGGGATCGGCACGTTCACGCCGACCATGCCGACTTCGACCTCGTTCTGGAACCGCCGCGCCGCACCGCCGTCGTTGGTGAAGATCGCGGTGCCGTTGCCGTACGGGTTGCTGTTCACCAGTTCCAGCGCCTCGTCGTAGGACCGCGCGCGCATCACCGACAGCACCGGCCCGAAGATCTCGTCGGTGTAGATCGACATGTCCGTGCCGACGTTGTCGAACAGGGTCGGGCCGAGCCAGAACCCCTCGGCCGCCCCGTCGACCGGGTGCCCGCGCCCGTCGACAGCCAGTGTGGCGCCCGACGCCACCCCCGCCTCCACATAGGACTCGACGCGGTCGCGGTGCGCGCGGGTCACCAGCGGCCCCATCTCGCACCCCGTGCGCCTGCCGTCACCGATATGCAGTCCTGCCATCCGGGACGAGATCTTCTCGACCAGTTCGTCACCGATCGGGTCGACGGCGACCACGACCGAGATGGCCATGCACCGCTCCCCCGCCGAGCCGAACCCGGCCGACACCGCGGCGTCCGCGGCCAGATCCAGGTCCGCGTCCGGCAGGACGACCATGTGGTTCTTGGCCCCGCCCAACGCCTGCACGCGCTTGCCGTGCTTCGTCCCGGTCTCGTAGACGTACCGGGCGATCGGCGTCGAGCCCACGAAGGAGACGGCTTTCACCGTGCGGTGTTCCAGCAGGCCGTCGACCGCGACCTTGTCGCCGTGCAGCACGTTCAGCACACCGTCGGGCAGGCCGGCCTCGGCCCACAGTTCCGCGATGAACACCGCCGCCGAAGGGTCCTTCTCGGACGGTTTCAGCACAACCGCGTTGCCGCAGGCGATCGCGTTCGGGATGAACCACAACGGCACCATCGCCGGGAAGTTGAACGGCGAGATCACCGCGACGACACCGAGCGGCTGCTGGATGGAGTACACGTCCACCTTCGTGGACACGTTCTCGCTGAAGCCGCCCTTGAGCAGGTGCGGGATGCCGCAGGCGAACTCGACCGCCTCCAGCGCGCGCTGCACCTCGCCCGCGGCGTCGTCGAGCACCTTGCCGTGCTCGGCCGTCACGATCGCGGCGAGGTCGTCCTTGCGTGCCGCGAGCAGTTCGCGGAACTTGAACAACACATTGGAGCGCTTGGCCAGTGACGCGTCGCGCCACGCGGGGAACGCAGCAGCCGCCGCGGCCACCGCCGAGTCCACTTCGGACTGCGACGCGAAGTCGACGCGCCCGCTGACCTTGCCGGTCGCCGGATCGTAGACCTCGCCCGTCCGCTCGGCCACACCGTCCCACGGCTTGCCGTTGATCCAGTGGGTGATCCGCCCGGTCACGCCTTGTTCTCCTTGTCCACGGTCGCGATCGACTCGGTCAGGATGGCGAGGCCCTCCTCGGCCTCGTCCTCGGTCAGCGTCAGCGGCGGCGCCAGCCTGACGACGTTGTTGCGCAGTCCGCCCTTGCCGACCAGCAGCCCGCGTGACTTGGTCTCCTCCAGCAACCGGCTGGCGGCGGCCGGGCTCGGTGAGCGGCCGTCCGGCCCGACCAGCTCGATGCCGATCATCAGGCCCTTGCCGCGCACGTCGGCGACCACCGGGTGCTCACCGGAGACGTCCCGCAGCCCGTTGATCAGCATGCTGCCCAGCTTGGCCGCGTTCGCCTGCAAGTCCTTGTCCAGCAGGTAGTCGAGGGCCGCCTTGGCGCCCGCGGTGGAGATCGGGTTGCCGCCGAACGTGGAGATCGAGTTGGCGGTCAGGCAGTCCATCAGGTCCCCGCGCGCCACGATCCCGCCGATCGCCAGACCGTTGCCCAGCCCCTTGGCGAACGTCATCGCGTCCGGCACGACACCGTGTGCCTGGATACCCCAGAAGTGCTCGCCCGTGCGGCCCCACCCGGTCTGCACCTCGTCGGAGACCAACAGGATGCCGTACTCGTCCAGCACTTCCTTCATCGCGCCGAACAGGCCGTCCGGTGGGACGGTGAACCCGCCGACGCCCTGGATCGGCTCGGCGATCATGCAGGCGACGTCACCGGACGTGGTCACCTCGATGACCTCACGCAGGTCCTCGACGCACGCCGCGATGTAGTCGGCGTCGGAGTACGCGGCGAACGGCCCGCGCAGCCGGTGGCCGCCGTGCACGTAGCTGACCTTCACCGGCGACAGCGAGCTGGCCGACCAGCCGCGGTTGCCCGTGATGCCCATCGCGGCGAAAGTCCTGCCGTGGTAGGAGTTGCGCAGCGCGAGCACCTGGTTGGAGCTGCGGTACTGGGTGGCCAGCAGCAGCGCGGCCTCGTTGGCCTCGGTGCCCGAGTTGGTGAAGAAGACCTTGGCGTCCGGGATGCCCGACAGCTCCGCGATCTTCTCGGCCAGTTCGACCTGTTTGCGGATCAGGTACAGCGTGGACGTGTGCAGCACGCCCGAGTCGACCTGGGCCCGCACCGCGTCGCTGATCTCGGGGATGTCGTAGCCGATGGCGTTGGTCAGGATGCCGGCGAAGAAGTCGAGGTACTCCCTGCCCTGCGAGTCGACGACGCGGCGCCCCTGCCCGCTGACGATCTCGATCGGGTCCGCGTAGTACAGCGAGAGCCACTTCGGCAGCACCGCTCGGTGGCGTTGCAGCAGGTCGTGTTCGGACGCGTGTTCGGGCACCACAAGCCTCCAGGATCCGCGGGTTTCCCTGTGTCGAGTGTCCTGGCGAACCGGCTCACCCTCTACGGACAACCTGTACCGGAAATCACGAGCACGCCTTACATTGTGTTCGTGTACCCGACGGTTGCCGAAGTGCTCGCCCTGCCCGTGATCAGGGAGGGCAAGCCTCGAGTCGTGGCCGCGCACGGCGCGTTGGACCGGCGTGTCCGCTGGGTGCACGTCGCCGAGGTGGCCGATTTGGCGCATCTGCTGCGCGGCGACGAGCTCGTGCTCACCACCGGCATCGCGCTGCCCGACGAACCCGACGGGCTGACCAGGTACGTCGAAGAGCTGGCCGACGTGGGTGTCGCGGGCATCGTGGTCGAGCTGCTGCGGCATTGGAGCGACAGACTCCCACCGGCCTTCGTGGCGGCGGCGGAACACCGTGGCGTGCCGTTGGTGACGTTGTCCGAGGAGACCCGGTTCGTGACCGTGACCGAGGCCGTCGTCGGGCTGATCGTGGACGCCCAGGTCGCGGAGCTGCGAGCGGCCGAGCAGGTGCACGAGACGTTCACGGCGTTGACGGTCGCGGGCGCGGAACCAGCGGAAGTGCTGCGCGAGGTCGCACGGACCGCGGGCCTTCCCGTCGTGCTGGAAACGCTGTCGCACGACGTGCTGGCGTACGACACCGCCGGCGGGAACCCGACGGAACTGCTGCGTGATTGGGCGCGCCGCTCACGCACGGTCCACGTGACCGACCGGACCAGTTACGACGCCGACTCGGGCTGGCTGGTGACGGTGGTCGGCGCACGCGGCAACGACTGGGGCAGGCTCGTCCTGCTGTGTCCGAAAGAGCCGCAGCACCGGCAGGTCGTGGTCGCCGAACGGGCCGCGTCGGCTCTGGCCGTGCACCGGTTGGTCGCGCGTGACCGCGAAAGCCTGGAACGGCACGCGCACCGGACACTGTTGACGGAGATGCTGTCCACACCGGGCGCCGACATCAACGCACGAGCGGCGGCGTTGGGCGTCCCCTTGGAGCACCGGCGACTCGTGGGAGTCGCGGTTCGGCCGCGGACCAGCGTGAACCCGGCACCCGCCATGGCAACCCAGGAAGTTCTGCGGGACCTCGCGGAGGCCACAGCGCTGGCGGCCCGGCGCACGCAGACAGCGGCGTTGGTGGGAGTCGTCGACGACACGAGCGTGCACGCGTTGCTTTCCCTGCCGCCACAAGCCGAGATCGCCAACGTCCTGCGCAAGCTCACCAAGGAGGTGCACCACGCGGTCGGCGCGACCCCGCGCATGGTGCCGGTCGTGATCGCCGTCGGCACGACGGTCGAACGGATCACGAGCGCACGCCGGACGCTCATCGAAGCGGCCCATGTCGCCGACGCGGCCTGGAAATCCACTTCGGATCGGCTGTACCACCGGCTCGAGGACGTACGCCTGCGCGGCCTGCTTCACCTGCTGGCCAACGACGAACGCGTATCGGCCTTCACCGACCGTGAACTGGGCCCGCTGCTCGCCCGCGACGCGGCGCACGGCAGCCGCCTGGTGGACACCCTGCGGCACTACTGCGAACAGGGCGGGAACAAGTCGGCGGCGGCCACGGCGGCGCACATGTCCAGAACCGCGTACTACCAGCAACTTTCGCGGATCGAGCAGGTCCTCGGGGTGTCGCTGGAGGATCCTGAATCGATGCTGTCGCTCTACGTGGCGCTATTGACCCTGGACGTGCAGGCACATCACCCGACCGAGTAACACAGAGTCATGCCCGGCGGGTCGATAGTCGAGGTATGCAGTCTTCCCTCAAACCCCTTGCCGTCGGTGCCTGTGTCTCCGCACTGGCAACCGCGCTGTTGATCGCACCGGCGTCAGCGGCAATCCCCTCGATGCCGACGCTCACGCTGACGGTGCAGGACCAGAACATGCTGATCATCCCGAGCACCAGGACCCTCGGCTGTGACCAGTACCCGGAGACCACTGCGGGAACGCACCCGCGCAGGGAGCAGTCCTGCGGGGAACTCGCGAAGGTGGGCGGCGACTTCAAGAAGCTGCCGACCAACACCGAACCCAAGATCTGCACCATGGAGTTCAACCCGGTCACCGCCCGCGCGACCGGTACCTACAAGGGCAAGCGCGTGGAGTTCAAAGCGGTGTACTCCAACCCGTGCGTGGCGGCCTCCGACAGCAGCGACATCTTCCGCTGGTGACCACGAAGTCCTGAGCCGGAATGGGAACAGGCCCCCGCGCGCAGGGGACGCGGAGGCCTGCCATTCCCCCTCACTCACTAAGGCTTGGAAACGCCCAGCGTGTACGAGCCAGAGCCGCTGTACGCGTGCACGCGGTACCGATAGGTGCCCGCGGTGCCGTTGTAGTTGATGTTCTCCACGTTCTGCGGGCTGTCCGACTTGGCGACGACAGTCCAGGTCGAACCGTTGCGCTTCTCCAGGTACAGGTCGAAGTCCGTACCCGCGGGCGCGTTCAGGCACCCGACGTGCGCACCCGAGGCGTTGGAGGTGTACGACCCACCGTTGGGCTGGTAGGCGCTCTGGTTGGACGTGAGCGAACCGTTGTAGGTGTTCTGCGGGTTCTGGCAGGTGCCGGGTCCAGGCCCGCCACCGCCGGTCACCAGCGTCAACCCGTACGTCTGCAGGATCTCGTTCACCGGCTGGAAGTACGTCGTCCCGCCGGAGCTGCAGTTGCCCGATCCACCCGACGTCACGCCCTGTGCCTGGCTGCCGGCCAGCAGGGAGCCGCCGGAGTCACCGGGTTCCGCGCACACGTTGGTCTGGATCAGACCCGACACCGTCCCCTGCGGATAGCTCACCGAGGAGTTGCGGGCACGGATCGTGCCGCAGTGCCACCCGGTCGTCGAACCGGACCGGCAGACAGTCGCGCCGATGGCGGCGTCTTGCGATCCCGCGACAGCCACCGTGCCGTTCGAGTAGTTGTTCACCAGGCCACGCGGCGTGTTGCCTGCCGCGACCTGGACCCACGCGTAGTCGTTGCCGGGGAAGCTCGAGCCGCGGAACGTGCCGCTCGGCTGGGTGGTCGAGGCCCCCGTCGTCCCGCAGTGCCCGGCGGTCACGAATCCGCCGTTCACCGAGAAGCCGACCGAACACCGGGTTCCGCTCCCGATGTAGTACGCGTTCCCGCCGATGACGTCGATCAACGGCCGCGGCGACTCCTCGCTCGCCTCGACGCGCACAGCCGTCATGTCCGCGCCGCTGGCCGCCGCGAAGCTGTACGCCGCGCGGAAGTCCGACGGCCGGGACTTGACGACAACGCTGTTGCTCGCCGGGTCGACGAACCAGCCGGGCACCGTCTTCGGCGCCGCGGTGGCGTTGGCGTCCAGCTTGGACTTGACCGCGTCCAGCTGTCCTTCGGTACGCCAGACCAGGCGTGCCTGCCCGCCTGCCGCGCGCACGGCGTCGGCGGACTTGGTGTCGGTGACCCCGACGACGAGCTTGCCCTCGTTGATCCACGCACCGCCGAAAGTGGACGGCATGCGCTTGCGCAGCGTGCTCCCGGTGTCGCTCGCGGTCTTGTCCGCGGCGAGCCGGGCCCTGGCGGCGTCGGGGTTGAGTCCCGTGTCGCGTTGCAGGGCGGTGAGCACTTCAGGAGCGAGGTCCGAGGCCGTGGCGGTGGCCGGGACCGGGGCGGCGTCCGCGGTGCCGGACAGGGTGGCGATCGCCATCAACGCGACCGTCACCACAGCGGCCCGGGACGCACTGGGTAAGTGGTGGGACATGCCGGTATCTCCTTCACGATGCAGGGTTTGGGATACGGCGGGCCTCAACGTAACCAGGCTGATCAGGACAACCGAGACGGTTCTGCCCATAAGGGTGGCTGATGACGCAGCGGTCGAAAGATCAGAACGCAACATACATACTGTTCAGCGTATGGTCCAACGGCGCACACAGTGCCTCTGCCGCCGTCAAAGCGACCACGATGAGATGCCCGGATACCGCCGACGCGGGGAGGGACTTGATGGCCGGATCGCCCCACTTAACCCATCCCGACGGCCGCGTGGACCTGATCGATTCGTCAGGCATCGCGGCCAGCCGCTTCTACAACCCGGAACTCGCGCCCGTGCCCGTCGAGAAGAGGCACTGGTCGACGTACAACTACTTCGCGCTGTGGATGGGCATGGCCCACAACATCCCCAGCTACACGCTCGCGGCCTCGCTGATCGCGCTCGGCATGGACTGGGTGCAGGCCTTCCTGACGATCACGCTCGGCAACCTGATCGTGCTGATCCCGATGCTGCTCAACAGCCATTCGGGGACCAAGTACGGCATCCCGTTCCCCGTGTTCGCCCGCGCCTTCTACGGGGTGCGCGGCGCGAACCTCGCTGCGCTGCTGCGGGCGTTCATCGCGTGCGCGTGGTTCGGCATCCAGACCTGGGTCGGCGGTGAGGCGCTGTTCGTCATCGTCGGCAAGCTCGCGGGCGGCGGCTGGATCAACGCCGGGCAGGTCGGCGGCCAGCCGTGGACCCTGTGGCTGTGCTTCGCGCTGTTCTGGGTCGCGCAGATGCTGATCATCTGGCGGGGCATGGAGGCGATCCGCCGGTTCGAGAACTGGACCGCGCCGCTGGTGTCGGTCGGGTTCCTGATCCTGCTGGCGTACGTGGTGATCAAGGCGGGCGGGTTCGGCCCGATCCTCTCGGAGCCGTCCAAGCTGGGCTGGGGCAGCGACTTCTGGCAGGTGTTCGCGCCGGCGCTGATGGGGATGATCGCGTTCTGGTCGACGCTGTCGCTGAACATGCCGGACTTCACCCGGTTCGGCGGCAGCCAGAAAAAGCAGGTCACCGGCCAGATCCTCGGCCTGCCGACGACGATGTCGTTCATCGCGATCGTGGCCATCCTGACCACGTCCGGCGCGATGTCGCTCTACGGCGAGGCGATCTGGGACCCGGCGAAGCTGGCGAGCCGGTTCGACAGCCCCGTTCTCGTCGTCATCGCGTTGATCGCGCTGGTTCTGGCGACCGTGTCGGCCAACCTCGCGGCCAATGTGGTCAGTCCGTCGTACGACTTCTCCAACGCGTTCCCGAAGAAGATCACGTTCGCGATGGGCGGCCTGATCACCGGCGTGATCGGCGTCCTGATCCAGCCGTGGCGGCTGATCTCCGACCCGGGCATCTACATCTTCGCCTGGCTGGGCTTCTACGGCGGGCTGCTCGCCGCGATCGCCGGTGTGTTCGTCGCGGGTTACTGGACGCTGGCCAAGACGCGGTTGAACCTGGCGGACCTGTACAAGGACGGTGAAGGCGCGTACTGGTTCAACGGCGGCTGGAACTGGCGCGCGGTGTTCGCGACGCTGCTCGCCGGTGTGCTGGCCGTCGGTGGCGCGTACGGCGGGCCGTTCCCCGCGGACGGCCTGATCCCGTTCCTCAAACCGCTCTACGACTACAGCTGGATCGTCGGCGCCGTCGTCGGCTATGTGGTCTATCTGGTGCTTTCATGGAGTTCCACGCAGCACACCAAGGACATCGAGGAGGACGCAAGTGCCGCAGATCGTTCGAGCCGGGTTGGTCCAGCAGCGGTGGACGGGTGACAAGGAGTCGATGATCGCGGCCGCGGTGGACCACATCGCGACCGCGGCCTCGCAGGGCGCGCAGGTGGTCTGCCTGCAGGAGCTTTTCTACGGCCCGTACTTCTGCCAGGTGCAGGACGCGGACTACTACTCCTACACCGAGCGGATCCCCGACGGCCCGACCACCAAGCTGATGCAGGAGGTCGCGCGCAACCACGGAGTCGTGCTCGTCGTACCGATGTACGAGGAGGAGCAGCCCGGCGTCTACTTCAACACCGCCGCGGTGATCGACGCCGACGGCACGTACCTCGGCATGCACCGCAAGAACCACATCCCGCAGGTGAAGGGCTTCTGGGAGAAGTTCTACTTCCGGCCCGGCAACCTCGGCTACCCGGTGTTCGACACCGCGGTCGGCCGGATCGGCGTGTACATCTGCTACGAGCGGCACTTCCCCGAGGGCTGGCGGGCGCTGGGCCTGGCGGGCGCGCAGATCGTGTTCAACCCGTCGGCGACCAGCCGCGGCCTGTCGGAGTACCTGTGGCGCCTCGAACAGCCGGCGGCGGCTGTGGCCAACGAGTACTACGTCGGCACGATCAACCGTGTCGGTGTGGAACCGCTGGGTGACAACGACTTCTACGGCCAGTCTTACTTCGTGGACCCGCGCGGGCAGCTCGTCGGGGAGGCGGCGTCGGACACCGAGGAGGAAGTGGTCGTCCGGGATCTGGACATGGACCGGCTCGCCGAGGTCCGTGACCTGTGGCAGTTCTACCGCGACCGCAGGCCGGACACCTACGAGGGCCTGGTGAAGCCCTGATGCGGACCCTGATCAAGGGCGGGACCGTGCTCAGCGCGACGGGCGCGGTGCTCGCCGACGTCCTCGTCGACGGTGAGACGGTCGCCGCGCTGTCGGCGCCGGGCATCGAGTGGCAGGCCGGCAAGGTGATCGACGCGACCGGCAAGTACGTGCTGCCGGGCGGGATCGACGCGCACACGCACATGGAGATGCCGTTCGGCGGGACGTCGTCCAACGACACGTTCGAGACCGGCACGACCGCGGCCGCGTGGGGCGGCACGACCACGATCATCGACTTCGCCGTGCAGGCGAAGGGAACCACCTTGCAGTCCACTCTGGACAAGTGGCACAGCAAGGCCGACGGCAACTGCGCGATCGACTACGGGTTCCACATGATCGTGTCGGACGTCAACGACACGTCGCTCAAGGAGATGCAGACCTGCATCGACCAGGGTGTGAACAGCTTCAAGATGTTCATGGCCTACCCGGGCGTGTTCTACGCGACCGACGGCGAGATCCTGCGGGCGATGCAGCGCGCCGAGAACACCGGCGGCCTGATCATGATGCACGCCGAGAACGGCATCGCGATCGACGAGCTCGTGGCGCAGGCGTTGCGGGAAGGCAGGACCGACCCGGTCCAGCACGGGCTGACGCGTCCCTCGGCGCTGGAGGGCGAGGCGACGTCACGCGCGATCACGCTGGCCAAGGTCACCGGCGCACCGCTGTACATCGTGCACCTGTCGGCCGCCGAAGCGCTCGAAGCCGTGGCGAACGCACGCAATACGGGCCAGAACGTGTTCGCCGAGACATGCCCGCAGTACCTGTACCTGTCCATCGAGGACTTGGCGAAGCCGGGCTTCGAAGGATCGAAGTACGTGGCCTCTCCCCCGCTGCGCCCCAAGGAGCACCAGGCGTCGCTGTGGAACGGGTTGCGCACCAACGACCTCTCGGTGGTGTCGACCGACCACTGCCCGTTCTGCTTCAACGAGCAGAAGGAGCTCGGCCGCGGCGACTTCTCCAAGATCCCCAACGGGATCCCCGGTGTCGAGCACCGGATGGACCTGCTGCACCAAGGGGTGGTCGCCGGGGAGCTCTCGCTGGCCCGGTGGGTCGAGATCACGTCGACGACACCTGCCCGGATGTTCGGCCTGTACCCGCGCAAGGGAACGATTTCCCCCGGCTCGGACGCGGACATCGTGGTGTACGACCCGGCGGCGAAGCAGACGTTGTCGGTGGAGACACACCACATGAACGTCGACTACTCGGCGTACGAGGGCATGGAGATCACTGGCAAGGTGGACACCGTGCTGTCCCGTGGCCGGGTTGTCGTGGCGGGCAACGCGTTCCACGGCTCGGCCGGGCACGGCCAGTTCCTGTCCCGTGACCTGTGCCAGTACCTGAACTAGGAGTTCTGGATGGACATCGGCGTCGTACTGCAGACCGATCCGCCCGCGACGGAGGTCGTGCGGCTGATGAAGGCCGCCGACGAGCGGGGCTTCACCTACGGGTGGACGTTCGACTCGGTGGTGCTGTGGCAGGAGCCGTTCGTGATCTACTCGCAGATCCTGGCCGCGACGCAGCACCTGACCGTCGGCCCGATGGTGACCAATCCGTCCACACGCGACTGGTCGGTGACGGCGTCGTTGTTCGCGACGTTGAACGACATGTTCGGCAACCGGACGGTGTGCGGGATCGGCCGCGGCGACTCGGCCAGGCGGGTGATCGGCCAGAAACCGGCGACGCTGGCGACACTGCGCGACGCGATGCACGTGATCAAGGAGCTCGCCGAGGGCCGCGAGGTCGAGCACCACGGCACGCCCGTGCGCATCCCCTGGGTGCGTGCGGGCAAGCTCGGCATGTGGATGGCCGCGTACGGCCCGAAAGCGCTGCGACTGGTCGGTGAGCAGGCCGACGGGTTCATCCTGCAGACCGCCGACCCGGCCATCACCCGGTGGACGATCGGCGCGGTGCGGGAAGCGGCGGTGGCGGCGGGGCGGGATCCGTCCGAGATCACCATGTGCGTCGCGGCCCCGGCCTATGTCGGCGACGACGTGGCGCACCAACGGGACCAGTTGCGGTGGTTCGGCGGCATGGTCGGCAACCACGTGGCGGACCTGGTGGAGCGCTACGGGGATTCCGGGCCGGTGCCACGGGAGCTGACCGACTACATCAAGGGCCGCAAGGACTACGACTACGCCCACCACGGCAAGGCAGGCAACCCGTCGACCGACTTCGTGCCCGACGGGATCGTCGACCGCTTCTGCCTGGTCGGCCCCGAGTCGGCGCACATCGAGCGGTTGCGGGAGCTCAAGGAGCTCGGCGTCGACCAGTTCTCGCTGTACCTGATGCACGACCAGCGCGACGAGACGCTCAACGCCTACAGCAAAATCATCGAAAACCTCTGAAAAACCCTCGTGAGTGTTTAGTCCGGTTCTAACCGGACTAAACACTCACGAGGGTTCAGTTGGCTGCTTTGACGCGCTTGAGTTCTTCCTCCACGTCGAACGACGGCTCGGGGTACTGCGGGTCCATGCTTTCCAGCGTCTCCAGCAACAGCTGCGAGACCGCCCAGTTGCGGTACCACTTGTGGTCGGACGGGACGACGAACCACGGCGCGGTGTCGGTGTCGCACCGTGTCAGCGCGTCGGCGTACGCGTCCTGGTAGTCGTCCCACTTGGACCGCGCGTCGAGGTCCGCCGGGTTGTACTTCCAGTGCTTCTCCGGCCGCTCCAGCCGGGCGATCAGCCGCTTGCGCTGCTCCTCGCGGGAGATGTTCAGGAAGCACTTGATCAGCACGACGCCGCTGTCGGCCAGTTCCTGCTCGAAGGCGTTGATCAGGTCGTACCGCTTCTCCACCTCGTCCGGTTCGACCAGGCTGTCGACCTTGGCGATGAGGACGTCCTCGTAGTGCGAGCGGTCGAACACGCCGATCATGCCCGGGGTGGGCAGGGCACGGCGGACGCGCCAGAGGAAGTCGTGCTTCAACTCCGTGCGGGTCGGTTTCTTGAACGACTTGATGTGCAGGCCCTGCGGGTTGACCAGGCCGCAGGCGTGCCGGATCGTGCCGCCCTTGCCCGAGGTGTCCATGCCCTGCAGGACGAGCAGGACGCTCTGCGAGGCGCTCGCGTAGAGCGCTTCCTGCAGCTGGTCGAGCCGGTCGGCGGTGGCCTGCAGTTGTTTCGCCGCGTTCGACTTCGACGTCGGCCCGACCGGGAAGTCGCCCGGTTTGACGGCGTTCTTCTTGCCGTCCCGGAACCGAAGCGCGTCCCGCACACGTCCCATACCCATCGGGCGAGAATATCGAATCCGGCACCGGAACAATGATCGAACGCGAAAACCGCGAATCACGCAACGAACCACCGCTGCAAGCAACAGCCAGCGGATGAAATCGCCGTCAACAGGGCTTAGCCTGTCGATATGACTGTGGACGCCGCCACCACCCGTGACTACATCGCCCTCGACGAACGCTGGAGCACGCACAACTACCACCCGCTGCCCGTGGTGCTCGCCGAGGGCGAGGGCGCGTGGATGACCGATGTGGACGGTCGGCGCTACCTCGACTTCCTCGCCGGGTACTCCGCGCTGAACTTCGGCCACCGGCACCCCGGCCTGGTCGCAGCCGCCAAGGCCCAGCTCGACCGGCTGACGCTGACCAGCCGGGCGTTCCACCACGACCAGTTCGGACTGTTCTGCCGCGAACTGGCCGAGCTGACCGGCACCGAGATGGTGCTGCCCGCCAACTCGGGCGCGGAAGCGGTCGAGTCCGCGGTGAAGATCGCCCGCAAGTGGGCATACCAGGTCAAGGGAGTGCCGGACGGCGCCGCGGAGATCGTCGTGGCGGGCGCGAACTTCCACGGCCGCACCACGACGATCATCTCGTTCTCCACCGACGCGGACGCCCGCAACGACTTCGGCCCCTTCACGCCGGGCTTCAAAACCGTGCCGTACGGCGACATCGACGCACTGCGCTCGGCGATCACCGGCAACTCGGCGGCGGTGCTGCTCGAGCCGATCCAGGGCGAAGCGGGCGTGGTCGTGCCGCCGAAGGGCTACCTGGCCGAGGTCCGCCAGATCTGCGACGACACCGACACCCTGTTCATCGCCGACGAGGTCCAGTCCGGCCTGGCCAGGACCGGCGCGATGCTGGCGCTGGACCACGAAGGCATCCGCGCCGACCTGTACACCCTCGGCAAGGCGCTGGGCGGCGGGATCATGCCGGTGTCGGCGGTGGTCGGCCGCGCCGACGTCCTCGGCAGGCTCAAGCCAGGCGAGCACGGCTCCACGTTCGGCGGCAACCCACTGGCGTGCGCGGTCGGCCGCGCGGTGGTCAAGCTGCTCGCCACCGGCGAATTCCAGGAGCGGTCCCGCGAGCTGGGCGCGTACCTGCACTCACGTCTGGGTGAACTGGACGGCGTGGCCGAGGTCCGCGGCCGAGGTTTGTGGGCGGGCGTGCAGATCGCCGAGGGCGGCCCGACCGGGCGTCAGGCCTCCGAGGCGCTGATGGCGCGTGGCGTGCTGTGCAAGGAGACGCAGGAGATGACCCTCCGGGTCGCGCCGCCGCTGGTGATCACCCGTGAGGAGATCGACTTCGGCGTCGACGCGATCGCCGAGGTGCTCACAGCCCCGTGACAGTCCGACGGCGCAGCAAGCGGATCCATGCCTGGGTCATGGTCTCCTTGTTGGTGATGTCAGCGAGCCGGTAGGTCTTGGCCCGGCTCCGCTCGCTGTGCCGGATGACTTCGTCGTAGAACCACGCCGACCCGACAACCGCGAGCACGGCCGACGAACTCGCGAACGCTCTCCTGACCTCGTCCGCGTCCAGCAGCCGGAACGTGTGCGTGATGGCCGACCCGGTCACGCCGTGCTCGTCGTAGTTGATCTCGCCCGCGTGCAACGCCAGCCGCAGGCGGATCTTCTCCTCGACCGGGTGCGTCCGGTTGTGCTCGATCAGCGCGGCGAGCAGGTGGTTGGGCAGGCGGTCCACGAAGAGCGCCTTCTGCACGTCCGCGGGCGCGAGGACGAGAATCCCGTCGCCCCGGTCCTCGCTGCGGCAGGCGTCCCACGCGATACCCGCCAGCCGGAACGCCTCTTCCATGGCGCGGTACATCCCGCGCCGTACTCGCACTTGGTTGATGTTGTTGCGGTTGCGCTCGCCGAATCCAGCGACGTCCACCGCCACGACCGTGCGGTGCGCGGTGACCAGGGTGCTCTGTTCCGCGCCCGCCGGGGCGCCGTCACGTGCCGACATCATCGCTCCTCCCCGGATGACGTTGATGTACGTCGAGCGCGACGACGGGGTCGGCGATGGGGTTCCGGTCTTGAGATTGTCATCGCGTAACGACTCACCAAAGACTGTGGCAGACACGTCTCGATACCTCTAGATTGCCCCGGTATATCGTTCGGTTACTGTAACCTGGACGAACTCCGGGCGTCCCGCTCACCACACCAGGACGCTGCCGTGGTGAACAACCGGACACGACAACCGTGAAGGAGTATCCCGTGCCGCAACCGGTCTCGCCCGTCGTGGCGCGCTGGGAACTCGCCCTCCGGTTGCGCAAGCGCCGCGAGCAAGTGGGCATCGACGTCAGGAAGATCACCCAGGTACTCGGCTTCACGCGCAATTACTGGTCCGCCGTCGAGAACGAGCGGAAAATCCTGTCCGAGGACAGCCTTATCCAGATCATCGACCTTTTCGAGTTCGGCAAGGACGATCGAGCCGAACTGCTCGAACTGCGGGAAGCGGCCAAAGAACACGGTTGGTGGAGCCGTTATTCCGCGATTCTTGACGACGATCTGCAACGGCTTTTCGGATTGGAGCACGGCGCCCACAGCGTCAGGGGGTACGAAAGCCTTCTCATTCCAGGACTTCTGCAGACCGCTGAATACGCGACCGCGCTGATGACCCCCGACGTCAATCTGCGGCAGGTCGAAGTGGCGCAGCGAGTCGAGTCACGCATGCGCAGACAAGACCGCCTGACCGGCGAGAACCCGTTGCGTATGACTCAGCTCGTCAGCGAGGCCGCGCTGCGGCAGGAGATCGGCGGACCCGCCGTCCTCGGCCGCCAGCTCGACCATGTCATCACGATGGTCGAGCGGTATCCGGATACCATCGATTTCCGGGTCATCCCGTTCCAGGCACAGTCCTGCGGCCTTTTCGGCGCAGCGACCGTCCATCTCATTGACTTCGAGAATCCACGACTGCCCACCTTGATCTGGCAGGAAACGGTGACGTCGTGGGGAATAATCGACGACCAAACCAGCGTCCTCAATATTTCCGGCACGTTCCGCGACGGCATGCGACGAGCTCTGAGCAGTGCGGATTCTCTGAAGTTGCTCCAAAACCGCATCAAGGAGCTAGTTTGACGCACAACAACGTCCGCACCTACGACGAGGCTGGGGAAGGCTGGTACAAGAGCAGCTTCAGCAACTCGGCTGGGGGATCCTGCGTCGAGGTGAAGCGCGACCAGGGCCAGTTCTTCGTGCGGGACAGCAAGGACAAGCGCGCTGACCAGCCGATCATCGGCGTGGGGTCGGCGAGCTGGGCTGCGTTCCTCAGCACGCTGTCCTGAGCGGATGGCTCTCGGAGCTGTCCGGGAGCCACCTCCTAGGCGCGGTTGGCGGCGGCCACGCCGTTCGACTGGCGCCACCGAACGACCGCCGCGTGTGTGACGAGGTACAGCACGACGCCGTTGAGCGTGTGCCAGATGTAGTGGGTGCCGATCGGCATCTCGTCGCACAGCGGCTGGTCGAGCGTGCGTGAGGTCAGCGAGACCGCGAAGACCAGCGCTGTGCCCAGGTACCAGGGCCAGTGGGTCTTGCGGTCCTCGTGGCGGGAGAACAACAGCAGGCCCGCGAGGACGACCAGGCCGAGCACCGCCGCCAGGTAGGTGCCCGGCATGCCGATCGGCAGCAGCGAGATCAGCGCTGTGAACGCCAGGAAGATCGGCGCCGCTATCCAGGCCCGTGACCATGGCAGGTCCCAGTACAGCCGGGCCCACAGCACGATGAAGTAGACCATGAACACTGCGATCGACCCGCTGTCCAGCGCCAGGCCCCAGCGGGTCGCCGTGGTGTGGAACGCGCTGCTGCCGAAGAAGATCACGAAGATCAGCGCAGGCAACGCGTACAGCTCGGCCGCTGGGGCGCCCGCCGCACGCGCCGTACGGCGGACGACGAGCCACGCGGCGACGGATGCGATCAGGAACGAGACGTTGCTGACCGCGTTGAGCGGCTCACTCCAGAACGAGCCGTCGGTCCGTTCGCAGTAGTTGTCCACGTAGTCCCGCTGCATGCGTCACGAGTACCACGTGCACCGCCATCTCAGCGACTTCTCAGTACGGCCATCGCCGCGTTGTGGCCTGGTATCCCGCTCACGCCGCCGCCGCGTTGTGCGCCCGCGCCGCAGAGCAGCACCCGGTCGTGCCCGGTCTCCACGCCCCACGTGCCTTCCTCGCCGTAGGGCCAGGACAGGTCCTGGTGGAAGATGTGCCCGGCGGGCAGGCCGAGTTCGTTCTCCAGGTCGACGGGTGTTTTCGCCTCGACGCAGCCCGGCAGTACGCAGTCCTCGATGGACTCGCCGAGCACGCTGTCCAGCGATCGCAGTGTCGCCCGCAATGCTTCTTCGCGGGCTTTCTCGTTGTCGTCGCGGAACAGCCGGGCGGGCATGTGCAGGCCGAACAGGGTCAGCGTGTGCATGTCCGCCGCCTGGGCCGACGGGCCGAGGATGGACGGGTCGGTCAGCGAGTGGCAGTAGATCTCACACGGCGGCAGGGTCGGGATCCGGCCGCCGTCGGCTTCCCGGTACGCCGTCGCGAGTTGCCGGTAGCTCTCGTTGACGTGGAACGTCCCGGAGAAGGCGTCCCGTGGGTCGACAGTGCTGTCCTTGAGCCGGGGCAGCCTGCGCAACACCATGTTCACCTTGAGTTGGGCGCCTTCCGGTTGCGCGTCGGGGGTTTCACCCAGCAACGCGGCGAGGGTGCGTGGCGCCACGTTGGCCAGGACGTGTCCACCCGCGACAGTCCGTTCCTCGTCGCCGACCCGGTACGTCACCTCGCCGCCGGGGTCGATCGCGGTCACCTCCGCGCCGGTCACGATCCGTGCGCCGGCCTCCTGGGCCGCCCTGGCCAGTTCGGCCGTGACCGCGCCCATCCCGCCGACCGGCACGTCCCAGTCCCCCGTGCCGTTGCCGATCACGTGGTAGAGGAAACACCTGTTCTGGCGCAGCAACGGGTCGTCCGCGGGGGCGAACGTGCCGATCAGCGCGTCGGTCAGCACGATTCCCCTGATCGTGTCGTCGGTGAAGGTGGACTCGATCACCTCGCTCAACGGCTCTTCGAACAACGCGTGCCACGCGCGGTCGTCGCCGACGCGTTCACGCAGCTGGTCCTTGGTGGGCAGCGGCTCGGTCAGCGTCGGGAAGACCCGCTCGGCGACTGATCCCGTCATCGCGTAGAAGCGTTGCCAGGCATCGGCGTCCGCGCCGAGCGACGCGGGGTCGTCGGCGAGGATCCCGCCGGAACCGACCGGTGTGTAGGACGAGATCCGGCGCCTGCGCAGCCGGACCCGCAGACCGAGGTCGTCGGCGATCTCGCGGGGCAACAGGCTGACGAGGTACGAGTAGCGCGACAGCCGCACGTCGACCGAGTCGAAGGCGCGGAACGACACCGCCGCGCCGCCCACCTCGGCCCGCCGCTCCAGCACGAGCACCGACAGCCCGGCCCGCGCCAGGTACGCCGCCGCGACCAGCCCGTTGTGCCCGCCACCCACGACGACCGCGTCCACCCCGGCATCGTTCATCGCGCTCGCCGCACCCTCTCCTCGTCCCAGACCGGCTCGTCCACTTCGGACACCGCACCGTCCGAGCGGAACAGCACGAACCGGTCGAAGGACCGGGCGAACCACCGGTCGTGCGTCACCGCGACGACGGTACCGGTGAACTCGGCCAGCGCGGCCTGCAAAGCCTCGGCGGAGTTCAGGTCGAGGTTGTCGGTCGGCTCGTCGAGCAGCAGCAGGGTCGCGCCGGACAGCTCGAGCAACAGCACCTGCAGCCGTGCCTGCTGGCCGCCGGACAGCGTCTCGAACCGCTGGTCGTTCTGCCTTGCCAGCCCGTAGCGCGACAGCGCGGCGATCGCCGCGTCCCGGTCCACGCCCGGCCGCGTCTCGTCGCCCTGCCACAGGATGTCCACCAACGTCCGGCCCACCCATTCGGGGTGCTGGTGCGTCTGCGCGAACAGGCCGGGCACGACACGGGCACCGAGCTTGGCCACACCGTCGTGGTTGACGGGATCGCCCCCGAGCAGCCGCAGGAAGTGGCTCTTGCCGGAGCCGTTGGAGCCGAGCACGCAGACCCGGTCGGCGAAGAACACCTCCAGGTCGAACGGCTTCATCAGGCCGGTCAGCTCGAGGTTCTCGCAGGTGATCGCCCTGATGCCGGTCCGGCCGCCGCGCAGCCGCGGCTTGAGCCGTTCCTGTTTGGGAGGCAGCGGCGGCGGGCCGGCCTCCTCGAACTTGCGCAGCCGGGTCTGCGCCGCCTGGTACCGCGACGCCATGCCGTCGTTGTAGCTGGCCTGCTGGCGCAAGGTGATCACGAGCTGGCGCAACTGGGCGTGCTTCTCGTCCCAGCGGGTGCGCTGCTCGGCGACACGTTCCCACCGCGCCTCCCTGGCCTCGTGCCAGGTGCCGAAACCGCCCGGGTGCACCCACGCGCTGCCGCCTTCGACCGTGACGACGTGCGTCGCGGCGACCGCCAGCAGCTCACGGTCGTGGCTGACGAGCAGGACGGCCTTGGACGTCTCGGCGAGCCGTTCCTCCAGCCATCGTTTGCCGGGCACATCGAGGTAGTTGTCCGGCTCGTCCAGCAACAGCACCTGCTCGGGCCCGCGCAGCAACGCCTCCAGCACGAGCCGCTTCTGCTCGCCACCGGACAACGTCTTCACGCCCCGGTACTTCGCGCGGTCGTACGGCACCACCCAGCGCCGCGACCGTCACGGTGTCCCATAGGACCTCGGCTGCGTAACCGCCTGACTCACCCCACGCGGCGAGCGTTTCGGCGTAGCGCATCTGCACTGGTTCGGTGTCGTCTTCCATCAGCGCGAGCTCGACGGCGTCCAGTTCTTCCGCCGCTTTCCGCAACGGGGTCGGCGCCGCGGCGAGGAGCAGGTCACGCACGGTCCGGTCGTCACGAACCGAACCGACGAACTGGGGCATGACCGCCAGTCCGCCTTCGATCCGTACGCCGCCGTCCAGCGCGGGGAGCTCGCCGCCGAGGATTCGCAGCAGTGTGGTCTTCCCGACACCGTTCGCGCCGACGATCGCCACGACCGATCCGGCGCTCACGCGGAACGTAACGTCACGGAACAGTTCCCGCCCGTCGGGCAACCTGTATGCGAGCGCGCTCGCGTCAAGGAATCCCACCGACGGATGGTGCACACATTGGCGTCTCGATCGCGAACGGTTTTCGTCCGGCATAGTGGAACGGTGCAGCCGACGATCAACCGACTCGTTCCGCACGGACTCGTGCCGCTGATCGTGGTCCTCGCCTCGGTCTGTGCCCTCGTGGTCACCACGCTGGGCCTGCTCTTCGCGGGGGAGCACACCGGCACCGCCGTCGACGACTACGTCCACTGGTCGGTGTACCGCCAGTTCGTCGGCGAACGGGGACTGCTGCAGGCGATGCTGACGCCCACCGATCCTGTCCTCCTGGTCGTCGTGATCGGCCTGATCGTGATGGGTGCGGTCGCACTGAGGCGGCCCCGGCTGGCCGTTCTCGCTGTCGCGGGGCCGGTGCTCTCGGCCGTGTTCAGCAGCGCGGTGCTCAAGCCGGCGTTCGGCCGGACCATCAACAACGGGTCGTTGGCGTTCCCGAGCGGGCACACCGCCACCATGGTCGCCGTGCTGACGGTGTTGGTGCTGGCCACCTTCGCCACGCGTACGACCGTGCTCGTCCTGACCGCAGCGGGTGCGCTCATCGTCGCGGTCATCGGCGCGACGGCGCTTGTGGGCATGAAGTACCACTACATTACCGACACCGTCGGCGGCGCGTGTGTGGCCATCGCGACCGTGCTCACCGTCGCGTTGGTGATCGACCGTGCCGCCGGTCGTCGCACTGTCAAGAACGCTGCGCGGGACGAGGAGCCTGTCACCAGCGGGACGCGGTGAGCCCCACGGCCGCGCGGATCGCGGCGACGACCCGTTCCGGCCGGTAGTGGTCCGGGTCCGTGAGCACCAGCCGTGCGGCCATCTCGAACATCCACGTCACGGGATGGCACTCGGTGCTCAAGTGCCACGAGATGTACGGCCCCGGCCCGCTCACGCCCAAGCAGGAGGAGCGGTACTGGGCCGAGTGCGTGACCGCCGCCGAGTTACAGACGTGCAAACCCTCTGACGTGCCACGATCTCGCGAGGAGGTGCGTGCGTACTACGCGGAGGTCCGGCCCCGGCTGTGTACGTCCGAACGGGCCCACCAGGGCATGCACTACCTGGTGCGCACCGAGGGCGGCAAAGGACGCCGCAAGATCAGCGCCGTCAGCCGTCTCATGGCACCGGCCACCATCGCCACATTACCGAAGTGGATGCGCACGGTCGGTGGCTCCGACCAACCCGCGTTGGTCGATCGCGTGGTTGTTCCCGCGACACGCACGGCGATCCGCTCGCTCGTCAACCGCGGTCCGCAGACCTACTTGTCGGTGCTCGGAGACGTCATCCCAGCGACCCGCCGCGTGGCTGCCCAGCATCTGCTGCACCGGACCACGCCACCGAATCCGCACACGTTGACTCCGGCGGAGGCGAAGCTGCGCTACGGCCGTCCCGCCAGTTGAGATGCCAGCGTCACGCGTGTTTACGCACCTCGCGACGCGTATGGTCCCCGTAAAATGGGGGTGGCGCTGTGAACCTGCTTGCGCACCGGGCGTAACCTTGTCGCATCATCCACGGCGACGGAAGGACGACGGTGTGACTGATACACCGATCTACGACCAACTCCGCCTCGAACTGAGCTCGCGACGAGCCGTGGCTGACCCTCCTCCGCCGAAGCAGAGTCCGCCGAAACCCAGGACCCGCTCGGAGCGCGTGCAGTCCGCTCCCCCGGTCAGGTCCGCGCCGGCCACCGAGGAGACGCGCAATCCGGTCTCGGTGTGGACGCTGGTCAACGCCAACCGCAAGAACTGAGCGGGCACGGCGGCGCCGTGCCCACCGGGCCTCATGACGGCGGGTTGATGCTCGCCATGCGCTTGTTGACTTCGATCTTCTGCGCCATGAACTGCTGTTCCAGCATCAGGTCGGCCACGCGCTGCGGGCGGATGGCCAGCGTGGTGCTGGGGTAGTTGCCCAGGTTCATCAGCTGCGCCACGTTCTTGCTGACCGAGATGTACTCGGGTAGCACGTTCTCCACCAGCGACCGGTCGAGCGAGCGCTGCTGCGCCTCGGCGAGGGCGAGCTGGAACGCGCGCACCGTGTTCGGGTTCTTGCGCGCGAAGCTGCGTGCGCAGGCGTAGCCGGACTGCGGGAAGTCCGCGGTCGGGCCGACGGCCGTGTCGGCGAACAGCACGCACCCGGCTTCCAGCTGCGAGCGGGTCATGTACGGCTCGACCATCCAGGCCGCCGCGACCTCGCCGTTGCGCACGGCGTCGGCGAGCGCGTCGAACGGCTTCTCGACGTACTTGACGTCCGTCGGCTTCATCCCGCTGGTGCGCAGCAAACTGTTGGTCAGCAGCACGCCGAGCCCGCGGAGGTTGTTCACACCGATCGGCTTGCTGGTCAGGTCGGAGATCGTGCGCATCCGGGACTTCGAGCCCGCGACGAGCCCCGTGCACCGCGGCGCGGCCTGGTACGCCTCACCGAGCACGACCCAGTCGGCGCCGTCGGTGATGTTGAGGAAGATGGTGACCCAGCTGTCGAAGGCCACGTCGGCCTGGCCGCCCACTTCGAGGTCCGGGCGCTGGTCGCCGGTCAGCTCCATGGTGACGAACTTCGGGTTCAGGCCGTACTTGGCGAAGATCCCCTCGCGCTGCGCCACGAACAACGGTGCGGTGTCGGTCACCTTCAGCACACCCAGCCGGATCTCCGGGATCTCCGGCGCGGGGTTGGCCGGCGTCGACGAGGACGAGTCGCCGCAGGCGCTCAACGCGAAGGCACCCATACCGGCGAGCAGTGTGCGGCGGCTCATCGTGCTCGTTTGCCGCACGGTTTCCATGGACCGTCTCAACACGCGTTCCTCAATTTTCTCCTGACCCCCTCGAAAACCGCCGACCATCGGGCGTGCCCGGACCTTAAACGACAGGCTAACTGCCTGTAACCCACTTTCGGACGGAGCCAAGCGGCACACACATTGTGGTCCGTGAGTACTAACACACCAACATCAGCATGCGCAACAGAATCCTGTTCGCGCATGTCAGAGCCGCAAGTTGATCTATGTTGGAAACTTTCCAGAGTTATTGCCCATAACGAAACAGATCAACTGGCACGGTCAATCGAGTGACCAATCGAACACTCTCAGAGGCATTCGATGATCAGTTTTTGCTATCCGGAGAAACCCACATTGTCACGGAATAGCAAACCCGCCATACCGGTATCATCACCGACCAAAACCCGCCCCCGCGTCGCGGGCGAGAGCGGTCAGCCTGCTGATCGAACGCAGATACTTCTTGCGGTACCCGCCGCGCAGCATCTCGTCGGTGTACAGCTCGGACAGCGGCGCACCCGAGACCGCGACCGGCACGGCGCGGTCGTACAGCCGGTCCGCCAGCGCGACCATGCGCAACGCCACGTCCTGGTCCGGCACCGCGTGCAGGCCCTTGATGTGCACCGCGGGCGCGTCAGCGACGAGCTTGCCGTAACGCGACGGGTGCAACTTGGCCAGATGCGCGCACAGTTCGTCGAAGTCATCCACAGTGGAGCCGGGGACCGCGGCGGCGTGCGCGTCGATCTCGTCGGTGGTCATCGGGTCCGGCGCGTCGGGCAGGCCGCGGTGCCGGTAGTCCGGACCGTCCACACGCACCACGGTGAACCGCGCGGACAGCGCGCGGATCTCCCTGATGAAGTCGTCCGCGGCGAACCGGCCCTCACCGAGCTTGTCCGGCAACGTGTTCGAGGTCGCGGCCACGTGCACGCCCGCGTCGGTCAGCTCGGTCAGCAACCGGGTGACCAGCGTCGTGTCACCGGGATCGTCCAGTTCGAACTCGTCGATGGCCAGCAGCCGGTGCGTGGACAGCCGCCGCACGGCCTCGGCGAAGCCAAGCGCGCCAACGAGGTGCGTGATCTCCACGAACGTGCCGTACGACTTCTCGGCCGACGGCACGGCGTGCCAGATGGACGCCAGCAGGTGCGTCTTGCCGACACCGAACCCGCCGTCCAGGTACAGCCCCGGTGCCGGGTCTGGCACGCGCTTGCTGAAGATCCGGTTGAACAGGCCCTGCTTGGCCACCGGGCCGACGCCCTGCGCGAACCGCTGGCCCGCGGTCACGGCCGCCGCCTGCGTCGGCTCGCCGGGGTTGGGCACGTACGTGCCGAACCGGACGCCCGCGAACCGCGGCGGCGGCACCAGAGCCGCGATCAGCTCTTCCGCCTCGATCTCCGGATGGCGGTCTACCAGGCGTGGAGCGGGCATGTGCGGCATGGTCTCATTGCACCCGTGCAGACCCTCTGGCCGGACCCCGGCACCGGTGAGCTGACCGACACCGCGCTGGAAGCGCTCTACGCCTATCCCGCGGGCCTCGACCGGCCCTTCGTCCAGGTGAACTTCGTGTCCAGCCTGGACGGCGCGGTGACCGTGGCGGGCAGATCGGCCGGGCTGTCCGGGCCGGGCGACCAGAAGGTCTTCCACACGCAGCGCGACCTCGCCGACGTGATCATGGTCGGGGCGACGACCGCGCTGATCGAGCGCTACCAGGGCCTCAAGCCCAACGAGGTGCGCGCGGAACGCCGTGCGCGGCTCGGCCTCGCGCCGCTGCCGCCCGTCGCGGTCGTCACGGGCAAGTGCTCGATCAGCCCGGACTCGGCGCTGATCACCGAAACGCGCGTGCCGACGATCGTGCTGACCGCCGAGGCCGCGCCCGGCCGTGCCGCGCTGGCCGACGCGGGCGCTGACGTCGTCGTCGTCGGCGACGAGCACGTCGACCTCACTCTCGCTGTGGCCGAGCTCGGTCGCCGTGGGCTGTACCGGGTCAACTGCGAGGGCGGGCCCCGGCTGTTCGGCGGGATGATCGCCGCCGACCTGGTCGACCAGCTCAACCTGACGATGTCACCGCTGCTCACCGCGGGCGACTCCGGCCGGATCGCCAGCGGGCCGGTGCTGGCCGAGGCCAGGCGCATGAAGCTGGCGGCGGCGTTGCGGGATGACGACTTCCTGATGCTGGCCTATCGTCGCTGAGTGCTGACTCCACCGGTCAAACCCATGCTCGCCAAGCCGGCCGGCTCGATCCCCGACGGTGCCGACCTGATCTTCGAACCGAAGTGGGACGGGTTCCGCTGCCTGGTGTTCCGCGACGGCGACGACGTCGTGCTGCAGTCCCGGTCGTCCAAGCCGCTGAACAGGTACTTCCCCGAGATGGTCGAGCGGCTGACCAAGGGCCTGCCCGACGGGGTGGTGCTCGACGGCGAACTGGTCGTCGGGCGCGACGGGCGGCTGGACTTCGACGCGCTCTCCGAGCGCATCCACCCGGCGGCCAGCCGCGTGACCATGCTCGCCGAGACCACCCCGGCGACGTTCGTCGCGTTCGACGTGCTGCAGGTGCCCTCCGGTGAGGTGCTGGAGGAGCCGGGCGTCAAGCGCCGCCAGATCCTGGAGGAACTGGTCGCGGGCACCGACGCGGTCAGCCTCACCCCGGCGACTCAGGACGCCGGCCTGGCCAGGGAGTGGTTCACGCTGTTCGAAGGCGCCGGACTGGACGGCGTGATCGGCAAACCCGCGCAAGGACCGTACACACCGGACAAGCGGACCATGCTGAAGTACAAGCACTCCCGCACCGCGGACTGCGTCGTGGCCGGGATCCGCTGGTACAAGGACACCGAACCCGGCACCGCCGTCGGGTCGCTGCTGCTGGGCCTGTACGACGACAAGGGCACCCTGCACAGCGTCGGCGTGGTCGGCTCGTTCCCGGCCGAGCGGCGCCGCGAACTGGCCGCGGAACTGGCGTACCTGATCCCCGACGGCGCCGAGGGCCACCCGTGGACGGGCGAGATCGCCGAGGGCACAAGGGTTCCCGGCGAGATCAACCGGTGGCGCAGCGCACAGGCGGAGTGGGTGCCGTTCCGGCTGGAGCGCGTGGTCGAGGTGGGCTACGAGCACACCGAGGGCGGTTATCCGGGCCGGTTCCGGCACACCGCGCAGTTCAAGCGGTGGCGCCCGGACCGCGTGCCGTCCTCGTGCGACTACTCGCAGCTGGAGGAGCCCGCCCGGTACGACCTGGACGCGGTGCTGCGCGGCGAGGTCCGCACCCGGGAATAAACCGGAGCCTGCCGCCGGTTAGCCCTGGTATGGCCATCCCTTACTCGGTACTCGACCTCGCCACCGTCGGCGAGGGCCACACCTCAGCCCAGGCGCTGCGCGACTCGATCGAGCTGGCGAAGCGCACCGAAGAACTGGGCTACCACCGGTACTGGGTGGCCGAGCACCACAACATGCCCGGCGTCGCGAGCTCGGCGCCCGCAGTGCTGATCGCACACCTCGCGTCGGCGACGTCGAGCATCCGCGTCGGCTCGGGCGGCGTGATGCTGCCCAACCACGCGCCGCTCGTGGTCGCCGAACAGTTCGGCATGCTCGAAGCGCTGCACCCGGGCCGGATCGACCTCGGTCTCGGGCGCGCCCCCGGCACCGACCCGCGCACCGCGCACGCGCTGCGCCGCTCCCCGCAGCCGCTGTCGGCCGACGACTTCCCCGAGCAGCTCAGCGAGCTGATCGCGTACTTCCGCGGCGAGGCCGAGGGAATCGCCGCCGTCCCGGCCGCGGGCAACCAGCCGCCGATCTGGCTGCTCGGCTCAAGTGGTTACAGCGCACAGCTTTCCGGGATGCTCGGGCTGCCGTTCGCGTTCGCCCACCACTTCAGCGCGCAGAACACGTTGCCAGCGCTTGCCTTGTACCGTCAGAACTTCCGGCCATCGGCCGTGCTCGACAAGCCCTACGCGATGGTTGCCGCGGGGGTGATCTGCGCCGACACCGACGAGCAGGCCGCGTACATCGCCGGTCCCGGCGCGTTGTCGTTCCTCAAGCTGCGTTCCGGCCGTCCCGGGCTGATCTCCACGCCGGAGGAAGCCGCGGCGTACCCGTACACCGACGTCGAACGGCTCATCGTCGAGGACCGGCTGTCGTCGCAGATCGTGGGCAGCCCGTCGACCGTCGAGCGCGGCATCGAGAAGCTGCTGTCCGAGACCGAGGCCGACGAGCTGATGATCACCACGATGGTGCACTCGGCCACCGACCGGCTGCACTCGTACGAACTCGTGGCGGGCCTGCGGGCGTAGCCCGGTCAGCCCCCGGTGTGCTGGATGATCCAGGTGCGGTCGTCCGGCACGTCGGCGTGGCTGGACGGGGCCGCCCCGCAGGGGAAGCCGCCGGCCCGGCTGTGCACGCCGATCAACTGCCGCGCGCCGGCGACGTTCTTGGTCAGCGGGTTGCCGGAGTCCCCGGCGCAGGGACCCGAGTTGTCCTTGTTGTCGACGCAGATCTCACCCGAGAGCCGATCCCGCCCGCCGGCGCACCGGCTGCCGTCGACGATCGTGCTGCTGAGCTGGTTCAGCGCGGTCGGCTCGGTGCACGAGCCGTTCGGGCAGGTCTTTCCCCACCCGAACATCACCACGGGGGTGCCGGCCGGACCCGAGTCGCCGGCGATCGGAATCGGCGCGTGGGTGACCGCGGTCGCCAGCTGGAGCAGCTCCAGGTCCGCGACGGGATGTGCGACGGTCCGGGCCACTCGTGCCACCGTGCCACCGGAAGTGCGGTTCAGGCTGCCGATCCGCACCTGAGCCGGCGTCCCGCAGTGCTTGGCGGTGACGACCCAGTTCGCCTTGATCAGCGCACCACCGCAGATGTGGCCACCACTCGCGGTCTGCAACGAGACCACGAACGGCTGCGGCTGGGTGGTCCGCGTGCCGCCGACGATGGCAGATGCCGGTGCGGGCAGGGCGATCCCCGTCAGCGCGGCGACCAAGGGCATGAGCAGGAAACGTTTTCGCATGCGACGTCCTCCTTGCGTGGGACCCGATCCGGGCCCAGCACTCAACGTAGGAGCAACCGCCGCCACGCAGAACCGCCTTTCGCGCTTACGGAGGGCAAGCAGTTCCCGCCGCGGGCACCTTGCCGTCACCGAGGAACGCGCGCACCGCGTCCGTGGCACACGGCGACGGCCCCAAAGCGCCGTGCCCCGCGCCCTGCCACGAGACCAGCACCGCGCTCGGCAGTTGCTGCGCGCTGCGCTGCGTTCCGGGCTGGGGCGTCACCGGGTCACTGGCCGTGCTCAGCACCACGATCGGCGGCAGGCCACGGCCGCTGAGCGACAGCGGCGGCTGCGCCGCGACGGACCACGCACTGCACAGCACGAGGTTCTGCGCCATCACGCCACCGAACAACGGGTACCGGGCGCGCCACTCCTTGCCCGTGGTGTTCAGGCGTTCCAGCGCCAGCCGGGTCTTGGTGTCGTTGCAGCCGGTCACCAGCGCGACGTCCAACGCGGTCGGCTGCTCCCTGCTGTCGTCGATCAGCGGCTTGACGTACTTGATCAACGCGGTGCCGTCGTTGTCGCGTGCCTTGGCCATCGCGTCGGCCAGCGCGGGCCAGCCCGACCGGTTGGCCAGGCCCGTGAGCACCGCACGGGTCGCGCTGCCCGCCGTGAGCCCGGCGTCCACCGACGGGATCGGGCTGGCGCGCAGCTTGCGGACCAGGTCGAGGAACGTCTGCCTGGGATCGGCGCCGAGCGGGCAGTTGCGGGCCACGCAGTCCTTGGCGAACTCGGCGAACGCGGCCTCCGCGCCGGTGGCGGCGCCTTCCATCGTGACCAGCGAGTCGCCGCTGGGATCGGGCAGGCCGTCGTACACCATCCGGCCGACCCGGTCGGGGAACCGGTCGCCGTACACACCGAGCACCCGCGAGCCCTCGCCGATCCCGATCGCGCTCAGCCGCTGCAGGCCCAGCGCCTCACGGACCTTCTCGAGGTCGGCGGCGGTGCGCCAGGTGTCCATCGCGTACAGCCGGTTCTCCAGGCTGATGATGCACTGCTGACCGGCCTGGCGGACCACGTCGAGCAGGTCCTCGAGGTCCTCGGCGGCCGGGTCGGCGTCGACGATGTCCGAGCGGATGTCGTCCTGGACGCACCGGATCGGTTCGGAACTGCCTGAGCCCCGGCGGTCGACGCCGATCAGCGAGAACTTGGTGAGGAACTCCGGCGGCAGGCTCGCGGCCAGCCGCGCGGCCTTGACCGTGCCCGGCTCGCCCTGCACGTCGCTGACCACCACGATCGGCGCCCGGCCAGTGCCCGCCTTGAGGACGGTCAGGCGCATCGGGGTGCGACCGGGAAGGCTCGGCGAGTCCACCATGGTCTGCACCCGCGCGCACTGCACAGATTGCTCAGGCACGCCGTACGTGCTCATGCGGGTCTTGATGACCGCGTCGCAGTCCGCCCACGACACCGTGGGGCGAGTCGGCTCCTCCAACGGTGGCACCGGCAACCGCGCCGCGCTCGTCGCGGGCGGCGCCTGCTGCTCGACAGGGCCGTCGTTGACCACGATCGCCGGACGCTGCGACGGCACGGCCGTGCAGGCGGTGGTGACGGAGGCAACCGCCGCGAGCAGCACAATCGCCCGTCGCGCCAAGGTGCCCATGGCCACACCCTCGCACGGCGTTCGTGAGGACCACGTGAGCACCGTTCCCGGATCCTGAAAAATCACGTGACGCCCGGGGCGCGACCACCGACCATCCGGGCATGGCCACGATGCACGCCGACCGAGCCGGACGCGGCCGGTTACCCCGGTTCACCCTGACAGCCCTGGCCGGACGGACACTCGGCGCGGTGCCGCCACCAGCGCAGATCCTGGTCGGCATCGTCAGCGTGCAAGTGGGCGCGGCACTGGCCAAGAACCTGTTCGGCGCGATCGGCAGCCTGGGCACGGTGGCCATCCGGCTGTTCTTCGCGGCGTTGGTGCTGATGCTGCTGTGGCGGCCATCACCGCGCATGGACCGTCGCAGCTGGACAGTGGTACTCGGCTTCGGCGTGGTGCTCGGCGTGATGAACCTGTGCTTCTACATGGCGTTGGCCCGCATCCCGCTCGGCATAGCGGTGACCATCGAGTTCCTCGGACCGCTCGCGGTGGCCCTGGCGGGGTCACGGCGATGGCTGGACGCCTTCTGGGCCGTGCTCGCGGCCGGAGGCGTGGTCCTGCTGATGGAAGGACGCGGCGACCTCAACCTCGCCGGATTCCTGTTCGCACTGGCGGCGGGAATGTGCTGGGGGCTGTACATCCTGCTCGGCGCGGCACTGGGGCGGCACACGTCGGAAGGCAACGGCCTGGCGTTGGGGATGGTGGTCGCGGCGCTGGTGGCCGTGCCCTTCGGCGTGGCCGACAGCGGTGCGTCGGCACTGATCCAGCCGTGGGTGCTGGTCGTGGGGCTCGGCGTGGCGCTGCTGTCGTCGGTGATCCCGTACTCGCTGGAAGTGGAAGCACTGCGCAAGCTGCCGCCGCGGGTGTTCGGCATCCTGATGAGCCTGGAACCAGCGGTGGCGGCCCTGGTCGGTCTTCTGGTGCTGCACGAGTCACTGCACGCGATGCAGTGGGCCGCGGTCCTGTGCGTGGTCGCCGCTTCGGCGGGCGCCACACGTGGCGCCCGCCCAGACGTCTAACCGCCGATGACGGGCGGGGCCGTCACCTCGTCGGTGCCGAACATGCTGTCCGGGTCAGGCTCGACGAGGTACGAGGGACGCTGGTGCTCCTCGTCCTCCCCGCCCTCACCCCGACCGGCGCCCATGCCACCCATACCGCCCATACCCGCGGCGCCAGGACGGCCAGCCATACCAGCGGCACCACCACGTCCACCACCAGCGGCCTGCTCAGCGGCAAGGCCACCGACACCCGCGTTGGCGCCGGGGCCGAAGCCACTCTTGGCCCCACCAGGACCACCGGTCCCAGTACCGGTGCCAGTCCCACCAGGACCACCACCGCCAGGCCCGAAGCCACCGCCGCCACCACGGCCGCCGTAACCGGACCCACCACCGCCACCGGACGAGTAACCACCGCCCGTGGCAGGCATGAAGCCAGGAGACATACCCCCAGTGGAGGGGTCGTAGCCGGAGTTGTTGCCGGAGTTGTTGCCACGCACACCACTGCCAGGGATGTAACCCTGACCGCTTGTTCCGCTGCCAGGCCCCTTGCCGCCGTTGGGACCGCCACCGGTACCCGTGCCGATGTCCGGCCCAGGCCGACCGCCACCAGGACCACCCCCGGGGCCACCGCCAGGACCGCCGCCGGGTCCACCACCCGGCCCACCACCCGGCCCACCGCCAGGACCGCCACCGGGTCCACCACCCGGCCCGCCCCCAGGACCACCACCGGGCCCATTCGGATCATCCTTGCCAGGAGGCCGAGGCGGAGGAGGCGGCGGCGGGGGTGGAGGCGGCGGAGGCGGAGACCCGCCATTCATGGTCGGCGGGGCAGCGAAAGCAGGCATGGTGCTCGCGCCACCGAGCGTGCTGTCGTACGTCCCCACAACCTGGACAGCCTGCTGCTTGGCCTCCTGCTGCTGGTTGTACTTCGCCATGTAGGTGACGTACTTGGTCATGTACTGGAACGGATCAGTGGTCCGGTCCAAATCCGCATTGGCCTTGTCGACATCGAAGTCGACCGGCGGCGGCATGTTGTTCTTGGCCGTCTCCAAAGCAGAGCTGTACTGCTGGGTCTGGGTACCCGCGAGCTGCGCACTGACGCCCGCCTTGCCGACCCAGTTGCCGACATCCGTCATGAAGGTGCGGGCCGTGTCAGCGGCCTTGCCCCGCCACTCCGTCTGGCTGTCGCCGATGGCCTTGACGACATCGGTCTGGAACTCGACCATCCGGTTGCCCGCGTCAAGCCACTTGGAGCCGACCGTCCCGACCTGACCGGGATTGACGCCCTCCTTGACCATCGTCTCAAGCTGGTTGTGCTCGTAGCTCTGGTAGTTCGTGCACTGCATCATCGGCGGCTGGCGCGTCTGCACCCCCTGCTGCAGAGCCGCGGCCTGATCCCGCATCTGCTGGTCGACCCGTTCCCTCACGGTGCCTTCACGTGAGACCTCCGAGAAGATCCTGCTCCACCAGTTCTGGTCTTCGATCTCCCGGTCGACATCCCGCTCGACCTGCGTCTGCACCTGGCCGCGCTTGTCCGACGTCCCCTGCATCTCGACACCGTGGGTGTCACCCCGGCGGGTTGACGGGTTGTACGCCGTCGCCATCCCCGGGTTGTACTCCGGTTCCGCGTGCCTCGGTGCCATGACTACTCAGCTCCCACCTGGCAATTTGGGTTCCACAATCTGGGCTACCTGCGTCGCGATCTGACACGCCCTGGAGCTGTCATTTCCAGAAGCCACTGCCGCGTCGACTCGTGAAGTTTCCGTCACCGCGAGACTGATCGCGCAGGACGTCCCGTAAATGGACTGAACAGCCTTGCGCTTACCGACGTTTGGGATCTCTTTGATCCCTCCTGTGGCATACACATCCTTAAGGCCGGCAGTCTCGTAGAGCGCCACCTGAATCGAATACTCCCCGGTCTGCGTTGAATTCCAAAGACAGCTTGTACGCTTACCCGGCTCAGCTTCCTCCGGCTTGCCTGCACCAACCGCGAATGTCGACGTCTCAGCAGCGCCAAGCAGGCTACAAGGGTCCAGGTCCTTGAGAAGGTTGTCGCCGGGTGCCGAGCTGGTGGATCCAGGCGTCTTCGACGTCGAACTCCCCCCGTTAGGCAGCTTGGGACGAGAGGTGTCCGTCGTCGTGTTGCCGGGTGTTGGCAATCCGCCGGTCTCGCTCTTACACGCGCCCAGGCTCACCGCCAAGGCAACAAGGGCAACAGTTGCCAGAACCGACTTCTTCACTAACGCCTCACCTGTTCACAGTCCAATGCGGGATGGATATCCGATAATTCACACCGGTTCGATACGACCGAGCGCAGCCCGGTTGGCCTGTTCTGTGGCTTTATAGTTCGCCATCGCCTTATTAATACCCTCTTCAGCCTTTGCCAGAGAGTCGTTGAAATGCTTCAATTGCGTCAAGAAGCCTTGCCCATCAACTGCCACCTGCTGCGCATAAGGAGCAATTACCTGCGCAGCGTTGCTGCCACCCAATGGCATGCGCTGCGCCAGGTCACGCAGCCCCAACTGCTGCTCGTTGGCCCACTCGCGCATGGACCTGATGGCTTTGAGCAGGGCATCGCCGCCGGACTGGTTGACCTCGAAGCCGCCGCTTGCGGCCATGCCCGCGAAAGCGTCCATGCTCGAGCCGATGGAGTCCCAGCTGATGCCGCGTTTGGCCTCTGCGTCAAGGTCTTCGTACATGGCGTCCCCTCGTTCCGGCCTCCCTGGGCCACGGTATCAAGGGGTGACGTGGCCCGTCTTGACTGTGACGGAACTGGCGCGAGGTTGGTTCCCCTGACCTGGCGGATCACCCGGACAGGTGGTCGGCTGTGACCGCGTGGACGGACAGGTTCCGCAACGTCTGACCAGGTCGGAGTCGGCTATGGTCCGTGCCCGAAGATCGGGGAACGGACGGGGGACGGCGTCGGGTCACGGTGCTCGGCGTGTTCAGCGCATGGGCCGGTGGCGCGGATCTGCCTGTCGTCTGCGGACCAAGTCACGCAGGTGACGGGCGGCCGTCGGCTGGGTGTGGACGCTGCCCAAGTGGACGCGTTTCGCTTCGAACACCTCGTCGCCGCTGGTCGGGGCCACTCGTGCACGGGTGATCCGGATGCTGCGGTGGCCATACCCAGCGAGGCGGTGGCGAGGCGATGGCGACCGTCCTGGCGTCACAACCGGACCGATCTGCAAGTCCCGACGAGCGCGCTTGGCGGCGAAAGATCTGCCGAGGCGTACGAGATCGGCTGGCACACTCGGATACACCTACAGCCAAGGCAGATCCCAACACGGTTGTTTCAGCGCTCCGCCCAGCCCGCTCAGGACGCAACGAACGCCGCCCTGGCTGCGCGTGGGGGCACGGGAGGCCACATTGGTGGCGCGGGCCCGGCCGCGGGGATCGCTAAGTGAGCTCGTTCAGCGATCGGCGGGCGGCGTCCAGTTCTGCTTGCAGGAAGGCGATGCGTTCCTCGTGCTGCTGTCTCGCCGCCGCCATCACCGCGCTGATCGCGTCCTCCACTTGGTTCGGCAGCTCTTTGGCTATCTTGTGGATCGCCGCCGCCGGGATCGGCATCGCACGGACACTGCGCTTCTTGCCGACCACCACGTCGACTGTCCAGTCGCCGCGCGGGGTCGAGTGCAGGGTCACCGTCACTTCCGACGGCGGAACCGTCCGGCGGCGGGGCGTGGGTTTCTTCTTCTCGGCCGGTTGTGGTTGCTCCGGCTGGTAGATCTGCTCTTCGACCGGCGCGGGGGCCGGGGCCGGGGCCGACGCCGCTGCGGGGGCCGCCTGCTTCTTCGGCGCTGGGCGCTGTTTCGGGCGGGTCAGCGTCAGTTCCGCTTTCGAGAAGGACAACGTGTCCTGTGAACCCGTTGGCTTGACTTCGATGAAGTCGCCCTCTTCCGGTGACGCGAAGGACACCACTTTCCCCGACTTCCCCGGGTCCACCCCTACTGCCCGTCCGGTGAACCACACTGTCGGGGGCTTGCCTTTTTCCAGCGCGTCACGCAGTTGGGTGATGTCGTTGTCGGAGAGCATGGTCTTTACTCTGCACCACCGCGCAACCGGTACTCGCAGCCGTACTCCACCGCGTAGTGCAGGTCGTAGTGGTGCACGATCTTCGGCCCGCCGTGCAGGTGCACGTGGGTCACTGTTTCCTTCAACGTGGCAGGCAACTGCGACAGCGTGTCCACGCGTCCGTCCAGCGGTCCGCCGACGTAACGCACGACGTAGTCCTGCGACATCGGCTCTCCCTCCACCTTGTGCACTCGATCCATCGTACTAAGGACCATGATGAACGCATGGATCCTGCGAAAGCACTCCGGCAGATCGGGTTCTACCTCGAGCGCAAGGGCGAGCCCACGTTCAAGATCCAGGCGTTCCGGAAGGCCGCGGCCATAGTGGACGGCCTGCCCGCCGACGAAGTCCGGCTGCGCGCCGAACGCGGCACGCTCACCCGGCTGCCGGGCATCGGCAAGTCGACCGCCGGTGTCATCAGCGACGCCCTCGCCGGCCGCCAGCCGGACTACCTCGGCAGGTTGATCGAGGAAGCGACAATTCCCGTCGCCGGTGGGCACGCCATGCGCGCCGCGCTCAAAGGCGACTGCCACACGCACTCCGAGTGGTCCGACGGCGGCAGCACCATCCGTGAGATGGCCGAGGCCGCGCGCGACATCGGCCACGAGTGGATGGCGCTGACCGACCACTCCCCCAGCCTCACCGTCGCCAACGGCCTCACGACGGAGCGGCTTCGCCGCCAGCTCGACATCGTCGCCGAGCTGAACGACGAGCTGAAACCGTTCCGGATCCTCACCGGGATCGAGGTCGACATCCTCCTCGACGGCGGTCTCGACCAGGCCGAGGACGTGCTGGCGGAGTTGGACGTCGTCGTCGCGAGCGTGCATTCCAAGCTGCGCATGCCGTCCGCCGAGATGACCAGGCGGATGATCAAGGCCGTCGGCAACCCGCACGTCACCATCCTCGGGCACTGCACCGGCCGGATGCGCACCGCGAAACGCGACCGGCCGGAGTCGGCGTTCGACGCCAAAGCGGTGTTCGAGGCGTGCCGGGACAACGGGGTCGCCGTCGAGATCAACTCACGGCCGGAGCGCCTCGATCCGCCGAAGCGGCTGCTGCGGCTGGCCGTCGAGATCGGCTGCGAGTTCGCGATCGACAGCGACGCGCACGCGCCCGGCCAGCTCGACTGGTTGCCGCACGGGTGTGAACGCGCCGAGGAGTGCGGTGTGCCCGTCGAACGCGTCATCAACGCGCGGTCGAATCCCTCGGCCGAATAGGGCAATCGGCGTACCGGCGGTGATCGGAACAGCGCTAGCCTCGATGTGCTTTTTCGCCACCGACTGGAGGATTCCACGAATGACGGCTCAGCCCGGATTGGTTTTCGGTGTCGATCCCGCCCACTACGACCAGCACCGTCCGGCCGTGCCGGAACTCGCCGCTGATTGGCTGTTGCCCGCGGGCATCGGTGTCGTCGTCGACGTCGGCGCGGGAACCGGTCACATGACCCGGATTCTGTTGAAACGCGCGGGCCGGGTGGTCGCGGTGGATCCGGATCCGCAGATGGTCGCTTGGCTGCGGGAGAAGTTCCCGGACGCGTCCGTGCACGTCGGCAGTTCGGAAGCGCTGCCGGTCGCGGACGGTTGCGCCGACGCGGTTGTTTCGAGCAACGCGTGGCATTGGTTCGATCCGCCCAAAGCGGGTGCGGAAGCCGCGCGTTGCCTCAAACCCGGCGGTGTTCTCGGCGTTTCCTGGCACGACCGCGGTGACAGCGACCTGTGGCTCGAAGAAGTGCAGAACGTGATCCTCTCGGCGCACATCCCCGGGCGCCCCGTGCACCGGCTGCAACTGCCGCCGGATCTGCCGTTCGGGCCGATCGAGAAACACGTCGCCGAATACGAACGCGAGATGACCCCGCAGCAGATCTGCGCCATGCACAGCACCTACAGCGCGACGATCTCGCTGCCGGAAGGCGAACGCGCCGCCCTGCTCGGCAAGCTGCACGACCACCTGGTCGCGCACGCGGCCGAACGCGGCACGGCCACGCTCGCGATCCCGTTCGTGGCCACGCTGTACCGCACGCACCGGCTGGCCTGACTGTCCACACCGGACGGCCGGGGAGGCGCGTCCTCCCCGGCCGCGCGGGCCATCTACTTCGCCGGCGCGATCACCATGGTCTGCATGTCGACGCGCTCGGTCTCCTTGAGCTCACCGGTCGCCACCATCAGGTCGACCACCCGCTGGAACCGCCTCGGGTCGGTGCTGGAGGAGAACGTCGGCAGCGTCATCAGCTTCGCCACGTTGTCCTTCACGCCGATGTACTTGATCACGACCTTCTCGACGGCGTCACGCCCCTGCGCGTCCGTGACCGCCTTGGCCATCGCGCGCTGGAAGGCGGCGACGGTCCTGGGGTTCTCGTCGACGAACTTCCTCGTCGCGATCCAGCCCGAGGTCGGGAAGTCCGCGGTCGACCCGCTGAACGGCGAGATCAGCTTGGTCACGCCCGCCTTCTGCAGCGCCTCGGTCAGGAACGGCTCGTTCATGATCGCCGCCTGCACGTCGTTGTTGTTCAGCAACGTCGGCATGTCCGCGAAGGACGTGGACTGGTACTGCTCCTTGGTGATGTCGATGCCGTGGATCTTCATCTGGGAGCGCAGCGCGAGCTCGCCGATCCCGCCGGGTGAGCTGACCGCGATCTTCTTGCCGACCAGGTCGGTCACCTTCGTGATCGGGCCGTCCTTCTTGACCACCAGCAGGAACAGGTCCTCCGTGGTGGTGATGGCGTCCGCGACGACCTTCAGCTCGGCGACCTTCTTGGCCACCGGGGTGATCGCGGGCGGGTAGCTGGTCAGCACGATGTCGGCGGTCCCGCCGATGACGTTCTGGATATTCGCCGAGCCCTTGGCGCCCGTTGTCAGTTTGACGTCGAGGCCTTCGGCTTTGAAGTGCCCGTTGTCCATTGCGAGACGGATCGGCGCGGAGTCGATGATCTTCAGATCAGCCACGTTGATCGTGGATTTCTCCAGGCCGGCAGCGCCCTGCCCCTGCGGTGTCTCAGCGGATCCGTCGAGCGCCGAGCAGCCCCCTATTGCCGCCACCAGCACCATCGAGACAGCGGCAAGTCGTTTCCGACGCATGTGAGGTTTGTCCTCTCCCAGTTCCCGTCGCGCAGCACGGCATCGTGCGAGTAGCGCCGAAGGTTAGTGGCACACGTTTGCATTGGAAGCCGCCGAATGCAGTACCTACATCTGCACTTTCCTGTCATTTTCCGACAACACGCATAATCGACAATATAAAGTCGGACGGTATATAACATTTCCTATCTGCTGCACAGTCCATCAGGACGCACCTGTCACCCGATCGGGTCTCGAGTTGCCGGTCCGGCGTGCGCGCCGCACCCTCGGCGCATGCACGATTTGGCCAGATGCGACGTTTGCGGCAACGACTACTGGATGGCGTTCGAAGTACGGACCGTCAGCGGCGACGTGTACACGTTCGACAGTTTCGAGTGCGCCATCCAGAAGCTGGCGCCGCGTTGCGAACACTGCGAATGCCGGATTCTCGGGCACGGTGTCGAAGTCGAGGGCCGCTTCTTCTGCTGCGCGCACTGCGCGCGGCAGGGCGCGAGCGGACTGGGCAGCCAGATCAAGGACACCGTGGGCGCGCTGCCTGGCTGAGGGCGATTCTGGCAGGATGCGCGGGGTGGATTTCCCGCACATCGACAGCACCAGGCCGAGCGTTGCCCGTGTCTACGACGCTGGGTTGGGCGGCAAGGACAACTACGAGGTCGACCGCGCGGTGCTGCGCGCCATCGACGCCGCCGTCCCGAACCACACGATCGTCCCGCGTGACAACCGGGACTGGCTGATCAGGATCACGCGCTACCTCGCGGGCCAGGTCGGCGTCTCGCAGTTCCTCGACCTCGGCTCCGGCCTGCCGACGGCGGAGAACACCCACCAGATCGCGCAGCGGGTGAACCCCGAGGCGACGGTCGTCTACGTGGACAACGACCCGATGGTGCTCGCGCACGGCCGTGCCCTGCTGGAGGAGAACGACCGCACGCACTTCCTCTCGATGGACCTCACCAAGCCCGACGAGGTGTTCGCGAACCCGGAAGTACAGCGTTATCTGGACTTCGCCGAGCCGGTCGCGCTGTACCAGATCGGGGTGCTGCACCACCTCAAGGACACCGACGGGATCCGCCAGATCATGCGTGAGTACATCGACCGGCTGGCGCCCGGCTCGTACGTGGCGATCAGCCATTTCCACAACCCGGGCGGGGAGGACGGGCAGGCCGCGGCGGACCTCCAGCGGGTGATGTCCGGCGGCCCGATGGGCAGCGGGTACTTCCGCTCCCGCGCGGACATCGAGTCGTTCTTCGGCGACCTCGAACTCGTGCCACCTGGACTGGTGCACGCCCCGCTGTGGTGGCCGGACGGCCCACAGGTGAAACCGCTCATCACGCCGCAGCGGCTGTTCCTGGCCGGGCTGGCCCGCAAAACGTAGCCCCGGCACCGGCCCGCGGTTCTGGCAAGATGTCGCGATGGACTTACCGCAGATCGACATCACCAAGCCGAGCATCGCCCGCGTGTACGACGCCGGACTGGGCGGCAAGGACAACTACGAAGTCGATCGAGCGATCCTGCGGGCCATCCTGGAGCACTCACCGGACGCGATGCTCGCCGCGCGCGACAACCGCGAGTGGCTGATCCGCGTCACCCGGTTCCTCGCGGGCGAGGCCAAGATCAGCCAGTTCCTCGACCTGGGTTCCGGGCTGCCGACCGCGGAGAACACCCACCAGGTGGCGCAGCGGCTCAACTCCGAGGCGACGGTCGTCTACGTGGACAACGACCCGATCGTGCTGGCGCACGGCCGCGCCCTGCTCGCCGAGAACGAGCAGACCCACTTCATCGCCGGCGACCTGACCGAGGCAGCCGGGCTGCTCGAGAACTCGGACGTGCACCGCTACCTGGACTTCTCCCAGCCGATGGCGCTGTACCAGATCGGCACGCTGCACCACTGCGCCGACCCGGACGCCATCCGCGACTTCATGCGGGTGTACGTGGACGCGCTCGCGCCGGGCTCGTACGTGGCCATCAGCCATTTCTTCGACCCGGGCAGCGGTGCGGACAGCGAGTCCGCGCAGCGGACGCAGCGGCTGCTCACCGGGAGCCCCATGGGCAGCGGGTTCTTCCGCCTGCGGGCGGAGATCGAGTCCTTCTTCGCCGGCCTGGACCTGGTCGAGCCGGGCATCGTCGCGGCGGCCGAGTGGTGGCCGGACGGGCCGAGGGTCCGGCCGCTCGTCCGGCCACAGCGGCTGATCGTCGCGGGCCTGGCCGTGAAGCGCTAAGGGTTCTCCGGCTCCGGCCGGGCCCGGGACGGCTGGACCCGCTTGGGCTCCCCCGGCATCTTCGGGTAGTCCGGCGGGTAGGGCATCTCGCCGCGGGGGTCGCTCGAGTACAGCTCGAGCAGCGACTCGAGGCCGAACGCCTCCGCGTCGATGTCCGCGTGCGCGTCCCCTTGCGAGGCAAGCAGATCCGGCACGGTGAAGATGTCGAAGTCGTCCGGGTCCACATCGGACAACTGGTTCCACGTCAGCGGCATCGACACCGTGGCACGCGGTGTGCCGCGCACCGACCACGCCGACGCGATCGTGCGGTCCCGCGCGGCCTGGTTGAAGTCGAGGAACACGCGTTCGCCGCGCTCCTCCTTCCACCACGCCGTGGTGGCCAGGTCGGGGATGCGCCGCTCCACCTCGCGCGCGAGGCCGATCACCGCGTGCCGCACGTCGATGAAGTCCCACTCCGGCCGGATCCGCACCAGTACGTGGATGCCGCGCCCGCCGGACGTCTTCGGGTAGCCGGTCAACCCGTTGTCCACCAGCACTTCCCGCAGCACGCCCGCGACCTTCACCGCGTCGGCGAAGTCCGTGCCGGGCTGCGGGTCGAGGTCCACGCGCAACTCGTCCGGGTGATCCACCTCCGGCCTGCGCACCGGCCACGGGTGGAAGTCGAACGTCCCCAGGTTGGACGCCCACGGGATGACCGCCGGTTCGGTCGGGCAGATCTCGTCGGCGGACCGGCCGGACGGGAACTTGATCGTCACGGTCCGCACCCAGTCGGGCGCGCCCTTGGGCACCCGCTTCTGGTAGAACCACTCGCCGGTCACGCCGTCGACGTACCGCTTGAGCGTCGTCGGCCTGTCCCGCAACGCTTTGGCCAACGGCTCGGCCACCGAGATGTAGTACTCGACCACCTGCCGCTTGGTGATCTCGCGTTCGGGGAAGTACACCTTGTCCGGATTGGACACGCGGATCATCCGGTCGCCGATCGGGAGCTCGATAGCCTTCGAAGCCATGGGGCAACCCTAGTGAGAAATGGGGTCGCACGCGCCCGGTAGTTTTAGCGGACGTATCCGACCTGATGAGGACTACCGGTGAAGATGGACAACAGCCCCGCGAGGGGCACTCGTGACCTCCTGCCCGCGACCGTCGCCGTGCGCGACCACGTCCTGGCGCGGATCACCGAGGTCTACCACCGGTACGGCTACCAGCGCATCGAGACGCCCGCGCTCGAGGACATCACCCGGCTGACCGGCGGACAGGGCGGCGAGAACGAGAAGCTGATCTTCAAGATCCTCCGCCGCGGCCTGACCGAGCTGCCCGCCAGCGTCGACGAGCTGGCCGACCTCGGCCTGCGCTTCGACCTGACGGTCCCGCTGACCCGGTTCTACGGCCACAACCACGCGTCGCTGCCGACGCCGTTCCGGTCGTTCCAGATCGGCCCGGTCTGGCGCGCCGAGCGGCCGCAGAAGGACCGGTACCGCCAGTTCCACCAGTGCGACATCGACGTGATCGGCGAGGAGTCGGTGCTGGCCGAGGCCGAGCTGATCGAGGCGACCACGGAGGCGCTGGCGGCTGTCGGGCTGCCCGGCACGACCGTGCGCCTGTCGGACCGCCGGTTGCTGTCCGCGCTGGCCGATGGCGCGGGGGTCGCGCCGGAGGCGCAGGGGGCCTTCTTCATCACCTTGGACAAGCTGGACAAGATCGGCTGGGACGGGGTGCGCAAGGAGCTGACCGAGCGGGCCGGGTTCAGCGAGGCGCAGGCGGACGGCGTGCAGACGGCCATCACGGCGTTGCAGGGCCTGGACCCGGCCAAGCTGGCCGACCAGCTCTCCGACGCCGTGCCGAACCTGCCGGACGGTGTCGCGGCGGACCTGGTGGCGACCACGACCGCGCTCGCCGAGCTGGCCGGGACCCGGGAGCTCGGCTGGGAGTTCGACCCGACGCTGGTGCGCGGGATGGGCTACTACACCGGGCAGATCTTCGAGGTGAGCCACCCGGGCACGAGCGCGTCGGTGGCCGGTGGCGGCCGCTACGACAAGCTGATCGGCCGTTCGCTGGGCAAGGACGTGCCCGCCTGCGGGTTCTCCATCGGCTTCGAGCGGATCGTGAACCTGCTCGACGACGCTCCGCGCACGGACGCTGTCGCCGTGCTGCACGAGGCCGACGTGGCCCCGGCCGAGGTGCTGGCCGTGGCGCGCGGGCTGCGTGCGCAGGGGCGCCAGGTCACGGCGATCAAGCGGCGCGGCAAGTTCGGCGCGCAACTGGGCAGGCTGGAGGAATGGGGGTTCACCTCCATGGTCCACATCCGCTCCGGCGAGGTGGCGGAGGAGCGGGTTTTGGGGAGCCGGGAATCAAGCTGACTGGCTATGGTGTTGAACATGGCAGTGAGCGCGTCCCCTGATGAGCCCGCGTCACAGCGGTATCGCGAGGACCTCGAGGGTCTTGACCCGCATGACCCCGAGGTGCGTGAGTTCGCAGCCCACCTCGACCGGATCGAGAAGAGCCGGTCGGGGTACACCGTGGAGGGATACCTCGGCGGCATCTCGGACTTCGCGGACTCGGCGAACCGCCTCGGCGGCTACTACCGGATGCTCGCCCTGCTCGTGATCGGCCTGATCCTGATCGGGGTGGGAGTCGCGGCGTGGGACGCCCTGGTGTTCATCCTGTCTTAGCTTCGGAGGCTAGGTGTCCATGAAGCCCGTTACCGGCGTCACCCCTCGCGTGGTCAGGTCCGACCAGGAGTGGCGGCAGCAGCTGTCCGCCGAGGAGTACGCGGTGCTCCGCGAGGCTGGGACCGAACGTCCCTTCGTCGGTGAATACACCGATACGAAAACCGTCGGCGTCTACGCCTGCCGCGCGTGCGGTGCGGAACTGTTCCGCAGTTCCACGAAATTCGATTCGCATTGCGGGTGGCCGTCGTTCTTCTCGCCGCTGGCCGGCGACAGCGTGATCCTCAGGGAGGACCGCACGCTGGGCATGGTCCGCGTCGAGGTGCTGTGTGCGGCCTGTCACAGCCACCTCGGGCACGTTTTCGAGGGCGAGGGCTACCCCACCCCGACTGACCAGCGGTACTGCATCAACAGCATCTCGCTGACGTTGCGCCCCGAAGACGGCGGCGACGCGGAAGCCTAAGTTACCCCCAACACAACCCTAAATCTTCGTCAAGGCGTCTTGCCGGGTGCCCGTTCGGCGAAGAAAGTGGTGTCTCCACTTGATTTCCGGCTCTCTGGGGAGAGAGGGGGAAGATCATGGACGACACTTGGGGAATACCCGGGCCGACGTTCATCGGCATTTATCTGCTCGGGTTTTCGGTTGCTTTGCTCTTCGCGTTCGCTGTTCGAATTCTCGCCCGCTCGGGTGCGTCGACCGCACCCGGGAGGCCGTTGACGGCGCTGGAACTGGCCTGTCTGACCGGTGGTCCGCGACGCGTGGTGGAGGCCGCGGTCGCGCAACTGGTCGAGACCGGTCAGCTGGGCGCGGCTCGTGACGGGTATCTGCAGATCGCCGGCCGGGACGGGGGCACCAACCCGGTCGAGCGGACTGTCCTCGCCGACGTGGCGCGGCACGGCCGGAGGTCGATCACGATGCTGACCCACCGGCTGGCCGGGTCGGACTCCGTCGGTGAGGTCGTCGCGGGTCTGGTGCGGGCGGGCTACCTCGTCGACGACGAGGCGGCCAGGCACCGCAAGCTGATCAGCACGGTCCCGGTCGCTGCCGTGTTCGCCGCTGGTGTGATGCGGTGGCTCGCCGGGATCTCCGACGTCCAGCCGGTCGGCTGGCTCACGGTGTCGCTGATCGGCACCGGGTTGATCGGGTACGCGCTGCACCGGCAGCCGATCAGCCCGACGACGTTCGCCGGGGCAGGCGCGGTGGGGACCGCGCCTGCCAGCAAACCGGTCGAACTGGTGGCCGCGGGGGGTTTCGCCAGCCACCCGGACCTGACCATCAGGGAGTCGCTGCTCGGCCCGCCGTCACGCGGGTGGCACAGCAGTGCGCTCGGTGGTGCGACGGCCGGGGTGGCGTGGCGGAGCGCGGCCGGAGGCGATTGCGGAGGAGGAGACGCAGGAGGAGGGGGAGGTAATGGGGGCAGCGGCTGCGGAAGCGGCGGCTGCGGGGGTTAGAGAGGGAATGAGGGAGACAGACCGGCCCGGGGACGCACGATCCCCGGGCCGGTCCGTACACACTGTGGGGAGAGAAAATGAACCCCTGGGGTATCTCAGGTCCGGCGTTCTTGTGGCTGTACACGGGCGGTTTCGTGGTGGCCGGGGCGGTGACTCTGCTGCTGCGCAGGCGAATCGGGTCGCTGACGGGAGCGCAGTCCGCTTCGGAGCCGCTGACGGTCGACGAGACCGCGATCCTCGCGGGTGGCCGGGCCAGGGTGGCCGACGCGGCGATCGCCAACCTCGTGGAGCGAGGCGCGGTCCGCGTCGAACGCAGCGGGAAGCTGCACGTCGTGCGTGACTCGGCGTACCGGGCCGAGTCGGCGCTGGAAACGCGGCTGCTCAAGGACATCAAAACGCGCCCGGGCCGGACGGCGGACTACTACCGCCACAACGCGGCTCGGCAGCCCTTGTTCCACGAGGTCGAAGCCGAACTGGTCCGACGTGGCCTGCTCGTCGACCACGTCGGCCGCGGCACGGTGTTCCTCACGGCGCTGCCGTTGGTGGTACTGCTGGTGATCGGTGTCGTACGGGCGGTCAACGGCGCCAACCTCGGTTATCCGATCGGGTATCTGACGGTGCTGATCATCCTGACAGTTGTCGCTGTAGCCTTGGCCATGCGCCAGATCAAGCGGGGCCCGTCGGCGGCCGCCCGCAAGCTCCTCAGCCGCGGTGGGCACGCGTCCAGCGGCGCGGCGGCTCTTGTCGCCCGTGGTGGGCTGGCCGCGTACCCGGACCCGGTGATCGCTTCACACATCTGGGCACCCGGCCCACGCCGGAAGGCCCGCGTCCGGCCCCGCTCCGGCTCCGACTCCGGTTACGCCGGCGGTGCGCCGATCTACGCCAGCACCTGTTCCAGCAGCAGTTGCTCCAGCAGCAGTAGCAGCAGCAGTTGCGGTGGGGGCGGCGGGGGCTGTGGCGGCGGGGGTTCCTGAGCGATGAATCCCCTGGACTACATCGATCCCAGCGTCGAGACCGCCGCGATCCTCACCGGCGGGCGGGAGCGGGTGATCGAGACCGCGGTCGCGGTGCTGCTGGAACGCGAGTCGATCCGGATCAGCCGCGACGGCGTGCTCCGGGTGGTGGGCAGGCGGCCCGCCTACCGCACCGAGCTCGAACAGCTGGTGCTGACGACGATCAAGGCGGCGTCCGGGCGCACGGTGCCGCAACTGAAGAAGGACCTCCTCACGCACGCCGTGCCGTCGGCCATGGCGGCGGCACTGGTCGACAGCGGGCTGTTGTTCCAGCGGTGGTGGACCTTCGGGCTTCGCCTGACCGCCGCCGGGCGTCAGGCCGTCGGCACAGCGGAGACGACGATCGGCGCGGTGCCGTCCGACGCGGCGGTGCAAGTCGCGTTGCACGGCCTCGGGGCCTTCTCGGGGGCGTCCGCCGGGCGCAGCTTCAAGAGCAAGGCGAAATCCGAGAACAACGACGTCAGCCCATGCGGGTCAGGAGGATGGGGCAATGCGTGAACTCGGTGTGGGCATCGGCTGGCGGCCGGAGATCGACATCACGGTGGAACGGCTGCCCGGCGTGGATTTCGTCGAGGTGGTCGCGGAGAACCTCAACCCGGACCACCTGCCGGAGTCCGTTGTGGTGCTTCGGGAACGCGGCATTCCCGTACTGCCGCACGCGGTGTCGCTGTCGGTCGGCGGAGCCGAACCCGTTGACATCAAACGCGTCGAGCACCTCGCCAAGCTCGCCGACGTGCTCGACGCGCCGGTGGCCAGCGACCACGTCTGCTTCGTGCGGGCCGGTGGACTGGACTCCGGGCACCTGATGCCGGTGCCGCGGACGAGGGAAACACTGGACGTGCTCGTGGAGAACGTGAAAACCGTGCAGGCGAACCTGAACGTGCCGTTCGCGATGGAGAACATCGCGGCGTTGCTGGAATGGCCGGACGCGGAACTCACCGAGGCGCAGTTCCTCGGGGAGCTGACCGAACGCACCGGCTGCCTGTTGCTCGTGGACGTGGCGAACATGTACGCCAACGCCCGCAACCTCGGTCAGGACCCGGAAAAACTGCTCGACGACCTGCCGTTGGAACGCGTGGCGTACGTGCATGTCGCGGGTGGCGAGGAACACCACGGCGTCTACCACGACACGCACACCCACCCAGTGCTGCCCGAGGTGCTGGACCTGTTGTCGGAGTTGGTGAAACGCACCAAACCACCGGGCGCCCTGCTCGAGCGCGACGGTGACTACCCCACCGACGCCGAACTGGCCGCCGAACTCCAGGCGATCCGGGATCGGTTGTGACACAGCCACAACGGGACCGGCTCGCCGGGCAGCAGACGGAACTGCTGCGCGCGCTGCTGGCCGGCGGACCGCCGCCGCGGGGGTTCGATCCGCAGCGCCTCGAGGTCGAGGCGCGGGCGCTGCGGTCGAAACGACGGCGGATCGTGGCGATGATCCAGCCGGACGTGTGCGCCGACCTCGAGGACAGATTCGGCCCGCTTTTCACCGAGTACGCCGAAGCGCACCCCAGAACAGTCGGTTCACGCGCGCGCGAGGACGCGGCGGCATTCGTGGAATGGCTGCGGGAGCACGAACACCTGCCGAGGGTGAAGTGGTGGCGCAGGCGTGCAACGAAAAGCCCGTAGGAACCGTCTGATCGGTGTGAACCGGACACTCGCAGCCGCCGCGCTGCTGCTCGCCGCAGCCGCCACGCTCACCGCATGTGACGGCGGACCGTTGGCGTGCAGGAACTCCGCGGTCCGCAAGGGCATCTCGCTCGACATCGACCCCGCGTACGCGGCCAAGGTCGGTTCCGCCCGGATGACCACGTGCTGGAGCGGCTCGTGCACCGACACCGCGCTCGAGCTGTATCCGTCGAGCACGTCCCGGCCGATGCCGTGCACTCCGACCGGCCCGGACAGCGCCTGCGGCGCGCGTGCGGAACCGACCGGCGGCAAGAACTCCTTCGCCGACCTGCCCGACCTGCCTGCCGGACCGGTCGACGTGACGCTCCGGTTGATCGATCAAGCCGGTGCGGAGCTGGCCACCTCCCGTGTGACGATCACGGCCGCGACGCGATATCCGGATGGTCCGGAGTGCGGAGGCGGCACACCGCAGGGCGGCCTTGCCGTATCCCCCGATGGGACGGTCAGCGAGCGGTCGTAAACACCGCGTGATCGAACGCTGGGGAAATTTACTTTCGAGATTGTCCCGCCGAGGACTTGTCACCCCTTGGTGGTCCCGATAGCTTGCGATGACCACGGACAGTGGTTCATCGACTTCTCACTGTCGATGTCTGGGGTGTGCGGAAAACCGATCGGGAGGTTTTTCAGGTGCATTCAGCCAAGAAACGAGCCGGCAGACGCATCGGCGTCGGGGCTCTCGTCCTGGGGGTCGCGCTCAGCACGACGCAGGTGACAACCGCCGTCGCAGCGCAAAACGCTAGACCGGACGGCAAGTCCGTCACCCTCGTCACCGGTGACCGGGTCGTCACCGTCGACGGCGCGTACGACGTGCGCACCATCGTCCCCGGCAAGGGCCGGGAAAAACTCGCCTTCTCCACCTACAACCACGGGGGCCACACCTACGTCGTCCCGCAGGACGCGCTTTCCCTTCTCGCACAAGGGCGTGTGGATGAGCGCCTGTTCGATGTGACCACATTGACCGAGTCCGGCTACGACGACGCCACCCGGTCCACCCTGCCCCTGATCGTCAGCCACGCGCCCGGCGCGCGCATCGCGGGTGCCACGACGACAGCGAACCTCCCCGCGCTCAACGCTTCCGCGCTCGACGCGGAGAAGAGCGGCGCCGCCTGGCAGTCGTTGACCGCCGGCAGCGTCAAAAAGGTCTGGCTCGACGGCAAACGCACTGCCTCGCTGGACCGCAGCACCGCGCAGATCGGCGCTCCCGCCGCGTGGCAGGCCGGTGTCACCGGCACGGGCGTGAAGGTCGCCGTGCTGGACACCGGCGTCGACCAGACGCACCCGGACCTGGCCACTCGCGAGGTCACCGAGAAGAACTTCAGCGACGCCGCGGACGCCGTCGACCGGTTCGGTCACGGCACGCACGTCGCGTCCACCATCACGGGTACCGGCGCCAAGCTGGCAGGCAAGTACAAGGGTGTCGCGTACGACGCGAACATCCTCGACGGCAAGGTGCTCAACGACAACGGCTCCGGCTACGACTCGTGGATCATCGAAGGCATGCAGTGGGCGGTCGACCAGGGCGCCAAGATCGTCAACCTGAGCCTCGGCGGACCGGACACCCCGGACGTCGACCCGCTCGAAGAAGCCGTGAACACGTTGTCCGCCAAGCACGGCACGCTGTTCGTGATCGCCGCCGGCAACAGCGGCCCGCGCGCGGAGACCGTCGGCTCGCCGGGTAGCGCGGACGCCGCGCTGACCGTCGGCGCCGTCGACCGCGACGACAGCCTGGCGCCGTTCTCCAGCCGCGGCCCGAGGATCGGCGACGCGGGCATCAAGCCGGACGTCACCGCTCCGGGCGTGAACATCGCCGCGGCGAAGGCCGCCAACGGCCGGATGGGAACGCCGGTCGTCGACGGTTACGTCGCCGCGTCCGGCACCTCGATGGCCACGCCGCACGTCGCCGGTGCCGCCGCGCTGCTCGCGCAGGTGCACCCGGACTGGAACGGCGAGCAGCTCAAGGCGACGCTCGCCGCGTCGGCGAAGCCGAACGCCAAGCTCAACGCGTTCGAGCAGGGCTCCGGCCGGATCGACGTGGCCAAGGCGATCACGCAGGCCGTCACCTCGTCACCGACCAGCGTCAGCCTCGGCACGCAACTCTGGCCGCACGACGACGACCAGCCCGTCACGAAAGCCCTGACGTACCGCAACACCGGCAAGACCGACGTCACGTTCGAGGTCAAGGTCAACGCGCTCGGCCCGGACGGCAAGCAGGCGCCCGCCGGTCTGCTGACCGCGTCCCCCGCCGAGGTGACCGTGCCCGCCGGTGGCGAGGCCAAGGTGAACGTCACGGCCGACACCAGGGTCGACGGTCTCGACGGCGTCTACTCCGGAATCGTCACCGCGACCTCCGGTGACACGTCGGTCAGCACCCCGGTCTCGGTGCAGCGCGAGCCGGAGAGCTACTCGCTGACGATCAACCACATCGGCCTGGACGGCGCGCCCGCCGGCAGCGCCCGCACCTCGCTGTACGGGTTGGACACCCAGAAGTTCAGCTCGGCCTTCGACCCGGACGGCAGCGCGACGATCCGCCTGCCCAAGGGCAAGTACGTCGTGGACAGCTCGCTGGTGGCCGACGAGATCAACTGGCTGTCGTACCCGGCGTTCTCGCTCACCGAGGACACCACGATCGACCTGGACTTCCGCCGCGCCAAGCCGATCAAGCTGAGCTCACCCGACCCGGCGGCGCGGATGCTGCTCGCGGACGTGACGTACCGGCGGACGGCGGGCAAGTCGTCGTTCGGCTACGGCTGGGTGTTGTTCGGCGGCGACATCAGCTCGCTGCGCACCGCGCACATCGGCCCGGAGCTGCCCCCGCAGGAGCTGATCACCCAGATCAACACCCAGTGGGACAACCCGGGCGGCGAGTACTACGGCCTGGCCTTCTACCAGAACGGCACGATCCCCACCGGGTTCACCAGGACCGTGAAGAAGGAGAACCTGGCGCACGTCCACGGCACGTTCGGCGCGACCGTGCCGGGCAAGTCCGGCCTGCGGTACGCGTTCCCGTACCCGAAGTTCGGTGATGGGCCGGGCGCGTGGGCGGCGCTGCTTCCCGTGAAGCTGCCGGGCGACCGCAACGAGTACTACTCCACCGAGGACGTCGCGTGGAGCCCGGGCTTGTGGCAGATGTCCGCGAACGGCGACGACATCGAGGTCGAGCTGTCCAGCCCGGTGAAGGTGCTGCAGGCGGGCAGGACGTACGAGGAGTCGTACAACCGCGGTGTGTTCTCGCCTGCCGTGCCGCAGACGCGCAGCCCGTGGCAGTACCTCGTTCGTTCGGAGAACACGATCGTGGCGAGCATCCCGCTGTTCGGCGACAGCGCCGGCAACGCGGGTTCGTCTGTTGTGGACAGTGCGTCGACCGCGCTGTACCGCGACGGCAAGAAGATCGGTGAGACGACCGATCCCGGCTACGGCGAGTTCGACGTCCCGGCGGACACGGGCAACTACACGCTGACCACCGAGGCGGTCCGCGGCGGCGTCGCGGACGTCTCGACCACGGTCCGCGCCGCGTGGACGTTCCGGTCCGGCCCGGTCGGTGCGGACCCGGTCCGGTTGCCGCTGTCCACGGTGCGGTACACCCCGGCGCTGGACGCGACGAACTCGGCTCCGGCCGGTGAGTCGTTCATCGTCCCGGTGTCCGTCCAGCCGCAGGGCGGCAACCAGGGCGCGGTGCCGAAGACGCTGAGCGTCGACGCGTCGTTCGACGGCGGTCAGACGTGGACGGCGACGACGGTCGTGGCGAACGTGTTCGCCATCGTCCAGCACCCGAACGACGCCACCTCGGTGTCGCTGCGGGCCAAGGCGACCGACCGCTCGGGCAACACCGTCGAGCAGACGATCGTCAACGCGTACAAGCTGAACTGAGCTGAACCGGCCTGTCCCGCGCGGAGCGCTCCCGGGCCCGCCCCCACCCCGGGGGCGCTCCGCCCTTCCGATCTACGTCAACCGACCGATGTCTTGCGTTCACCTCTGGGACATCGTTGGTTCATGCACCCCAACCACACCGCCCAGCACCGGGCCGAGCACCGGGCCCGGGACAGTGAGCACGACCGCTGGAACTACGCCGTTCGCGGCGAGAGCCGGATCCAGCGACTCGACCGCAACTACGGCGAGATCCTGCAAGAGCTGCGCGTGGCCCAGACCGGGGTGCAGTTGTTGCTGGCTTTCCTGCTGACCGTGGCGTTCACCCCCAGGTTCGCCGGATTCAGCCTCTTCCAGCGTGACGTCTACGTCGCCAGCCTGGTACTCGGCGCGGCGGCCAACGCACTGCTGATCGCACCGGCGGCGTTCCACCGCATGGTGTTCCGCAAGCGCTTGAAGGAACAGCTGGTCCGGTACGCCAACCGCTTCGCGTTGTGTGGCCTGGCGTTGCTGATGCTCGCGCTGACCTCCGCCCTGTTGCTCATCCTGACCGTCGTGCTCGGCATGCACGCGGGTTCGTGGCTGACCGGTGGCGCCTTGGCGTGGTTCGTGTTCTTCTGGTACGTGCTGCCGTTGTGGAGCAGATTGCGTGCCCCGCGCTAGGAGAACGCTTACCGCATCGCGGATCCGGCCGTGGGCCTCAACCTGAGCCCCTTTCCGTCACCGGGTTGGATGGAGACGTACATCTTGTCCGCGCGTACCGGCAACCGCGGGTAGGTGTTCTCGGTGACGAGAGGTTCGAAGCTCATGACCGGATCCGCGACTTCGATCGGATCCGGTGAGATGATCGCGGTGTACTGGCCGTGCGCGACCTCGATGGCTGTCTTTCCCAAGGGCCGCAACAACAACACGTCGTCGGAGTCGAGCATGGTCGCGTTCGCCGCGGGGCCGTGGGTCTTCCACGCCTCGCCGTGCTCGTAGAACGCGGCCAGCGCCGCCTTGCGGCTGTCCATGTCGGGGAATCCCCGCAACCACACGAACTTGTCCGGGTTGTCGAGGTCGTGGAACAGGCCGATCAGGGTGATGCCCACGGCCTGCTGGGTGTGGACGAAGTGCCGTTGGAAGATGTCGACGAGCGTGTCGCGCTGCCCCGGTTTGAGGGTGTACTGCCTGAGTTCGACTATCACGCGTGCATCCTCGTGCGATCGGCGCCGGGGCACGAGTGGCCGACGGGCCGATATCCGCAAGTTTCTAGCCACTCGCGCGCCGGCCGGCCTCCCGCGCGATGTCGGTCCGCGAGTTCACGCCGAGCTTGTTCAGGATGTGCGACACGTGCGTGCCCACGGTTCGCGGCGACAGGAACAGCCGGGCCGCGATCTGCCTGTTGGTCAGGCCTTCCACCACGAGTGCGGCGATCTTCGACTCGGTCGGGGTGAGGCTCTCCCAGCCGTGCGTGGCCTTCTTGTGCGCGACACGCGGCGCCCGGCGGATCCCGGCCGCCCGTTGCACCGACGCCAGCCGCGCGATGTCCCACGTGGCACCGAGTTCCTCGTACACCGCGGTCGCCCTGGCGAAGGCGGCCCGCGCCGAACTCAGGTCCCCTGCCGCGACAAAAGCCGTCGCAGCCGCCTCGAACGCCTTCGCTTTCGGCAGCCGCCGGTTGGACTCCCCCGCCGCCGCGAGCAGCATCTCAGGGTTGTCGTCCACCAATCCGGAGCAGTACAACGCGGCGGCGTGCCAGCGCGGTGACGACTGCACGAGCGCGTGGACACGAGCGGTCGCTGTCCTCGCCACGTCCAGTTCACCGACCTGGACGGCCAGCCGGACCGCGTCCGGGAGCATGTCCTCGATCTCGGTCTTGTCCGCGAGCCCGTCGACCAGTTCGGCGAGCGCTGTGGCCGGGTCCCCGGCGTACTCCGCGTCCAGGCTGCGGGCCAGGCACAGCTGGGCGACCGCGCGCAGACCGACGTGTTCGGCCGACGGCGCCGCCGCGGCCAGGTGCCGCCGGGCCGAGTCCGGGTCGTCGCGGTGCAAGCAGATCGTCGCGGCGATCCCGTGGTCGCAGCAGACCACGCTCGGGTCCTTCACCTCGGCGGGCAACGCGTCCACTTCGGCGACCGCGTCGTCCCAGCCGCCGGTCTCCAGCAGCAGCTGGCCCATCGCGCTGTGCGCCTGGGTCAGCCGGACCAGGCTGCCGGTGCGTTCCGCTTCCTGGCGCATCCGGCCGGCCACGTCGATGGCCTCGTCGTAGCGGTCCAGGTCGCCCAGCGTGACCGCCTGGTTGATCCGCACCAGCAACGCGAGATCGGTCAGGTCCGGGTCGTCCGACGCGACTGTGAGCGCACGCTCCAGCAACGCGAGCGCCTCGTCACTCGCGCCGCGCATCATCGACACGAGCACCAGGACGTGCAACGCCCACCCCGTCGCCCAACGGTCCGTGGTCTGCTCCAACGCCTCGCGCGCAAGCGCTTCCGCCTCGTCGACACGGCCGAGGTCCCGGTTGGCACGCGCCGCGAGGACAAGCAGCCGGGCACGGTGCACGGCGGGCAGTCCCGGCATGGTCAGCGCGGACCGCAACGCCGCCAACGCCGCGGCGGGCTGTCCGGCGTGGAAACGGCACTGGGTCAGAATGCGGTACAGCTCGACCAAGCGGCCCGGTTCGGGATCGTCAGCGAGCGCACGATCGGCGACGACAGCGGCCTGGGCCGGTTCGCCCATCCGGTACAGGGCGTCCGCCAACAGCTCCGGGCGGGTGTTGGTGCGCCGCAGCAACTCTGCCGCGACTTTCGGGGCGTGCCCGACGAGGGCGGGCGCGGCCTTGTCGAGCCACTGCACCACCCATTCCTCGTTGGTGGCGTCGGCGGGCACCAGTTGCCGGGCCACCCGGTCGGCGGGGGCACCGGCGTGGATGAGCGCCTTGGCCGCGTCCCGGTGCCAGGCGGCACGTACCGACCGCGGCAGCTGTTCGTACAAGGCGATCCGGATCAGCGGGTGCCGGAACGCCAGCGAGTCGTCCACCTCGGTCAGGATTCCCGAGGCGCGGGCGTCCTCGATGGCGGGAACCAGCTGCCCGGTGCCCTGTCCCGACACGACGGCCAGGTCGCCGACGGAGAAGTCCGTGCCGAGCAGGGCAGCCAGCCGCAGGACGTCGAGCACCTGCGGCGGCAGGAAACCGAGCCGTTCGGCGATCGCGGCGGACAACGACCTCGGTGTGCGCTCGACCGTCGTCTCCACCAGGCCGGATTCGGTGGTGAACAAGCGCCCGCCACGGCTGAGCGAACCCACCAGCTCGGTCAGGTACAACGGGTTTCCCGCCGCACCCGCGGCGAGCCTGCGCAACCGCTCGCTGGGAGCACCACCGGCCAGTTCGGTCAGCAGTGTCTCGATCTCGGCGTCCGCCAAGCGGGACAACCGGATCCGGTCGGCCACCGGGATGGAACGGCGCAGGGAGACCAGCTCGGTGCGCCGGGGCACCGGCCGGGTGATCCCGATGAACAGCAAGGGGATCTGCTGGACCAGACGGGCCAGCCTGCCGCACAGGGCGACGGTGTGCCGGTCCGCCCAGTGCAAGTCGTCGACCACGAGGACGACCGGGCCGTCCGCGCACAGTTCTTCCAGCAATGCCAGCAGGTGCTCGGCCATGGCGGTGGCCACGTCCACACCGTGGCCGATCGTCTCCTCGCCGCGCATCAGCCGGGCGATGGTCTGCCGCCGGGCGTTCGCGGCACCGGCGAGGCCGTCCCCGTGCACCCGCAGGCCGTCGAGCAACGGCATCAGCGGCAGGTCCTGGCCGAGTTCGTCACCCGAGCCCCAGTGGACGGGGAACCCCGCGTTCGCGCACGCCGCGCGCACCAGCATGGACTTGCCGATTCCCGGCTCGCCCTCGACGAGAACCGCCTGGCCGCGACCGGTTGCGAGCGCGCGCAGCCAGCCGGACAGCCGGGTCAGCTCCGCACCCCGGCCGACGAGCACACCTGGCCGCGACATGATCAGGATAATACTTGGTGAACGCGACCTTAACAACACTCGTTAATCGGCTCAACACATTCTTCAAAATTGTTCGGGTTGCTCAGCTCTGTTCACTTTTCGGCGCCGCAACCCATCGTTGGCCAACTATTTACTGCGCGCTCGATCGCCGATTACTGATGCACTGCCACGCTGTAGGCACATTTTCGTCCGATCTCCACAGAAATCGGCGTGCGGAGGAATCATGCGGACACCAACTCGCATCGTGATGCTGCTTGCGAGCGCTGCCGCGGTCGCGGGACTGACCGTTTCCGGCGCGGCTGCCGCCATCGCGGCACCGAGCCCGGACGGCATGGGCTACAACAGCGCCTGCCCGGATGGCATGGGGTACAACTGCGGCGGCGGCACCAGCACCGACGGCATGGGCTACAACTGATCGATTTCACCGGCGAAAGCCCGAATGGTTCACCGCCATTCGGGCTTTGCGCTACCCGAAATCATTCACCAGCCGTCAACCTTTTGTTTCCCGCACCAGTGATCACGGCAAGTTGGTCACGAGCTCGGACGCGGGCAACCGCGTGCCGGTGTAGAACGGGATTTCCTCGCGCACATGCCGCCGGGCGGTGCTGCCACGCAGATGGCGCATCAGATCCACGATCCGGTGCAGCTCATCCGCCTCGAACGCGAGCATCCACTCGTAGTCGCCGAGCGCGAACGACGCGACGGTGTTGGCACGCACGTCCGGGTAGTCACGGGCCATGTGGCCGTGCTCGGCGAGCATCTTGCGGCGATCCTCGTCCGGCAGCAGGTACCACTCGTAGGACCGGACGAACGGGTACACGCAGACGTACTTGCGGGCTTCCTCACCGGCGAGGAACGCCGGGATGTGGCTCTTGTTGAACTCCGCGGGCCGGTGCAGCGCGACCTGGCTCCAGACCGGCGTGGACACGCGGCCGAGCGCGGTCCGCCGCAGCCCCGTGTACGCCGCCTGCACCTGCTCGATCTCCTCGGCGTGCCACCAGATCATGTAGTCCGCGTCCGCACGCAGGCCCGCCACGTCGTACACGCCCCGGACGACAACGCCCTTGTCGTCCAGCGCGTCGAGGTAGGACTGCGCTTCGGTGGCCGCCGGGCCGCGGTCGTCGGGGAGCTTGCCCGGTTCGACCCGGAACACCGACCACATGGTGTACCGGATCGTGTCGTTGAGTTCGGCGAAGTTGAGGCGAGCCATGCCTACATGGTGGCACGAGCCAACGTCTGCCTGCTCAGGACGTACTCCACCAATGTGACCAGTACCTCCTTGGCCGACTCCCGGTCACGCGCGTCGCACAGCGCGATCGGCACGTCCTCGCCGACGTCCAGCGCCTCGCGCACCTCGGCCGTCTCGTAGCGCGCGGCACCCTCGAAGCAGTTCACCGCGATCACGAACGGCACGTCCCGCTTCTCGAAGAAGTCGATCGACGGGAAGCACGTCTCCAGCCGCCGGGTGTCGGCGAGCACGACCGCGCCGATCGCGCCGTAGGCCAGCTCGTCCCACATGAACCAGAACCGGCCCTGGCCGGGCGTGCCGAACAGGTACAGGATCGCCCGGTCGTTGAGCGTGATCCGGCCGAAGTCCAGCGCGACCGTCGTGGTCAGCTTGTTCTCGATCCCGGCGAGGTCGTCGACGTCGATGCCCGCCTCGGTGAGCAGCTCCTCGGTCGACAGCGGGGCGATCTCGCTGACCGCGCTGACCATCGTGGTCTTCCCCGCGCCGAACCCGCCCGCGATGAGGATCTTGACCGCGCTTGGCATCGCCTCAGAGTCGTCGGACACCATCGAGCACCGCCTGCAGTAGTTTCATGTCTGGGACTCTGACATCGCGCGAGGGGTTGCGGGCTATTACTTCCCGCAGTTCGATCAAGTCCGACACCAGGACCTTGACGACCACGATCGGCACGTCCAGCCGGGCGGCGAGCTCCGCGATCGACAGCGGGTGGCGGCACAGTTCGAGGATCGCCACGTAGTCGGCGTCCAGCGTGAGCGCGTCGACGTCGTCCTTGGCCGCGACCACGAGCGTGATCATGTTCAGATCGCGGTTCGCCGGCCTGGTGCGCCCACGCGTCATCGCGTACGGGCGCACCAGCGGCCCGGCCTCGTCGTCCACCCAGTTGTCGCGGCTGGCGATCATGACGTCGATGCGCCAAGGTGTTCGTGTCTCGGCGACGCGTTGAGCACCGAACCGACCTGTTTGACCAAGAGGTTCATCTCGTAGGCGATCAGGCCGACGTCGGCGTCCTCCTCGCCGAGCACCGCGAGGCACGTGCCCTGGCCCGCCGCGGTGACGAACAGGAACGCGTGCTCCATCTCCACGATGGTCTGGCGCACCTTGCCGCCGCCGAACTGCCTGCCGGTCCCCCGCGCGAGGCTCTGGAACGCCGACGCCACCGCGGACAGGTGCTCACCGTCCTCTTTGGATAACGCCGCCGAGCGTCCGACGAGCAGGCCGTCCGCGGACAGCACCACCGCGTGCTTGGCACCGACGACCCGGCCGACCAGGTCGTCGAGCAACCAGTCGAGGTCCGCGCCTGTGTTCGCCTTCTTCATCCAGTTCTCCCCTTACTGATCCTCGTCCCGCGCGCGCCGGCTCTGCTGCTGGAAGGCCGACATGATGCTGCGGATCTCCTCAGGCGAGCGTCCGCCCGCCGGATCGTGGTCCTCCGGCCGCATCGGCGAGGTCTCCCGCAGCTGCGGCGCGAGACTCGCCTGCCTGCGGCGGCGTGGCAACGCGGGTCTGTCGGACGTGCCCGGGTTCTGGGCTGCCACCGGTGGGATGCGCGGCGACGTCTGCGCCGCGTGGGTGGGCGCCGCGTTGATCTGCCCGGGGGGAGTGTGCACGGGATGCACACTCGGCTTCGGCGGTTCTGGTTCAACCATGTCTTCTTCCGGCCATCGCGGCTCGGGTCCCGGCGGCTGGAACTGCGGCGCGCCCGTCAAGTTCTCGGTGCTCGCGGCGTGCTCGCCGTACCACGTCCCGTCGTCCGAACCGAAATCCGTGTCGTGACTCGTGCTGTGATCAGTGCGGTGTTCGTCTTCGTACTCGGCGCTGTACCCGCCTTGCGGCTGCGGTTCGTCGGCCGCCTCGCCCATCGGGTTGAACAGCGATACCCGGTACGGCAGCACGTCGTCGTACTCCGCGTCGGGCGACGCGGTCCTCGCCGCCGGTGCCGTCGGGAGCGTCTCGAGGGTGTCCTCTTCCTCGGCTTCCACCAGCAGCGCCGCCGGGATCAGCACGATCGCCCGCGTGCCGCCGTAGGAGGACGAGCGCAGCTCGACCTTGACGCCGTGCCGGGCGGCCAGTCGCGCGACCACGAACAGACCGAGCCGCGGGTCGCCCTTGAGCGCCATCGACTCGAAGTCCGGCGGGTCGGCGAGCACCATGTTGTGGTGGTCGCGTTCGTCGTCGCCCATGCCGAGACCGTTGTCCTCGACCTCGACGACGATGCCTTTCGCCGCGTGCTCACCGGACAGGCGCACGTGCGAGCGGGGCGGGGAGAACGACGTTGCGTTGTCCAGCAGTTCGGCGAGCAGGTGCATGATGTCCGCGACGGCCGAGCCGACGAGCAGCACGCGTGGCACACCTTGTAACCGGATTCGCTTGTACTGCGTGGTTTCCGCGACCGCGCCGCGCAGGATGTCCGCGAGCAGGACGGGTTTGCGCCATGCCCGGCCCGGCTGCTGACCACCGAGGATGATCAGGTTCTCGGCGTTGCGGCGGGCCCGCGTGGCCAGGTGGTCCAGCGTGAACAGGTCGTCGAGCTGCTGCGGGTCCTCCTGCTCGCGCTCCAGCTTGTCGAGGATCTTCAACTGCCGGTGCACCAGCGCCTGGCTGCGGTGCGCGATACCGAGGAACACGTTGCGCACACCGGCCCGTGCCTGCGATTCCTGCACGGCCGCCTCGACCGCGGTCGCGTGCGCGGCGTTGAACGCCCTGGCGACCTGGCCGATCTCGTCCTTGCCGAAGTCCAGCACCGGTAGTTCGGTGCTCACGTCGACCTGCTCGCCGCCGCGCAGCCTGCTGACGATCGGCGGCAGCTTCTCCACCGCCAGTTCCAGTGTCTCGTAACGCAACCTGGTCAGCCTGCGCGCGGTCGCCCGCATGATCCGCAACGCGGCGATGATCGTGGCGACGCCGACGAGCAGCGCGACCGCGCTGCCGATGATCGCCGCGAGCAGCCCCGAGCTGGACTCGTCGTCGGCCAGCCTGGCCGCGTCGTCGAACTGGCGGACTCCGAGCTGCTCCAGTCTGCTGTAGACCTTCCCGGTGACGTCACGCCATTCCTGATCACTCACCGGAGCCGCGGCGAGTTGCCCCTCGGCCCGGTTGCGCTGCGCGACGACGGTCCACGGCCCCTGGCTGATCAGGGTTCCCTCCGCGGTCGTCAGCCGTGTCCAGTCGACACCGGCGAGTAACTCCTGGTAGGCGGACCGGACATCACGGGAACTGTTTTGTGTGGACAATTCCAGCTGCTGCCGATAGGCGCCGGAGAGCCGGACGAATTCGGCGTGATCGGTCTGATTGAGGGCACCCGTCGTAATAGCCCCGCTGACGACCGCGCTCTCCCGCGACATCAGCTCGGCCGCCCGGAAGAGCGAGATCACCTCAACACCGCTCAAGGCCGTCCGCTGATCCGGCACGGCCCTCGCGAAACTATCAAAAACAGCGATGCTGACATCGGCAACTTTGTTGTAAAAAGCGTACAATTCCGACCGGCTGATCGCCTTCGTGTCCGCCTGCGCGCGGATTGCGGGCAGCTCGCCGAACGTCCGCACGAAGGTCAGGTGCCGGTCGCGCACGGCCTTCGGCGCGTCGGACACCAGCGGCTCGACCAGATCGCGCACCTCGCGCAGCGACTGGTCGGTTCGGTTGCGGGCACTGGCCAGCTCGGCTCCCGCGCCGGATCCCGCGAGGCTCTGCGCGCGCTCGGCCTGCACCGAGCCCAGCGCGCGGACGGCCTTCGGCACGATCTCCTGCATCGCGTCGCTGACCTTGCGCAAGTAGATCGCGTCATAGAGCCGGGGCAGCGCGACAGCTACCCACATCACCATGAGAGCGACCGCCGAAAACACCACGACGACGGTGAGTCTCGTCCGGATAGAGCCGTGGCCCTGGCGCCGGTCACCCAGAAATCTCACGTCACTCCACCGGTGTCGAATACTTTTCAAATAAAGCGCGACGCCCGCAAGAGATCCACCACGATACTCTTTTGTGAGTCACCCGAAAAACGACCACAACGGTGCCGCACTGTAGCACAGGCGGTTAGTCACCCACTAGGCCAGTCGGCGCACCAATTTCGCCCGATCGCGACGCCAGGTAAGCGCCGATCGCCGATGCCGCCGCGGTCGCCGAGTCGATGGTCGCCGGTATGCCGACACCCCGCAAAGCAGCACCGGCAACAGCGAGACCAGGGATTTCGGCAACCGCGTCGATGATCGCGGCGACGGCGGCGGTATGGCCGACTCCGTATTGCGGCAGCCCACCACCCCAACGTGTCACGATTCGCCCGACTGGCGCAACATCGACTCCGGTGAGTTCCCACAGATCGGACCGCACCGCGGCCACCAGCTCGTCGTCATCCCGTTGCAGGGTCCCGGCTTCGCCGTAGCGCCCGACCGACGCGCGCAGCTGTACCGGTTCACCGCCGGCCCGGCCCCACTTGCGGCTGGAAAACGTGAAAGCTTTTGCAGTAAAGGGGGTTCCGTCGGCGTGCCGCTCCCCCACCGCCAGCAACACGCCCGTAGCTTGCGGCAGCACAGCGTCTGGTGGCAACGCGAGGCTCACCACCGCCATCGAGGCCACCTCGACGCGCCCGTACGCGGCAGACGCCACAGGAGCCACGTCTTCGAGGAGCTTGCGCGCGGCAGGAGCGGGCACAGCGAGGATGACAGCGTCGGCGTCGAGGAACTCGGGCGCCGCCGCACTGCCGATCTCCAGCCGCCAGCCGTGCTGCCCGGTCCGGGTCAAGGCGCGCACCGGCAGCCCGAGACGCACGTCCGCGGCGGACCGCTTGGCCAGTTCGCCGACCAGGACGTCCATCCCGCCGCGCAGCGCGCCGAACACCGGCGGCCGCGCACCTTCCCGTGGCGGCCCGAGAACACGGCCGACCGCGTCGGTCAACGTCTCGTGCGTGCCGACAAGCGGCGCCATGGTGGCGCGCAGGCCGAGCATGTCCGCGCGGCCCGCGTACACGCCGCCCAGCAACGGTTCGACGAGGCGGTCCACCAGTTCCCGGCCGAACCGCTCGGCGATCACCTGTCCCACCGACACATCCGGCGCCGTCGGGTCCTTGTCCAGCTCCAACGGCGGCAGGTCGCGTTCGGCGGCGACCCGCGCGGCCGCGGAAGGGGAAAGCACCTCGCGGACCTCGTCGGCACCGGCGGGCAACCCGAGAAACGTGCGCTTCGGCAACGGAACCGTACGGCCCGCGGCGCGAACGGTCGCAGCGGACAGCACCGGGTGCGCCAGCCGTTCGGTCAAGCCGAGCTCGTCGACGAGCTTCGTGGCAGTCGGGTTGCGCAGCACGAACGCTTCCGCGCCGACGTCGACCGCCGCGCCGGCGAGTTCGCGCGTGCGGAGTTTGCCGCCGAGCCCGGCCGACGACTCGACGACGACGATCTCGGCGTCCGGCCGCAAGGTGCGCAACCGGTACGCGGCGGCCAATCCGGCTATCCCACCGCCGATGACGACAACTCGTGCGGCCATCAGCGGATGCTGTGGACCAGCTCGACGACTCGGGTCAGCACGGCCGGGTCGGTCTCCGGCATCACGCCGTGGCCGAGGTTGAACACGTGCCCCGCGGCGGCCTTGCCCTCCGCGACGATCCGCCGCACCTCGCGCTCGACCACGTCCCAGCCCGCGAAGAGCACAGCGGGGTCGAGGTTGCCCTGCACGACCGGCTTCGGCGCGTCCGGCGCGGCGGCCTCGAGCCTGCGCACGGCCTCGTCCAGCGGCAGCCGCCAGTCCACGCCGACGACGTCCGCACCGGCCTCGCGCATCGCGGGCAGCAACTCGGCCGTGCCGACGCCGAAGTGGATCCGCGGCACACCGGCGAACGCCAGCGCGGCGAGCACCCGCTGCGAATGCGGGAAGACGAACTCGCGGTAGTCGGCCTCGGACAGCGCGCCCGCCCACGAGTCGAACAGCTGGACGGCGTCGACACCCGCGCCGATCTGCGTCTTGAGGAACTCGACGGTGTAGTCGGCGATCCGGTCCAGCAACGCGTGCCAGACGTCCGGCTGCGCCTTCATCAGCGCCTTGGTGCGCTCGTGGTGCCTGCTCGGGCCGCCTTCGATCAGGTAGGAGGCGAGCGTGAACGGCGCACCCGCGAAACCGATCAACGGCACGTCACCCAGCTGCGCGGTCAGCAACCGGACCGCCTCGGCGACCGGGTCGAGGCTCGCCGGGTCGAGCTCCGGCAGCGCGTTCACGGCCCGCTCGTCACGGACCGGCTCGGCCACCACGGGCCCGGTGCCCGGCACGATGTCCAGGTCGATCCCGGCGGCCTTGAGCGGTACGACGATGTCGCTGAACAGGATCGCCGCGTCGACGTCGTGCCTGCGGATCGGCTGCAGGGTCACCTCGGCGACCATCTCGGGCGTGAAACACGCCTGCAGCATCGCCACGCCCTCGCGCAGCTTGCGGTACTCGGGCAACGACCGGCCTGCCTGCCGCATGAACCACACCGGCGTGCGCTCGGGGGTCTGACCGCTGGCGGCGGCGAGCAACGGGGCGTTGGCGAGATCCCGGCGGACGGGCGATGCGGTGGTCACCTTCCCCATCGTTCCACACGCCCAACCGGCGGGATGACGACCGACGAGCACGCGCAAGCACCACACTTGCGCATGTACGAGGTCACGAACACCGAACCACTTGATCGACCCAACGTATACAGATCTGCTCGGCGTGCCATCCCGGCTCACTGACTCGGGTGGTCCTACAGTTACCTGTCGTGACTGCGTCCCAGGCTCCCGAAGCACCCGAGGTCTTTCGCCAGGCCGTCGCGGCGCTGCGGTCGCTCCGGCCGCGCCCCGAGGTCCAGCTCGAGGAAGTACGCCCGCCGCAGCGGCTGGCGCCGTGGGCCTTCGCGATCACGGCGGAGGTGAACGGACCGGCGGAGGTGCTGGCCACCGGGCGGCTCGTGCTGCTGCACGACCCGGACGGCCAGGAGGCGTGGGACGGCGAGTTGCGCGTGGTCGCCTTCGTGCGTGCCGAACTGGACGCCGAACTGGCCTCGGATCCGCTGCTGCCCGCGGTCGGCTGGTCGTGGCTGACCGACGCGCTGGAGGCGTCCGGCGCGAAGTTCGCCGCGCTCGGCGGGACTGTCACGGAGACCTCGTCCGCCCGGTTCGGCGACATCGCCGGGCCGGCCAGGACCGACGACCTGGAACTGCGTGCTTCCTGGACACCCCGGACGGCGGACCTCAAGCCGCACGGTGAGGCCTTCTGCGACCTGCTGGCCAGCGTGGTCGGGTTGCCGCCGGTCGGGGTGACCCTCTTCAAGGGCTAGGACCTCAGTACTGCCGCTCCGCCGCTTCCTCGGTCGCGCGCAGCACGCGCAGGGCGTTGCGGCCCGCGAGCTTGGCGCAGTCCTCCTCGCTCCAGCCGCGGTCGAGCAGCGCGCCCAGCAGAGCCGGGTACTTCGACACGTCCTCGAGGCCTTCCGGCAACGAGGTGACGCCGTCGTAGTCGCCGCCGAGGCCGATGTGGTCGATCCCGGCGACCTCGCGCGCGTGGTCGAGGTGCGTGACGACCTCGTCCAGCGTCGCTTGGGGCTCGGCTGGCCCGTTCCAGTGCTCGACGAACTTGTTCCGGGCGTCGAGGTCCCGGTAGTCGAGACCCTCGGCTTCCATCGAAGATTTAACCGATTCGTCCCATTCGAGCAGTGACGGTGATACGAAACTGGGTACAAACGTGATCATGCACACACCTCCGTTCGCCTTCAGCGAGCCGAGCACGTCGTCCGGCACGTTGCGTACATGATCGTTCACGTTCCGGCACGACGAGTGCGTGAAGACCACCGGGGCTTGTGACGTTTCAATCGCGTCCCGCATGGTCGACGGCGCGACGTGGGAGAGGTCGACCATCATGCCGATCCGGTTCATCTCGCGCACGACCGCGCGGCCGAAGTGGGTCAGCCCGCCGTGCACCGCGTCGTCGGTCGCGGAATCGGCCCACGGCGTGTTCAAGTTGTGCGTGAGGGTCATGTAGCGGACTCCGAGCCGCCGCAGCGCCGCGAGGACCCCCAGCGACTCGGCGATGCAGTGGCCGCCCTCGGCGCCGAGCATGGAGGCGATCCTGCCTGACCGGAACGCCGCTTCGGCCTCGTCGGCGGTCGTGGCGATCGCCAGCTCGTCCGGGTAGCGTTCCGCCAGCCGGTACACGACCTCGATCTGCTCGAGCACGGCGGTGACCGCGGAATGGCCGTCGAACTGACACGGCACGTACACCGACCAGAACTGCAGGCCCACTCCGCCCTGCCGCAGCCGGGGGATGTCGGTATGCAACCCCGGTTGCACAACTGTCAGGTCGGTGGAGCCGACCGCGGCGGCCGGATCCGGACCACCGATCTGCCTCAGCGCCCATGGCAGGTCGTTGTGACCGTCAGCCAATTGGGTCGTGCTGAGAAGGGCCACCGCACGGTCGAATCCTGCGGACTTCATAACCCATGACCTCGTTCCATCGCGTGGGAGCGTGCTTGCGTTACTTCACCATTACCGGAGTCACCTGATCGTGTGACAACACGTCCAGAAAGTCACAACCCGATCGGATACATACCCGATTGATCGTCCCGTTGACCCGCTTGGGCGGCTAGGCTGCCCTCGTCGACACCACTTTCGGTCCATCAGCGGCGCGGCTGATTGGCGGAAAGTCCCAGTGCCGGTCGGGGGGCACGACCGACTACAGGGAGGTAGTGACGTGGCTGCCGTCGGCTTAGGTCAGGCCGTTCGAACCACGCCAGCTGGTGCGTTGCCAGCGAACATGGTCCCGCACCCGCGGGAAGAACTGTTCTCAGTGTTGGTGGTTGACGACCATCCGCTGCTGAGGGAGGCGATAGCTGCCCGGTTGACCCAGATGGGCGCGGGCACAGTGCATGAGGCCGCTTCGGTGGCCGAGGCGAGGGCACGGGCGTTGGCCACTGGGCCGTGCGACCTGGCGATCCTCGATCTCGGACTGCCGGATGGCTCGGGCATCGAGTTGGTTACGGAACTCCGTAGCCACGGGTGGCCAAGGATCGTGGTGCTGGCGTCGTCCGACGACCCGTACGCCGTGCGTTCGGCCTTCCAGGCAGGGGCCCAGGCCTACCTGCTGAAGTCCGCATCGCCGGTGGTGGTGACCGACGGAGTGCGGCGAGTGCTCGAGGGCGGCGTGTACGCCGACCCGAGTGTCGCTCCCGTGCTCGCGACGGGTACCCGGGTCCCGGGGACCGACAACACACCTCGTGAGTTGTCCGCCCGCGAGGTTGAGGTGCTGCAATTGGTCGCCGATGGCCAGAGCAACAAGGAGATCGGCGAGGCGCTCAACCTGTCCGCACTCACCGTCAAGAGCCACCTGTCGCGCATCGGCAGGAAGCTCGGAACCGGTGACCGGGCCCAGATGGTCGCGCTGGCGATGCGTGCCGGCGTGATCCGCTGAAATGCTGATCGCCCGAAAGCGTGCGACCGGTGGGCAACCCTGACGTAGGGTTTCCCGCCGTGAGCACACCCGGATCTCCCACAAGCGACCAGCCGGAACCAATTCCTCTGGTCGAACCAGCGGGTGGCACGCCACCTGTGGTGACTCAGCCGGCAGAGCTGCGGCGCGCGGCCGCAGCTCTGGCGGCGGGTCATGGGCCGGTCGCGGTCGACACCGAACGCGCATCCGGATACCGGTACTCGCAGCGGGCGTACCTCGTGCAACTGCGCCGCGAGGGCGCTGGAACAGTGCTCGTCGACCCCGTCGCGCTCAACGACGAGGTCGACCCCCTGATCGAGGCACTGGCGGACACGGAGTGGGTGCTGCACGCGGCATCCCAGGATCTGCCGTGCCTCGCCGAGCTCGGCCTGCGGCCGAGCGTGCTGTTCGACACCGAGCTGGCCGGGCGGCTGGCGGGCTTCGACCGCGTCGCCCTCGGCACGCTGGTCGAGCGCGTCCTGGGCTACCGGCTGGAGAAGGGCCACGGCGCGGCGGACTGGTCGCGCAGGCCGTTGCCCCGCGAGTGGCTGAACTACGCGGCGCTCGACGTCGAACTGCTCGTGCCGCTGCGCGACGCGCTCGAAGCCGAGCTGTCGTCCCAGGGCAAGCTCGAGTGGGCGCTGCAGGAATTCGCCGCCCTCATAGACGCTCCGCCGCCGGAGCCACGCAAGGAGCCATGGCGGCGCACTTCAGGCATCCACAGGGCCCGGGGGGCCCGTGCGTTGGCCTTCGTACGCGCCCTGTGGGAAATCCGCGACACCATCGCGCGGGAACGAGACGTGGCACCGGGCCGTGTGCTGCCCGACAGCGCGATCGTGGACGCGGCGGTCGCGGCCCCGATCGACGAAGCGGGCCTGGTGAAGCTCCCGGTCTTCCGCGGCCGTTCCCAGCGGCGCCTGGCCGGGACGTGGGCGCAGGCGCTCAAGACAGCCGCCCAGCTGCCCCGCAACGAACTCCCGGACCCGTCCCCGCAGCAGGACGGCCCGCCCCCGCCCAACCGGTGGGCGGACAAGGACCCGGCCGCGGCGGCACGCCTCTCGGCGGCGCGGGCGAGCCTGTCGGCACTGGCGGAATCACTGCGGCTGCCAGTCGAGAACATGGTCCAGCCCGACCTGATCCGCCGGATCTGCTGGACACCACCGGATGCCATCGACGTGGACGGGACATCAACGGCGTTGCGCGCCGGTGGCGCCCGCGAATGGCAGATCAACCTGGTGGCTGAGCTGCTGAGCAAGGCACTGCACGCGACCCCGTCAGCCGACTAGCTCCGCGCCCGGCCATGCCCACCGAGGGGTGCGGTCGTCGTCTTCCCCGCCTCCCAGCGCCGCGGATCCGCGTTGAGCGTGCACCAGTGGAACTGGCCGTTCGCGGTGTTGCGCAGGATCAGTGCGGCACCTCGCGGGTTCGTCGGCGACGCGTATCCCTCGTTGTGAATGGTGATGCTGACAGGTGCCCGAGCCGGGCGAGTGCGGTGCCGTCATAGGCCTTGTGGTCGGGCAACGAGTCCGGGGGGGTACATGGTCCGCTTGAACTTCGGCGTGCGCAGCTGAAGCATCCGGGTCGCGGGCAGCGCGGCGAGCAGCTTGTCGGTGACGGCTTTCCGGTTGGCCCAGTCCGCGGCGGACACGACGCCGTTGTTGCCGAAGTTCCTGGTGTAGTACCACTCGCCCACGCGCCGATGAAGCCCGCCTGCATCACGTCGCTGTTGTCGCGCAGGTACGGCGCCAGCTGGTCGATGTGCGCCAGGACCCGGCCCTTCGGCGCGTCGTCCCCGGACTCGGACAAGGCGCGCGTTGCTGATCGGAGATGCTCACAGCACGGTTTTTTTCGAACATAATCACGCAGCTTCACGACGACAACCACGGAACGCAGGCGGGCATCACGCCCCTCGGCGTCCTGCGTGACACACACGACAGAGGGACCAAGGTAGTTACTGACGGGTAACAAGGACTAGAGTTGGTGCCACGGCCGCCCCTACCGGCGGGTAACCCACAGACACGAGGGAGGACTTGCCGTGGCCGCACCAGCACCCACCAGTGCTGCGCGCGCCCTTCGCAACGTGGTCTTCGTCGACGGCGTGCGCACGCCGTTCGGCAAGGCGGGCAAGAAGGGCATCTACGCCGAGACCCGCGCGGACGACCTGGTCGTCAAGGTCATCCGCGAACTGCTGCGCAGGCACCCGCAGCTGCCGCCGGAGCGCGTCGACGAGGTCGCCATCGCGGCGACCACCCAGATCGGCGACCAGGGCCTGACCATCGGCCGGACCGCCGCGCTGCTGGCCGGGCTGCCGAAGTCCGTGCCGGGCTTCGCCATCGACCGCATGTGCGCGGGCGCGATGACCGCCGTGACCACCACCGCGAGCGGCATCGCGTTCGGCGCGTACGACGTGGCCATCGCGGGCGGCGTCGAGCACATGGGCCGTCACCCGATGGGTGAAGGCGTCGACCCGAACCCGCGGTTCCTGGCCGACAAGCTGGTGGACACGTCCGCGCTCGTGATGGGCCAGACCGCCGAGAACCTGCACGACCGGTTCCCGCACCTGACCAAGGAGCGCGCGGACAAGTACGCCGCCGCGTCGCAGGAGAAGTACGCCGACGCCGTGAAGGCGGGCAAGATCGGACCCGAGTTCGTGCCGGTCGCGACCCGGTCCGCGGAGCTGGGCTGGGGCCTGGCGACCGAGGACGAGCCGCCGAGGCCAGGCACCACAGTCGAGACGCTGGCCGCGCTGAAGACGCCGTTCCGCTCGCACGGCCGGGTCACCGCGGGCAACGCGGCCGGTCTGAACGACGGTGCGACCGGTGCGCTGCTCGCTGACGAGGAGACCGCCCGTGAGCTCGGTCTGCCGATCGGCATGCGGCTCGTGGGTTACGCCTTCGCCGGTGTCGAACCCGAAGTCATGGGCGTCGGCCCGGTGCCCGCGACCGAGAAGGCGCTCAAGCGCGCGGGCCTGACCATCGACGACATCGGCCTGTTCGAGGTCAACGAGGCGTTCGCCGTGCAGGTGCTGGCGTTCCTCGACCACTTCGGCATCGCCGACGACGACCCGCGGGTCAACGAGTGGGGCGGCGCGATCGCCACCGGCCACCCGCTCGCCTCCTCCGGTGTGCGGCTGATGACGCAGCTGTCGCGTCAGTTCGCCGAGCACCCCGAAGTCCGCTACGGCATCACCACCATGTGCATCGGCATCGGCATGGGCGGCACCGTGATCTGGGAGAACCCGAACTGGAACGGGGGCACGAAGTGACTGCCGGCGTCTTCCCCGACGAGGTCGTCACCAAGGCGACCACGCGGCTGATCACCGTACCCGGCCTCGACGGCCGGGTCGCGCTGATCACCTTGGACAACGGGTTCGACCACACCAAGCCGAACACCTTCGGCCCCGGTGGCCTGACCAGCCTGAACGAGGCGTTCGACGAAGCCGTCGCGGCCGAGCCCGCGGCGATCGCGGTGACCGGCAAGCCGTTCATCTTCGCCGTCGGCGCCGACCTGACCGGTGTCGAGCAGGTGGCCGACCGGGCGACCGCGCTGCAGATCGCGCAACTCGGGCACGACGTGTTCCGCCGGTTCACCGACTCCGGGATCCCGACCTTCGCGTTCGTCAACGGCGCGGTGATGGGCGGCGGCCTCGAACTCGCGCTGTCGTGCCACTACCGGACGCTGGCCAGCAACGCGGCGGCGATCTCGTTCCCCGAGGTGTTCCTCGGCCTGTTCCCCGGCTGGGGCGGTACGCAGCTGCTGCCGAACCTGATCGGCGCGGACAAGGCCGTCACCGTGATCATCGAGAACGCGTTGAGCCAGAACAAGATGCTCAAGCCCGCGCAGGCCGCGCAGTTCGGCATCGTGGACGTGCTGCTCGAGTCGGCCGACTACCTCGAGCAGTCGCTGCTGTGGCTGGCCGACGTGGTCAACGGCAAGACCACGCCACAGCGGCCGGAGATCGACCGCGGCGAGGCGTGGGACGCGGCGATCGCCCGCGCCAAGGCCATTGTGGACGGTAAGACGCACGGCGCGTCGCCTGGCGCGACCAAGGCCGTCGAGCTGCTGGAACTGGCTCGCCGCAACGACCTCACGGCCGGTTACGCCGCCGAGACCGAAGCGCTGGCCGACGTGCTGATGACCGACGAGTTGCGTGCGGGCCTGTACTCGTTCAACCTCGTGCAGAAGCGTGCCCGGCGCCCAGCGGGTGCGCCGGACAAGTCGCTGGCGCGTCCGGTCACCAAGGTCGGCATCGTCGGCGCCGGTCTGATGGCGTCCCAGATGGCGTTGCTGTTCGCCCGCCGGTTGCACGTTCCCGTTGTGCTGACGGACATCGACCAGGCGCGTGTGGACAAGGGCGTCGGCTACGTGCACACCGAGGTCGACAAGCTGGCAGGCAAGAAGCGGATCTCGCCGGACGAGGCGAACCGGTTGAAGGCACTGGTGTCCGGCTCGCTGGACAAGGCCGCCTTCGCCGACGCCGACTTCGTCATCGAGGCGGTCTTCGAGGACCTCGAAGTCAAGCAGCAGGTGTTCGCCGAGGTCGAGGAGCACGTCTCGGCCGAGTGCGTGCTCGCCACCAACACGTCGTCACTGTCCATCACGGACATGGCCGCGAAGCTCAAGCACCCCGAGCGGGTCGTGGGCTTCCACTTCTTCAACCCGGTCGCGGTCATGCCGCTGCTGGAGATCATCCGCGCCGACCGGACCGACGACGCCACGCTGGCGACGGCGTTCAAGGTCGGCAAGGAGCTGAAGAAGTCCTCGGTGCTGGTCAAGGACGCGCCCGCGTTCGTGGTCAACCGGCTGCTGACCCGGTTCCTCGGTGAGATCACCGCGGCGCTGGACGAGGGCACGCCGTTCGAGGTGGCCGACCACGCGCTCGACCCGCTCGGTCTGCCGATGACGCCGATGATCCTGCTGCAACTGGTGGGCCCGGCGGTGGGTCTGCACGTCGCGGAGATCATGCACAACGCGTTCCCGGACCGCTTCGGCGTGAGCGAGAACATGAAGCGCTTCGTCGAAGCGGGCAAGACCGCGGTGTGGCAGTGGGACGCGCAGGGCAACCAGACCCTCGACCCGGAGGTCGCGGCGCTCTGGAAGCCGGGCGACTCGCCGTCCACGGGTGAGCAGCTGCTCGACCGCACGCTGGTCGCGCTGGCCGACGAGGTCCGGCGCATGCTGGACGAGGGCGTCGTGGCGGAGGCTCAGGACATCGACCTGTGCCTGATCCTCGGTGCGGGCTGGCCGTTCTGGCTCGGCGGCATCACGCCGTACCTCGACCGTGCCGGGATTTCCGAGCGCGTCACCGGTAAGCGTTTCCTCGCACAGGGTGTGGCGAGCGTTCCCGCCTCCTGAACGGGTTCTTCGAAGGGCGGCCGGCTCCGGTCGGCCGCCCTTCGGCACGTGCGGACAAGTTCCGACGACCCTGCCCGCGATCACGCCTTCAGCGCCGCCGTGGCCGTTGCCGACCCCCTGGACGACCCGCCCGAGCGGCTGAGCGTCCCTGCCGAGCCTCGTACCGCCCTGGTGGTTCTCAAACCCGCTGAGCGGCCCGAACGGGGAATCCACCACGATCTCGCCGACCGCCCGCCTTGGCCGTGGTTCGGTCGTCACGTCCAGCAGACCGGCACCGTCGCGATCGACGCCGTCGCCCGTGCGATACCTGGTGCCGAGGATCTGAGAACCCGCGCACAGCCAAAACCGCCGCGCCGCGTGCCACAGCTCGCTGCAAGCCCGGAGTCGCCCGGATCGAGTCGGCCGCGCGCCGCGCCACGTCCTCTCCCCCGCCGATCACGTACAGGTCGCAGGACTCCGGCACGGACGCGCCCGCCGCGACTTCGACGGTCCCGGCCGTGATCCCCCGCAAGCGCAGCCGCTGCCGCAGCACCAACGCGTTGCCGCGATCACCGTATGTGCCAAGCAGATCCGGGAACAGCAAGGCGATCCGGACGGCCCGCTCACTGTGCCCCATTGCGCCCCCTCGCTCGGATCGACTGGAATGCCGTGTAGTCGGCCAGCACGTTCGGCCTGCCCGGTCCGCTGTTGGTGATGGCCAGCACCGGATCCGGCTCGGCCCTGAACCGCACGTTCGCGTACCGCAACCGCACCGCGAGGGGGGTGGCCCGCTCGCCGGTGACCGTGACGTTCCCGCCTGCCAGCCGTTCGAACTCGACATCCCACAGCCAGGACATGTCGTTCCCGTCGGCCTGCCTGCTGTTGACCGCGAGCACGACCGGCTCCCGCTCGGCGCGGGCCAGCTCGATCGCCTCGGTCCAGCTCGCCGGGTTCTTGGCCGGGATCAGCCGGGCGGACCGCTCGCCGTACTGGTGGATCGCGTACCTGCCCGCGACGTGCGCGATCGTCCCGATCCGGTCGGCGGCCGGGTCGGGCGGACAGCCCACGAGTCGCCGGTCCACCGTGACCCGGCCGCCACCACGACACCTTCCGGGCCGCACGAGCCGCGGACACGATGTACGGGTCGTCGCAGTTGGCGACGACAGCCGCGCCCGGGTTGGCGCTGACCACCTGGCGCAGGACACGTTCCACGCCACGGATCTCGCCGACCCGGTCGAGCTGGCCACGGCTGAGGTTGAGCAGCACGATCACGCTCGGCCGGGTCTGCGCCGCGACCTGCGCCAGGTGCAGTTCGTCCACTTCGAGCACCCCGTACGGTGCCTCGGGCGCGCCCATCAACGCGCTGAGATGCCCGTCGGGCATGTTGGCGCCGGTGGTGTTGGTCGCGACTGTGCTGATCGACCGCAGCGCCTCGGTGATCATCAACGTGCTGGTTGTCTTGCCGTTGGTACCCGTCACCAGCACGACCTCGCGGCCGCGACTCAGCCTGGCGAGCGCACGGTGGTCGAGTGCCGTCGCCACCCGGCCGCCGATGATGGCACCGTCTCCGACCCCCAGTCGGCGCGAGGACCATGCCGCGAGCTTGCCAAGCCGAATCGCCCCCTCACCCCAATTCCGTGAACGGACTGTGGGACGGCGGTTGTCACCGGAGAGTGGGGACGTGTCGCTGTGACTCAGGTCACCCTGAAGCCGGGTTGATCGGCCCGACCTCCACCTGGCCGTCGGTACCCACCGGGCCGCCCTTCCATGGCAGCGTGACCAGGTCCGGGGTGTCCGGCAACAGGAACTCGACGCGGACCGGCGTCTCCGCCTTCCCCCGGCCCCTCGGCCAGCTCACGTCGAGCTGGGCGACGGCTGTGCCGCCCAGCTCCACCGGCCTCGGCGCACCGACGCCGTCACCCATCTGGCGCTCCAGCGTCCGGCCGTCGGCGAGGACGAACCGGAAGTCGGTCAGGTACCCCTCGATGGTGCATTCCCGCTTCGGCGACTCGAAGAAGATCCCCAGGCCCCACCGCTCCGCCTCGGCGCTCAACCCGTCGAACTGGTCCGCGTCGTTCATGGAGACCTTCAGGTCGGCGGCCCGGCAGGTGTCAGGGTCGACCGGGATCGGCGTCGACGGCGGCGCCGGCTCGCTCGCCGAGGCCGAGCTGTCCATCGGCGGCAGCGTGGCAGGGGCGTTCGGCGTGGACGTCGAGGTCGCGCCGCTGGACTGTTCGGCGACAGTGCGACGCGGCAACGGCAGCGTCAGCACCGCCACCAGCACCACGAGCACGACCGCGAGCGGCGCCAGGTGCAGCGGCGACCGGCGGTGCGCCCCGAACTCCTCGATGAAGGTGCGCACGTCCGGCCAGCGCTTGTCCGGATCGGCCCGCAACGCCCGGGTCACCACCCTGGCGATCGGCTTGGGCATCGGGGTACCGCCGCTCTCCCCGACCGACACGCCCGTGAACAGCCGGTGGGCCAGCGCGCCGAGGCCGTAGACGTCTGTGCGCTCGTCCACGATCGCGCCCGGCCTCGCCTGCTCCGGCGCCATGTACCCGGGCGACCCGGCGACCTGGGTCAGGCCGGAGCTCTGCGTGAGCGCCTTGGCCAGGCCCAGGTCGGCGAGCACGACGCCGTGGGCGGACCGGAAAAGCACATTGGACGGTTTCAGGTCGCGGTGGATCACACCCATGTCGTGCAGCACTGTCACCGCTTCGGCGACGTCGGCCAGGATCGCCGACGCCTCCTGAGTGGCCAGCGGACCGGCCGCGAGCCGGTCCTCGAGGCTGCCCAGCTCGGCGAGCGCGGTGACGAAGTACGGCCGCCCGTCCGGCAGTTCCCCGATGTCGAACACGCGCAGTATCCGGTCGGAGTCGGCCTGGCGCAGCAGCCGCGCCTCGGTGAGGAAGCGCTCCCGGACATCCAGGTGCCGGGACCAGTTGTCGGCGAGGACCTTGATCGCGACCTCGCCACCGAGCATGTCGTCGGCAGCCCGCCACACCGACGCGAACGCACCGGTGCCCAGCAGGCCGGACACCCGGTAACGACCGATCTGCTCGATCACCTGTCCCCCGCTATGCTGTACTGGTCGATCGGGGGAAGATGCTAGTCCACCAAGAGCTCGAAGATCTCGCCAAACGGGCTTCTTCCGGTGACCGGGTGGCCCTCGACCAGCTCCTGCGAGCGATCCAGCCCACAGTCCTGCGGTTGTGCGGGCGCTACCTGCCGTGTCTCCAGGACGCCGAGGAAGCCTGCCAGGACGTGCTGCTGAAGATCGCCGAACGCCTCCCCCAGTTCGAGTGGCGCAGCAAGTTCAGCACGTGGCTGCACACCGTGGTGAACAACAGCGCGATGGACACGTACCGCTCGCTGAAGCGGCGGGCCGCGCGCATCGGCGTCGACGACCAGCTGGCCGCGCGACCGGACCCGCGGACCACCAGTGTGATCGCCGGATCACGGGTGGACCTGCTGGACGCGCTGGAACGGCTCGAAGCCGACCGCCCCAAGCTGGCCGCCACCTTCGTCCTGCGTGACATCTCCCAGCTCAGCTATGCCGAGATCGCCGAGCAGCTCGACATCCCCGAAGGCACGGTCAAGGCACGGGTGCACTCCGCGCGCCAGGTCGTCAGGGAACTGCTCGACACCACCCGGCACACGTGACAGACGCCGTCAACCTGACGGCCACTGATGATCCACTTCTCCCTCCTACGGTCCGCCGCATGGAACACGACAGAAGAGGCTTCCTGCGACGCGCCGGACTCGCCGGCGCCGCCGGGCTGATCGGCACAGCGGCGAGCCATGGCGAGGCCGCGGCCACGCCGGCCGCGCCACTGGACGCCGACATCACCGGTGAGATGGGACGCCTGCTCGGCCGCGACCGGTACCGCTGGCTCGTCGGCGACCACCACACGCACACGCAGTACTCGTACGACGCGATGTACACGGTGGACAACGTGGTGTCCGGCGCGCGGCAGCACGGTGTCGACTGGCTGGTCATCACCGACCACGGCTACCCGGCGCACGAGAAGTCCTCGGTCGAGCCGACCGACGCGGACGTTCGAGCCGCCCGCCGCAAGCACCGCGACATCCTGCTGTGGCAAGGAATCGAGTGGAACGTGCCCGGTGCCGAGCACGCCACTGTCTTCTTCGCCCCCGGTGCCGACGAAGCCGCTCTGCTGCGCACGTTCGAGCGCACGTACGACTCGCGCCTGACCGACTCGGGTCCGGGATGGCCCGAGAACGAGGCCAAGGCGCTCGCGGCCGTGCGCTGGCTCCGGCAGAACACGCGCGACCCGATCGTCGTCGTGAACCACCCCGCCCGCAATGGTCGCGTCGCACCACACGAGCTACGCGCGTTGCGCGACACCGGCCTTGTCATCGGTATGGAAGGCGCTCCCGGTGCGCAGGCCGACGGTTTTCCCAAGCCCCATGGGAACGGCGGCGCGCGCGGTGGGTACGGCAACAGTCCCGGCACAGACTCGTGGCCCGGTTACCCGGTCGAGGCGTACCGGACCTACGGCGGCTTCGACTGGACGACGGCACGACTGGGCGGCGTCTGGGACTCCCTTCTGGCCGAGGGCAAAGGTTTCTGGATCACGAGCAATTCCGACTCCCACTACAACAGGGGCGACGTGCTGACGAGGCCAGCCGTGCCCGGCGACTACTTCGACAGGACCGGGAAGTATCCGGACCCGATCAATTCCGGTGTACCCCAGCTGTTCGCCCCGTACGCCGACTTCTACCCGGGCGAGTTCAGCAGGACACATGTCGGCGCGACCGCGCGTACCCACACCGCCGTCGCGTCCGCCCTACGCGCCGGCCGTGTCTGGGTGACCCACGGTGGCCTGGTCGACAATCTCGAAGTGGCTGCCTATGGCGACGGTCAGTTCGCCACGTACGGCGGCCGCATCCGGGTACGCAAGGGCTCGTCCGTCACCGTTGTCATTGTCGCGCGCTTGGCCATTCGACCCAACGGAAGCGGATCCGTCCCCACACTGCGCCGCATCGACCTGATCCAGAACCAGGTCACCGGAACCGCCGCACCGGATGTGTCCACTGCCCCCGCGACCAGAGTAGCGCAATCCTTCGAGCCGCGCAGGTGGTGGCCCGGGCACACGGTGGTCTTCCAGCACACCTTCCGGAACGTGCGCGCCCGTTCTACGCCCGAGTCCGTGGCACAGACGGAAACCGCCACACCAGCGGCGGCATCGAACCGGCCATGGACGTCATCGGCGATGCCGACCCGTTCGAAGACCTGTGGTGCTACACGAATCCGGTGTTCGCCGACGTGTGGTGACCCGGTCCGGCGGGTACAACCACAGTGTGATCCGGATCGGGACCTCGGGCTGGCTGTACCCGCCGTGGCGTGGCGTGTTCTACCCGGACGGCCTGCCACACCGGCGGGAGCTGGAGTACATCTCCCGCCAGGTGGACTCGGTCGAGATCAACGGTTCGTTCTACTCGTTGCAGCGGCCGTCGAGCTACCAGCGCTGGGCGGCCGAGACGCCGGACGACTTCGTGTTCGCCGTGAAGGGCGGCCGGTTCATCACGCACATGAAGCGGCTCAGGGACATTGAGGTCCCGCTGGCCAACTTCTTCGCTTCCGGCGTCCTCGCGCTGGAGGACAAACTGGGGCCGGTGCTGTGGCAGTTCCCCGGCAGTTTCCCGTTCGACGCGGACCTGTTCGGCGACTTCCTCGCCATGCTGCCGCGGTCGACCGGGGCAGCCGCCGACCTGGCTGCCGGGCACGACTCCAGATTGGACGGACGGTCGTGGCTCGACGTGGTCACGGACCGTCCACTTCGCCACGCATTCGAAGTACGCCATCCGAGTTTCGCGGACTCCAGCTTCGCCGACCTCCTGAGCCGCCACGACGCCGCGATGGTCATCGCGGACACGGCAGGCACCTTCCCCTGCTTCGATGACATCACAACGGATTTCACGTACATCCGGCTGCACGGCGACACGGAGCTCTACGCAAGCGGATACACCGACGCCGCGCTTGACTTGTGGGCCAACAAGATTCGCAAGTGGAACGTGGACACGTACGTCTACTTCGACAACGACATCAAGGTGCAGGCGCCAGGCGACGCCATAGAGTTACGACGACGACTCCCCCGAACACGATAGTGTGATCAACTCGAAAACTGCGGACAACGGGCTCCGGACGCGGCAATCTTGAATTGCGCGGCCGAGGTGTGGCCGTGGTTGACGAACACACTCACTCAGGGGATCTCACATGTCGAAGCTTGTTCAGCGCGCCCTTTTCACCGGTCTGCTCACCGCGGGCGCCCTGCTGCCCGCCGTTCCCGCCAGCGCGGCCGACGCGGTGACGAACTGCGATCGCGGCGAATTCTGCCTGTGGCCAAAGGAAAACTACGGGGGCACGTCGGTCAGACACACGTTGGAGACGGCCAATCCCGGTGAGTGCGTGCCGCTGGGCGGCCTGGTCGCGAAATCGATGGCGAACCGGCTGACCAAGGATGTCACGGTCTACCAAGGAGAAGACTGCTCGACCGAGGCCGAGTTCACCACATATCCCAAAGGCGGCACGTTCGTGCCGGACGCGCCGTTCGTGGTGCGAGCCATCCAGATCTGGGAATGAGGAGGGCCGGATGCCGATCATCATCAAGCTGTGGTGAAACCACAACACACGCGCACCAAAGACCAGTAGCGCGACGCCCCGCCGCCCCGGGGCTCGCTGCTCACAGTTTCGCCGGGAGGTACACCTCGACTGACAGTCCGCCATCGGGCACTGGGTAGGCGCTGACCTGGCCGTGGTGCGCGACCACGACGGCTCGCACGATCGACAGACCCAAACCGGTGCCGGTGCGGGACGTGCGGTCGACGCCGCCGCGACGGAAGGGCTCGAAGAGTTCGCCGACGCGGGAGGCGTCGATGAGCGGGCCGGAGGAGCTCACTCGCAGCGTCGCCCATTCCGGGGTGGCCGACGTACGCACATCTATCCAACCGCCGTCGATGTTGTGGCGGACAGCGTTTTCGAGGAGGTTGCCAGCGACACGTTCCAGCAGTGCCGGATCGCCGACGGCCGGGGCCGGAGCGGCGTGGAAGGTCGGGGTGATGCCGCGGGGCTCGGCCTCGGCACGGACACCGTGCCAGGCGGTGGCCACCGTGCTGGCGAGGTCGACGGCTTCGCGGACGCCCACGCCCATCCCGTCGGTGCGGGCGAGCAGGAGCAGGGCATCGACGAGCTGACCGGAGCGCAGGGTCGCGGCGCGCACGACACCTGCCATCCGGCGCAGTTCGGCGACGTCCGCCTCCGGGTCGGTCAGCGTGACGTCCAGTTCGGTGCGGATGACCGACAACGGGGTGCGCAGTTCGTGGCTGGCGTTGGCCACGAACCGCCGCTGGGACTCGAAGGCCGCCTGCAGGCGGGCGAGCATGTCGTCGAAGGTGTCGGCCAGTTCGGCGAGTTCGTCACGCGGGCCCTCGTAGGCGATGCGCGCACCGAGCGACTCGGCCGACAACCGGCGGGCGGTCGTGGTGACTTCCCGCAACGGACGGAGGATGCGGCCCGTGAGGGTCCAGGAAAGGAGGGCAGCCGCAGCCACCACAGCAGTGAAGGCGATGGAGCCGTAGACGAGGATGCGTTCGCGTGCGTCGTCCTGGAGCACCTTGGCGAGTTCGGCCGCGTCGACCTGCCTGCCGTCGACCACGACGGGTGTGTCCCCTGGCAGGCTCGGCACCGAGCCGACCACGTCGCCGGCGAGCAACCAGCCGAGCCACAACAGCATCACGCTGACCGCCGCCGCCAGGCCAGTGGCCAGCAAAGTGATGCGAACCCGCAGGCGGAGCCCGCGTTGGGTGGTCAAGTCACCCCGTTTCGGTGCCGGCCACCGGTACTCGGTAACCGGAGCCGACCACGGTGTCGATCAGGCCGGGTTCGCCCAGCTTCTTGCGAAGCGTCATGACGGTCACCCGGACCGTCGTGGTGAACGGGTCGGCGTTCTCGTCCCAGACGCGCTCGAGCAGTTCCTCACTGCTCACCACGGATCCGCCCGCGGCGAGCAGGACCTCGAGCACACCGAACTCCTTGCGGGTCAGCTCGACGGCCCGGCCCGCCCGGCTGACCGTGCGTTTCGACGGGTCGAGTTCGAGGTCGCCGACGGTCAGCACCGGCGGGGTCGCGGGCGTGGCGCGGCGTGCGAGCGCACGAACACGCGCGACGAGTTCGGGAAACGCGAACGGTTTCGCCAGGTAGTCGTCCGCGCCGAGGGACAGTCCCTCGACGCGGTCCTCGACCGTGCCACTCGCGGTGAGCATCAGCACGCGGGTGAGCGCGCCGGAGGAGACGATCTCGCGGCACAACTCGTCGCCGGACATGCCCGGCAGGTCACGGTCGAGCACGATCACGTCGTAGCGCGTGATCGTGGATTTCTCGTGACCCGCGTCGCCGTCGAGCGCGACGTCGACAGCCATGCCCTCCCGGCGCAGGCCGCGGGCGATCGCCTCGGCCAGCGCCTCTTCGTCCTCGACTACCAGAACTCGCACTGCCTCAGTCCTTCGTGGACGCTCTGACTTCGTCGGCGGCCGGTTCGCCGAGCCGCCCCGCGGCCCACTCGGTGACCCGCCTCGCCACGTCCTGCGCGGTGAGGCCGAGGTCGGCGAGCACTTCCGCACGCGTTCCGTGGTCATGGAACTCTTGGGGCACACCGAGATCACGCAGCGGGACGTCCACGTCGGCGTCCCGCATGGCCGCGGCGAGGGCCCAGCCGAACCCGCCGTGCCTGCCGCCGTCCTCGATGGTCACCACAAGCCGGTGCCGCGCCGCCATGTCCACGAGCGACGACGGAACCGGTGTGACCCAACGCGGGTCGACCACCGTGACGCCGATCCCGTGGTCGGCCAGGCGTTCGGCGGCGGCCAGACCGAGCTCGCCGAACACACCGACTGCCACGAGCAGGATGTCCTCGCCTTCCTGCGGGCGACGGAGCACGTCGACACCACCGACGCGTTCCACAGCGGTGATCTCGGAACCGACCGCGGCTTTCGGGAACCGGAGCACAGTCGGGCCGTCGGTCACGTCGGTGGCTTCGCGCAGCAGCTCGGCCAGCGTCTTGGCGTCGCGCGGCGCGCACACCCGGATGCCCGGGATGGTGCCGAGGATCGAGATGTCCCACATGCCGTGGTGGCTGGCGCCGTCCGGACCGGTGATGCCCGCACGGTCCAGCACGACGGTAACCGGCTGCTTGTGCAGGGCCACGTCCATCAGCAGCTGGTCGAACGCCCGGTTGAGGAACGTCGCGTACACCGCGACCACCGGGTGCAGCCCGCCCATCGCCAGACCGGCGGCCGACGTGAACGCGTGCTGCTCCGCGATGCCCACGTCGAAGCAGCGACCGGGGAACTTGGCGGCGAACTTGTCCAGCCCGGTCGGGCCGAGCATCGCGGCGGTGATCGCCACGATGTCCTCGCGGTCGGCGCCCAGCCGGACGAGCTCCTCGGAGAACACCGAGGACCAGGTCTTCTTCTTGGGGTTGATCGGTTCACCGGTGATGGGGTCCATCACGTCGGTGGCGTGCATCTGGTCGGCTTCGTGGTTCTCGGCGGGCGCGTAGCCGTTGCCCTTGCGGGTGGCAGCGTGCACGACGACCGGGCCGCCGTACTCCTTGGCGCGGCGCAACGCCGCCTCCATGGCGTGCACGTCGTGCCCGTCGACCGGGCCGACGTACTTCAGGCCCAGGTCCTCGAACATCATCTGCGGGCTCAGCGCGTCCTTGATCCCGCGCTTGGCCGCGTGCAGCGCCGCGTAGATCGGCCTGCCGACGACCGGGGTGTTCTGCAGCACCCGGCGACCGCCTTCGAGGGCCTTCTCGTAGCCGGGCTGCAGGCGCAGCGACGCCAGGTGGTCGGCGAGACCACCGATGGTCGGCGCGTACGACCGGCCGTTGTCGTTGACCACGATCACGATCGGGCGGGTGTGGTCGGCGGCGATGTTGTTCAACGCCTCCCAGCACATGCCACCGGTCAGCGCGCCGTCACCCACGACCGCGACGACGTGCCGCCGCTGCGAACGCAGCTGGAACGCCTTCGCCAGACCGTCGGCATAGGACAGTGCCGTGGAGGCGTGGCTGTTCTCCACCAAGTCGTGCTCGCTCTCGGCGCGCGACGGGTAGCCCGACATGCCGCCGCGCTGGCGCAGCGTGTCGAACCCGCCGCTGCGGCCGGTCACGATCTTGTGCACGTAGCTCTGGTGGCCGGTGTCGAAGACGATCGCGTCGTTCGGCGAGTCGAACACCCGGTGCACCGCGAGGGTCAGCTCGACGACCCCGAGATTGGGGCCGAGGTGCCCGCCGGTCCTTGCCACCTTGTCCACCAGGAACGAGCGGATCTCGCCGGCGAGCCGGACCACCTCCTCGTCGGTGAGGCGCTTCAAGTCGGTCGGTCCGTGCAGGTTCTCCAGCAGAGTCACTGCTTCCACCTCGTCTGAGTCGCTCCACTCCGTACTCGTCTGCCCGGCTTCCCGCCCGAACCGGCTTCCAGCCAGTCTACGGACGGCGCGGGAGTGCGGCCCGGGCGGCACGAACCTGCCCGGCGGACGCCGCCGAAGTTGTAAGGTCCCAGCAGGAACGCTGGGGTCAGGGAGGACCGGGGGACATGAGCGTGCCAGAGGTCGATCAGCAGCAGCTGATCAGGCGCATCGGCCGGGCGCTGCTCGGTGCGGCGCCGCCGAGCTGGAAGCGGATCAGGGCGGAGTACCGGTCGGCGGGGCGTCACATCGAGGTGGACGTCACGGTGACGGGTGAGGACGGGCAGCCGTTCCCGATCCGGCCGCCGATGGACGTGGTCGAGCTGTTCGGCGAGCTGCGCGCGGCGATGTACCGGCCGGGTAGGGGAACCTGGCTTTCGGGCGTCTACCTGCTGGATCACCCGTCGAAGTTCAGCGCGGAGTTCGAGCCGGACACCGAGCCGAGGTGGCGGCGGATGCCACCGCCGATCGGTTTCCAGGACGAGCTGCGCCAGTTCCCCCGTGAGGATGGCCACATCCCCGAATGGCTGAGGGCGAGGGCAGGGCTGCCGCCGCTGCCCAACCAGGCCCAGCAAGCCCCTCAGCGAGGACAGCCGGGTGCACCACCAGCCCAGCCACCAACAGGCCAGCCACCGGCAGCCCAGCACGCCCCCGGCGGTGCAGGAGGGTCCGGCGCACCGGGACCGGGAGGGCCAGGCTTCGGCACCCCACCGGCCGCACCGCACGGATTCGCCGGACCGCCGATCGCTCAGCCGAACACTCCCCCAAGCGGCACGCCGATCCCGCCGCAAGGCTTCGGCCACGCAACCGGACCAGCAGGTGACCGACCGAACACACCACCCGGCGGCACACCACTCCCCCAACAAGGCTTCGCAGGCAGCCACGCAGCCGAACCAGCAAGCGGCCGACCAAACACGCCCCCAGGCGGCACGCCGATCCCGACGCAAAGCTCCAGCCACCCAGCCGGGCCGTCAGACGAGCGGCACACGCCACCGGGTGGAACATCACTCCCGCCGGGAGGTTTCGCAGGAAGCCCAGCGGACAACACGCAGTTCGGCGAGCCGTCACCCGCGCGGGGATTCACTGCGCCCGGCCAAACCACACCATCCGGTGAACCACCGTTCGGTGCGGGCAGCCACGCAGCTGACGGGCATGGCGACACCTCACGTGGCGAGGGGCCGTTCCCAGCGCACGGCTTCGCCGGGCCAGCGACTGGCCAGTCGAACACGCCCTCAGGCGGAGCACCACTCGAAACGAAAGGTTTCGCAGGCAGTCACGCCGCCGACCCGAGCAACAATCCGCCACACGGTTTCGCCAACGCCTCGGGACAGACCGCACCCAGTGAACCACCATTCGACACGAGCAGTCACGCCGCCGGACCCATCGACGATTCGCCACGCCAATTCGCCACAACCGACGGCACACAACAGCAACACGGCTTCGCCAACGCCGCGGGGCAGACGACACACAGCCAACCGTCATTCGATACGGGCAGTCACGCAGCCGGACCCGATGACAACCCGGCGCTCAGCGAACCCCAGGAATACAACGCAGGCAGTCACGCAGCCGGAGCCGTCGTTCATCCGCCGCACGGATTCACCGCACCCGACGGGGCACCACCACACGCCCCGCGACAGACGGCACCCAGCGAACCACCATTCGCCATGGATAGTCACGTAGCCGGACCCGGTGACAACCCAGCGCTCAACGAACCGCAACGATTCCACGCACCAGGTCAGACAACACCCGACGATTTATCGTTCAGCCCAGGCGGCCACGCCACCGGACCCAGCGACAATCCGCCGCTCAGCGAGCCCCACGGATACAGCGCGCCCAGCCACCCACCCCCCGCTGAACCAGCGTTCGACGCGGGCAGCCACGCGGCAGGCCCCGGCAATCCGCCGCACGGCTTCGCCGGTGGACCGGGTGGCGCACCGCGTTCCGCAGGTCAGCAGGGGTCGGTGAGTCCTGCGTTCGGGCCGGGTGGGTTGGCTGGCGGTGGACCGCAGGGGTTCACGGGGAACCGGGCTTCGCTGCCGTCTTCCATGGTGTTCGGGCCGGTTGGCACGTCAGGCACCTCCGCCGCACGGCCCGGGCTGGGCCAGCAGGAGTTCGGGCAGCAGGCACCGCCTGGTCAGCACAGCCAGCAGCCGGGGCCCGGCCAGCGGGGTCAGCAACAGCACAGTCGGCCGGACCAGCATGAGCCTCGGCAGCAGGCTGGTCCGCTGTCCGCCCAGGCTGAGCCGGGTGGGCTGGTGGGCAGCATGCCGCCGGAGGGCGCGATGCCGCCGCCTCCGGCTGGTCAGGAGCCGTAGGCATGCCGGGCTGGTCCGGCTGGGTGCTTGCCTGCTGACATGCGCTCGCGCAGCATCTAGGGTTCGGCGTTTCCGCGCGCGTCATACCGGGGAGATATGAGGGAGCCGCTTGTTTCGGATTGCTACGCACATTTCCGCGCGGGTGACGCACTTGAGGCAGCCGGGTGGTGAGGTCTACGAGCTGGCCCGGCACGCCACCGACCCCGCTGTCGTCGCCGTGAAGTGCTGGCAGTGCGGTGCGACAGTGGCGATCTACGCGGCGTCGCGCAAAGACACCGCGCGCGAGCGGAGGACCTACCTTATCCGTGCTGTGCTCACGGCGGCTATCACGCTCGCGTTGGCGATGGTGGTGGCGTGGGCGTTCCGTGCCGGGGTTGGCACGGCGGGTGCTTTCCTGCTCATCGGTGGGCTGGTCACCGCGTGGCTCACGTTGGCCAACCTCGGACATGCGGTGCTCAGCCAGGAATGCGGTGTCACGTACGAGTCCGTCGCGGACAGTGATGTGTTCCATGAGGCCGAGTTCGGTTACGGCAATCACCGCTCTGGATGAAGTCAACCGTTTGCTCCCTTTGCCCGGCCACTCTCAGGTGCTGACCGTCTCCGAGACGGGCACGCAGGTCAGGGACAACCAGGCGGTCGCATCCCCGCGCACCCGGATCGGCCGCCGGGTCCGCAGGAACGAGCGGCCCAGCGTCGGCATCGCAGTCGCGCGCACCGGCGCGTGGATCGCGGCCGTGATCGGTCAGGTGGTCCACATCATCGACCCGAAGACCGGTTCCGTCCGCAGGACGCTGAGGTTCGAGGACGACGTCGACGAGTTCGGCAGCACGCCGGACGGCACCAAGGCGGTGTCGGTCGTCGGTGACACCGTCACGCGCTGGGACACCGGATCGTGGACTGTCGTCGCCGAGTACCACATCGACAAGGAGATGCGGGCGACCAGCAAAGCGCGGTGGTCGCCGGACGGCTCACTGCTCGCTGTGGTGACCGACGACCAGCGGCTGCGGATCCTGGACGAGCCGGGCTGGGCCGCGCTGACCGAACTGCGGCTGGACAGCGAGATCCACGGCTGCGCGTGGCTGGACGACTCGCGGCTGGTGGTCGTCGGCGGGCGTGGCGTCTACTGGCTGGCTTTCCAGCGCCCATGACTCCGTGTTGCGCATCGTGACACCAGGTCGCGGTGTTCCCGGCAATCGCCGGACGAGCCCGTAGGGTTGGGCCTGCCGCGAGAGGAAGATCGGAGTGCCGCATGGCCGAGCTGTTCATCGGAGGCGAGTGGGTTTCCGCGCTCGCCGGTGCGACGCGGGAGATCCGGTGCCCCGCCGACGGTTCGCTGGTCGCCACGGTCGACGAGGCCGACCGCAGCGACACCGAGTCGGCGATCGACGCCGCCCGCCGGGCCTTCGAGGCCGGCCCGTGGCCGCGCACCCCCGCCGCGCAGCGCGGTGACCTGTTGCTCAAGGTCGCCGCCCTGATCGACCGGGACAAGGCCGCCTACGCGCGGGCCGAGTCGCTCGACACGGGTAAACGCCTGGTCGAGAGCGAGTACGACATGGCCGACGTGATCTCGTGCTTCCGGTATTTCGGCAAGCTCGCCGCGCACGAGTCCGGCCGGATCGTCGACGCGGGCAACCCGGACATCGCCAGCAGGATCGTGTACGAACCGGTCGGCGTGTGCGGGCTGATCACGCCGTGGAACTACCCGCTGTTGCAGGCGGTGTGGAAGGTCGCGCCCGCGCTCGCGGCGGGCAACACGTTCGTGCTCAAGCCGAGCGAGCTCACTCCGAGCACGGCGATCCTGCTGATGCGCACGTTGCAGGAGGCTCATCTGCCCGACGGTGTGGCCAACCTCGTGCTCGGCTCCGGGGCGGAGGTGGGTGCGCCGCTGGCCGAGCACCCGGACGTCGACCTGGTGTCGTTCACCGGTGGGCTGGCGACCGGGACGAAGGTCGCGGCGGCGGCAGCGGCGACGGTCAAGAAGGTCGCGCTGGAGCTCGGCGGCAAGAACCCGAACATCGTGTTCGCCGACGCCGACTTCGAGACCGCCGTCGACTACGCGATCACGGCGGCGTTCCTGCACTCCGGTCAGGTGTGTTCGGCGGGCGCGCGGCTGATCGTGCAGAACGAGCTGCACGACGAACTGGTCGACGAGATCGTCCGGCGCACCGGCCGGATCCGGCTCGGCGGCCCGTTCGACTCGATGGCGGAGACCGGCCCGCTGATCTCCGCGGCGCACCTGGAGAAGATCGAGCACTACGTGGCCGCGGCGATGACCGAGGGCGCCACCTTGCGCACGGGCGGCTGGCGCCCGGAGGACGAGCACCTCAAGGACGGTTCCTACTACCTGCCGACCGTGCTCACCGACGTCAAACAGGGCAGCTACGCGGTGCGCGAGGAAGCCTTCGGCCCTGTGCTGACAGTGGAACGGTTCACCGACGAGGACGACGCGGTCCGCATCGCCAACGACACGCACTACGGCCTGGCCGGTGGCGTGTTCACAAAGGACGGTGACAAGGCGCAGCGCGTGGCCGCGCGCCTGCGGCACGGCACGATCTGGATCAACGACTACCACCCGTACCTGCCGCAGGCGGAATGGGGCGGTTTCAAGCGTTCCGGTGTCGGCAGGGAACTCGGCCGCGCGGGGCTGGCCGAGTACCAGGAGGCCAAGCACATCTACCAGAACCTGCGGCCGCAGCCGCAGTACTGGTTCAGTCGCCCGCCGCAGACCAGCTCGCCGGGTCGGGAATCTACGCAGTGAGCAGGGCCACCGCCTCGACGTGGTGCGTCATCGGGAAAGCGTCGAACGCGCGGACGCTGTCGAGCTGGTAGTTGTGCATCCGGAACCGGGCGACGTCCCGGCCCAGCGCGGCCGGGTCGCACGCCACGTACACCACGCGCTCCGGGCGGCGCGCCGCGATGGCGTCCACGACTTCGTGCCCGGCGCCCTTGCGGGGCGGGTCGAGTACGACGACCTCGGGCTCCGGGCCGTCGAGGAGGTCGTCGCGCAGCGCGTGCTCGACTCGCCTGCCCACTGACGTGACCTGGGGCAGGTCGGCGAGCAGCCGGTGGGAGTCCGACGAGGACGGGCTGCTCTCCACCGCGAACACCGTGCCGCCCGGCCCGACCTGGCTGGCCAGCACGGACGCGAACAGCCCGACACCGCTGTAGAGGTCCCACGCGCAGGACCCGGGCGAGGCCTGTGACCACTCCGCCACGGCGAGTGCGAGGGTGTCGGCGGCTGCCGGGTGGATCTGCCAGAAGTTGTAGGCGTCCATGTCCCAGTGCCTGCCCGCGGCGAACTCGACCGCCTCGCCCTCACCGGTGATCGGTGTGCGGCGCCAGTGCGTCCGGCCGCGGGGGCCGCGGGTCAGTTTGAGCTGGCGCGCGTTGATGCGGCCGCGGCCGTCCCTGACCAGCTCGAGTTCGCTGTCCTTGAGGAAGTCCTGGCCTGCCACCGATTCGACCAGGCCGGGCACGGTGATCGGGCAGTGCCCGACCGGGATGACGGCGTGGCTGCGATGCGGGTGGAACCCGGGCATGCCGTCGTGGCCGACGGCCATCCGCACGCGGGTGCGCCAGCCGAGCAGGCCGCCGGTGAGTTCCTCCACCACGACCGGGATGTCCCGGCCGGTCGCCTTGGCCAGGTGTTCGGCGACCACGGCGGCTTTCAGGTTGCGTTGTGCCGCACCGGAAGCGTGCTGCCAGTCGCAGCCGCCGCACGCGCCGGGCCCGGACAGCGGGCACGGCGGCTCGACCCGGTCGAGCGAGGCGGTCAGGATCTCCACCGCGTCCGCGCGGCAGTACGAACCGCCCTTGTCCTCAGTCACCTCCGCGATCACGCGCTCACCCGGCAACGCGTGCCGCACGAACAGCACGCGGCCTTCGTAGCGGGCGATGCAGTGCCCGCCGTGGGCCACGACACCGACTTCGACGTCGAGCCTGCGGCCTTTCCAGTTCAGCTTCTCCCCAGTGGTCACTTGGTGTCCTCACCGTGCAGTCCGCGGCGCACCGAGCCGGGCGCGATGACGGCCTTCTCGTGCACCTTCTCCGAGGATGCCAGCTGCCACGGCACGCTGGTGACCATCACGCCGGGCTGGAACAGCAGACGTCCCTTGAGCCGCAGCGCGCTCTGGTTGTGCAGGAAGTGCTCCCACCACCGGCCGACCACGTACTCGGGGATGAACACGGTGACCACGTCACGCGGGTTCTTGGTGCGCATCCGTTTCACGTAGTCCAGCACCGGCTTGGTGATCTCCCGGTACGGCGACTCGATCACCTTCAGCGGGATCTTGAACCCGTTGGTTTCCCAGTCCTTGACCAGCATCCTGGTGTCGCGGTCGTCGACGTTGACCGTCACCGCCTCGAGCACGTCGGGCCTGGTCGCCTTGGCGTACGCCAGCGCGCGCCGGGTCGGCAGGTGCAGTTTGGACACGAGCACGATCGCGTGGTTGCGCGACGGCATCACCGTCGGGCGGCCCTCCTCGGCCTCGCGCAGCTCGTCGGCGACCCGGTCGTAGTGCTTCTTGATGCCCGTCATCAACGCGAAGATCGCGGTCATCGCGGCGATCGCGATCCACGCGCCGACGAGGAACTTGGTGACCAGCACGATCACCAGCACGGTCCCGGTCATCGCGAGGCCGAACGCGTTGATCCCCTGCGAGCGCCGCATCCTGCGCCGCGCGTTCGGGTCGGACTCGTTGCGCAGCAGGCGGTTCCAGTGCCGGATCATCCCGCTCTGGCTCAGCGTGAACGAGACGAACACGCCGACGGTGTACAGCGGGATCAGCTTGGTCGGGTCGGCCTCGAACGCGACCACGAGCAGGATGGCGAATCCGGCGAGGAACAGGATGCCGTTGGAGAACGCCAGCCGGTCGCCGCGGGTGTGCAGCTGGCGCGGCAGGTAGCGGTCCTGTGCCAGGATCGAGCCGAGTACGGGGAAGCCGTTGAACGCGGTGTTCGCGGCCAGGACGAGGATCAGCGCGGTGAACCCGATGACGAAGAAGTAGCCGGGCGCGAAGTCGGAGAACACCGCCTGCGACAGCTGCGCGATCACGGTGTCCTGCCGGTAGCCCGCGGGCGCGTTGACCAGCTGGGTCTCCGGGTGCTCGGCCAGCACCACGCCGGTCAGCCTGGCCAGGTAGATCACGCCCATGAACATCGTGACCGAGATCGTGCCGAGCATCAGCAGCGTGGTGGCCGCGTTGCGGGACTTCGGCTTCTTGAACGCGGGCACGCCGTTGCTGATCGCCTCGACGCCGGTCAGCGCCGCGCAGCCCTGGGTGAACGCCCGCAGGACGAGGAACACGAACGCGAAACCCATCAGGTGGTCGTTCTCCGCGTGCAGTTCCAGGCCCGCGCTGGCCGCGTGCACGTCGTCGCCGAGCGCCAGCGTGCGGAAGAAGCCCCAGCCGAGCATCGCGAAGATGCCGAACATGAACGCGTAGGTGGGGATGGCGAACGCCGTGCCGGACTCGCGCACGCCACGCAGGTTCATCGCGGTCAGCAGGACGATCGCGATGACCGAGAACAGCACCTTGTTCTGGCCGATCCACGGCACCAGCGCGCCGAGGTTCTCCGCAGCGGACGAAATGGACACAGCGACAGTAAGTACGTAATCCACCAAAAGCGCACTGGCGACCGTCAGGCCCGCTTTGGGCCCCAGGTTGACCGTGGCGACCTCGTAGTCACCGCCGCCGCTCGGATAGGCGTGCACGTTCTGCCGGTAGCTCATGACGACCGTGAGCAGCACGATGATGACCGCAAGGCCGATCCACGGCGCGAACGCGAACGAGGCGATGCCCGCGATGCTGAGCGTCAGGAAGATCTCCTGCGGCGCGTAGGCCACGCTGGACAGGGCGTCCGAGGCGAACACCGGCAACGCCACTCGTTTGGGCAGCAGCGTGTGCCCGAGGGTGTCGCTGCGAAAGGGCCTGCCGACCAGTAGGCGCTTCGCCGCGGTTGAGAACTTCGACACGGGGTCAAAGCGTAAGTCCTCCCGTCACCCGGGTGGAGCACCGGACGGTAGGTTCTTGCCGGACGATGAGCAGACATCTTCGAGGAGGCTGGTCGTGCACGTGGTGATCATGGGCTGCGGCCGGGTCGGGTCGTCGCTCGCGGCCGCGCTCGAGCGCCTCGGCCACACGGTCGCCGTGATCGACAAGGACGTCCAGGCCTTCCGCAGGCTGAGCCAGGATTTTCACGGCTCGCAGGTGGTCGGGATCGGGTTCGACCGGACGGTGTTGATCAAGGCGGGGATCGAGCGGGCCGGCGCGTTCGCGGCGGTGTCGAGCGGGGACAACTCGAACATCATCTCGGCGCGGGTGGCCAGGGAGACCTTCGGCGTCGAGCACGTCGTGGCCCGCATCTACGACGAGAAGCGCGCGGCGGTCTACGAGCGACTCGGCATCCCGACCGTGGCGACCGTGCCGTGGACGACGGACCGTTTCCTGCGGACGTTGTTGCCGGACGGCGTGGCGTCGGCCTGGCGTGAGCCGTCGGGCAAGGTCGCGGTGCTGCAGTTGCCCGTGCACGAGTCGTGGGCGGGCAAGCGGGTGCGTGACCTGGAGGAGGCCACCGGCTGCCGCGTGGCGTTCATCATGCGGTTCGGCACGGGCGTGCTGCCGGACGCCAAGACGGTCGTCCAGGCCGACGACGTGATCTACGTGGCGGCGCTGTCCGGCACTGTCAGCGACATCACCAACGCGGCGGCGCAGCCACCGGAGGAGGAGAGCTAATGCGGGTCGCGATCGCGGGAGCGGGTGCGGTCGGCCGCTCCATCGCCGCCGAGCTCGTGGCGAACGGGCACCAGGTCATGCTGATCGAACGGCAGGCGGCCCAGTTCGAGCCGCACACGGTGGAGCAGGCCGAATGGGTGCTCGCCGACGCGTGTGAGCTGTCCTCACTGGAGGACGCCGGTCTGCAGTTGTGTGACGTCGTGATCGCGGCGACCGGTGACGACAAAGTCAACCTGGTCGTGTCACTGCTGGCCAAGACCGAGTTCGCGGTCCGCCGGGTGGTGGCCCGGGTCAACGACCCGGCCAACGAGTGGCTGTTCACCGAGGCGTGGGGCGTCGACGTGGCCGTGTCCACGCCGCGGATCCTCGCGGCGATGGTCGAGGAAGCGGTCAGCGTCGGTGACGTCGTGCAGCTGCTGACCCTGCGCCAGGGCCAGGCGAACCTGGTGGAGATGACCCTTCCGGAGGACACCCCGATGGCGGGCAAGCCGGTGCAGGAGGTCACGCTGCCGCGCGACGTGGCGCTGGTGACGATCCTGCGCGGCGGGCGGGTGATCGTCCCGCAGCCGGAGGACACCTTCGAACCGGGCGACGAACTGCTGTTCGTGGCCGCCGCGAACAGCGTCGAGCAGGAAATCCGGTCGGCGCTGGGTGCCTGATCCCGATAGTGTCCGGCGGGTGTTCGTCCCACCTGACAAGATCGAGACCGACCGCCTCTGGCTGCGCGCCTTCACCCCGGCGGATCTCGACGAACTGCACGACATCCGGTCACGGCCGGAAGTCCACACCTACCTCTACGGCGAAGCGCTGACCCGCGACGAGGTCAAGGCGAAGCTGGACGAGCGGATCGCGAAGATGTCCCGGCTGACCCAGCCGGGCGACTCGCTGCTGCTGGCCGTGGTCCGCAAGGACACCGGCGCGATGATCGGCGACGTGAACATCGAGTGGCTGTCCGGCCCGCACCAGCAGGCCGAGATCGGCTACGTGCTGCACCCCGACCACTACGGCAAGGGATTCGCCACCGAGGCCTCCCGGCCGCTGCTGCGGATCGCGTTCGAGGAGCTCAAGGCGCACCGCGTGATCGGCAGGCTGGACGCCCGCAACGAGGCCTCCGGCCGCGTGCTGGCCAAGCTGGGGATGCGCAAGGAGGCCCACTTCGTGGACAACGAGTTCGTGAAGGGCGAGTGGTGCAGCGAGGTCGTGTACGCGATCCTCGCCCGCGAGTGGGTGGCCCGGGACTCAGCAGGTTGAGCCGGGCGTGAGCTCGCCCGCGAGGTACGCGCTGAGCGGTACGCCCATCGTCGCGCGGAACTCCGCTGTCATGTGCGACTGGTCGTAGTACCCGCTCTCGGCCGCCAACTGGGCGCCTTTGCGCGCCCCGGCACGCGAGAGCACCGAGCGCACTCGGTTGACTTGGACGAACCGCTTCGGCGACACACCGACCGTGCCCGTGAACAACGTGCGCAGGTGCCGTTCGCTGACGTTGAGCCGGCGCGCGGTCTCCGGCAGCCGTTCCCGGCCCAGCCACCGGGTCGCTTCCGTGACCAGTTCCGCGGCCGGGTTGTCGGTCACCCGGTCCGACAGCGCCTTCTCGATCAGCTCTGCCGCGCGGGCGGGTTCGGCCACCAGCGAGTCGTGCAGCTCGCTGGTGCCCCAGAGGTCGCTCAACGGCACGACCTGGTCGGCGAGTTCGTGCACGGGCACCCCGAGCAGCGCCCGTGCCCAGCCCATGTGCGGTTCGACGCCGACGACGACCGACGGTTCCTTGACCGGGAAGTACTTCGCGCGGGTGCGCGGCCCGAGCACGACGAGGTGGCTCGCGCCGCCCTGCCGGTGGCTGAAGACCAGCGACGTTCTCGTGCTCGGCAGACGGGTGACAGTGCGTTTGCCTGCCGTGAACTCGCACGCCGTGCGGATGTCCCAGGGGTTCACACCCGCCGAGGTTAGCCGAATCTTCCTATGTCCTGTTCGGACTTCTTGACACCGTGGAACCCATGATTCTGGTTACCGGTGCGTCCGGCACGATCGGCAGTCGGCTCGTACGGCTGCTCGACGCCCAAGGCGTCGGCTACAAGGCCATGTCCCGTGATCCACAGCGTGTTCCCAACGGTGTCCAGGGCGACTACGACGATCCCGAGTCGCTCAAGCGGGCACTCGACGGCGTCGACACCGTCTTCCTGCTCACCGCGCCCGGCTTCGCGGCCAAGCACGACCTCGCCGTCCTCGGCGCGGGCGCGCAACTGCGGAAGGTCGTCAAGGTCTCCGCGATCAAGACCGGCGAACCCGACTTCGAGGTCACCGGCGCCTGGCACCTGCCCGGCGAGCAGGCGCTGGCCACGAGCGGTCTGGAGTGGACGGTGCTGCGGCCGTCGTCGTTCACGACGAACTCGCTCGCCTGGGTACCGCGGATCGAGGCCGGTGAACCGATTCCCAGCCCCTACGGCAACGGCCAGAGCGGCGTGGTGGATCCCGCGGACATCGCCGAGGTCGCGCTGGCGGCGTTGCTGACCGACGAGCACGACAAGCAGACCTACACGCTGACTGGCCCCGAACTGCTCAGCGTGCCGCAGCAGGTGGCGATCCTCGGCAAGCTGTTGGGCAGGCCGTTGCGGACCGTGGACGTGTCACGGGAGCAGTCGAAGAAGAACCTTCTGGCACAAGGAATCCCCGAGGCGGACACCGGGCCTGTGCTGGACAGCTTCGAGCTCATGCGCAACGGCGGGAACGCGGTGGTGACCGACGACGTGAGCCGAGTTCTGCGCCGGTCACCGACCACGTTCGAACAGTGGGCTCAGAACGACGAGCACCTGAAGACGCTGGCCGCCAAGGTGTAACGCGGCACGTCGGTGTTGGCGGCGATGACGTCGCCGAGGTTCTGCCGGTAGTCGATGCCGTACTTGTGCTTGATCGTCGCCAGCACCGGATCGTTGCCGTGGTAGAACCGGTCGCCGTCCCGCAGTGCCTCGAACTGCTTGCGCCAGATCGCGGTCTGCAGCTCGCCGAACTCGCTGCCGGGCGCCTTCGGCTCGGCCACCACGCCGACGAAGGCGTCCAGCTTCGAGATGTCCCCGCCGTACAGGGCTTTCAGCCGGGCCGCCGTGGTCGTCCGGCGTTCACCGCCGACCGCGAGATCGCTCCCGGGCTGGACTTCGCGTCCGTTCTTGTCGCGCAACCGGATGAAGTCCAGCGCGTCCGGGTCGTCGATCTCCTTGCCCGGCGTCAGTTGCGGGTCGGCGGGGAACGACTCGGTCGGCTCGCCGGTCACCGCGCGGAACGAGGTCTTCGGCGAAAGCCCGTACGCCGCACGCAACTGCTGGTAGTTCGGCATGCCGTGGTCACGGCCGCGCTCGATGTCGATCGCGGTGATGTCGAAGATCGCGGTCTGCCCCTGTGCGCTCAGCGGAGCGCTGCGGACCAGTTCCCCCATCAGCTCGTCGCCCGCACCGGCCGGGAACCGGCCCAGCCCCTGCAGCACCGGGCCGAGACGCAGGTCCTCGAACAGGCCCGGGTTGAACGGCGCCTGGGACGCCGGCAGCGCCAGCTCCAGCTCCAGCTCGTTGCCGGCCGCCTTGACGCCAACACCCCTGGCGCGCAGTGCGTCCAGCTGCGCGGCGGTGTACCGCGAAGCCGGGACCTTCAACCGGATGTCGTCGTGGACCAGGCTGTGTGCGCCCCGGTAGCCGACGGTCGCGAACTCGTTGCTCACGGTCGGGTTCACGTTCGGGTCGTAACCGCGGTACGGCCTGAGGTGCACGCCGAGCGCCGGCAGGAACTCGTTGTAGGTGATGTACTGCTGCGTCGCGATCACCACGCGCCGGGCGATCTGGAACTTCTCCTCCTCGGGCAGCGACTTCGGCAGCAGGTCGACGATCCTGTTGTGCTCACGGGCGAACAGCGTCTGCACCGCGAGCAGACCGGTGTTCTCGTTGGCCCGGTCGTCACCCGCGACCATGCCGTTGCCCGCCATCCGCCCGGCTGCGTCGTCCATCGGCGGCGCGGTGGTGATGTCCCCGCGCGCGTCCCGCCTGGGCAGGTTGCCCCCTGGCATCAGCAACTTGGCGCCGTTGTTGGACATGTCCCCGTCGACTGGGCCCTCCCGCATCCACTCCAAGCGGTTCGCCGAGCCGTAGACCGCGAAGGCGTCGATGTGCGACCCCAGGGAATTCACCTGTTCGCGTGGTGTGCCCACGCCTGTCCCAGCGACCTCCTTGCTCCGGCCGAACGGCACGAAGGGCAGATCGCTGCGGAAGCTCTCCATCGGGTCGTTGTTGTCGTACGGGATCCGCGGCGGTTGCACCATCTGCCCTGGTACGAGCTTGGCGAAGGTGTGGTCGACGAACTGGCCCCACGCCGTCGCCCACTGGCTGGTACCCCGCGCCGACGACAACCGCTGACCCGCGTCGTTGAACACGCGATTGCTGATGTAGCGGGCGCTCGGCCCGGTGAACGGCGTACCGATGCCGTCCGCGTAGTTCGCGGCCGTCAGGCGTAAGTAGCCCGTGCCCGCCTTGCCCCGATCCGGGTGGAGCCGGTTGTTGCCGAAGCCGTCAAGGCTCTGGTACTCGAACGCCGGGGATGCTTCGGCGGCACCGGACGTCAACAGGCCCCCGGCGACGACCAGGCACACCACGGTTTTCCTGGCTGATCTCCTCATGCCGCACAGCGTCGCGGAAACGCCGCACCGGGCACATCCGGTGCGGCGCCTGAGAAAGCCCGTAATACTTCAGGGTGATTCCTGGGCAGGCGTGTCGTACTTCGCGCGTAGCTCGCGCTCGACGAGCTCGGTCTCCGCCTTCTCGGCTTCCTCACGAGCTTTGTCGCGCTTGTCCACGCGGCGCACCGCCCACACGGTCACCAGCAACGCGATCGCGGTCAGCGGGTAGCCCATCGCGATCCGGGCGATGCCCAGCAAGGTCGTCTCGTCCGTGTTGTACAACCATTGCTGCACAACGACTCGGGCGGCGAACACCACGGTCCACGCCACCGTGGCGATGTCGTAGTCCCGCCGCGACTTGAGGTCCTTGCGCCAGCCGAGGCCGTGGCCGTTGAGCGTCGACCAGATCACGCCGACCAGCGGCCAGCGCGCGAAGATCGAGATCAGGAACGCCGCGCCGAGCACACCGGAGACCCAGATGCCGTAGAGGAAGAAGCCCTTGGCCTCGCCGACGCGGTACGCGATGAACGCCGCGATCGCCACGCCGAAGATGCCCGACACGGCGGGCATCAGCTGTTCCTTGCGGATGATCCGCACCACGGCGATCAGCACCGCGACACCGACCGCGCTCCAGATCGCCGGTCCCATGCTCGTGGCCCAGTTGACGATGACGAACACCGCTACCGGGATGGAGGCCGAGATGAACCCGACCATGCCGCCCATCTGCTCCCAGAGCGTCGGCATCGGCTTGTCGGCCTGCTGGTCGTCCGGGGTCGCCTGCTTTTCGGGCGTTTCATCAGTCATGAAGTCGTCTGCAGCTCGTAGTAGGGGTTGTAGAGGACCTTGCGACCGTCCCGCACCGCGATCCGGCCCTTCGCCTTCACCGTCCTGCCCGGCTCGATGCCGGGAATCCGCCGTCGGCCGAGCCAGACTAATGTCACACCCTCGGTTCCGTCGAACAGCTCCGCCTCCAGCGTGGCGACCGCGTCGCCAGGGGAGAGTTCGACGCTGCGCAGCCTGCCGAGCACGGTGACCTCCTGCCCGGAGCGGCAGTCGCACGCCCGCTGCGCGCCGTGGGCCGCCACGCTCGCTGACAGGTCGTCGGCGTCGAGTTCCTCGACGTCAGTGGTGAGTTTGCGGACAAGACGGCGCCAATATCCGTCCCCCTTGTCGACACCCATACCTGCTCCTCAGTGGTGGGATCGGCCCCGACTCCGACCCGTGCACAATCAAGCGTAACCGTAGGCAGGAGGCCCGAACCGTGTCAGTACACCAACGCGAGGTGACGGTTGGGCGTTCCCGTCCGGACACGATTCGGACAGCTGTTGTTTTGCCCGGTACGGCCTCCGACGAGGTATTTGTCCGGTCAGTGTTCGAAGGTCCGCTTCGAGCGCTGGGTATCCGGTTGGCCGCCCCGCGCCCACGGCCCGGCAATCGCCTGGTCGAAGCACACATGGCGGCGTTGGACGAAGCGGCGGCGACGCCCGTGCTCGCCGGCGGGATCTCGCTGGGAGCCCATCTGGCGGTGGAGTGGGCGCTGGCCAACCCGGACCGGTGCGCCGGGCTGCTGCTCGCCCTGCCGGCGTGGAACGGCGCGCCCGGCGATGCGCCCGCTGCCGTGTCCGCCCGGTTGAGCGCACAGGCGGTCCGCGACCACGGTCTGGACGCGACGCTCGCGGCCGTCGACACCGAGCCGTGGCTGACCACGGAGCTGAACCGCGCGTGGCGGCGGGCCGAACCCGGCCTGGCCGAGTCGCTGGACATCGCGGCGACGCGGCCCGCGCCGGAACTGGCCGACCTGACCCGGATCGCCGTACCGGCCGGGATCGCCGGGTGTCGCGACGACCCGGTCCACCCGATCGAGGTGGCCAGGACGTGGGCGGCGACGATGCCGCGCGCGAAGCTGTGCGCCACGACGCTCACCGCGCTCGGCCAAGATCGTGAATCCCTTGGGCGGGCGACGGTTCTGGCGTGGCTCGGCGCGGGCGGGGTCACGCGGATGGAGCAGTAGCCGCAGTTCGCATTGCTCCGAATCGGGGAAACCCGAGTAGTCGAAGAGTGGTAATCCGGGCCGGGTCTTGTCCAGCCACAACGCGTTGCATCAGCGTTGCGCGCCGTGAGCATCTATCTCAGCGGCGCGTTGTGGATCATCGGAGTGGGCGTGGCCGCGGCACTGGTCGCGGTCCTGCTCCACCGGATACCCGCGAGGGCGGGTCTGAGCGGGAACAACGAAGTCGCGGGCCAGGTGTTCACGATCGTCGCCGGGCTGCACGCCGTCCTGCTGGCGTTCGTGCTGATCTCCTTGTTCGACGGGGTGAGCGCGGCGCAGAACGAATCACAGCGGGAAGCCAACAACCTGGTCGCGGCCTCGTGGTCGGCCGACGCGTTGCCCGACCCGGTCGGCGCCAAGGTCCGTGAGCTCACCGCGGCGTACTCGGACACGGTCGTGCGCCAGGAGTGGCCGCAGATGAGCGACAAGGGATCGGTGGACAGCACCGTGGGCTGGCAGCAGCTCGAGCAGTTGCGCGACACCATCGCCAAAGCACCGACCACGCCGGACGACACGTGGCAGGAAAGCCGCAAGGCCGCGGCGACCGACCAGTTGTGGGAGGTCTACCAGGCACGCCAGGCCAGGCTGGACGCCGGCGAGGGCGGCGGCGTGAGCACCGTGGTGTGGTTCGCGCTGCTCATCGGCAGCGTGATGGTGATGGGGCTGATCTACCTGCACGGCGGCCCGAAGGTGCTGTCGCACGCGTTGATCTCCGGCACGCTCGCCGCCGCGATCACACTGCTGCTGTTCGCGATCTACCAGCTGCAGAACCCGTTCAGCGGCGGCGCCGCGGTCGGCCCCGACGCGTTCACCGCCGTGCTGGACCGGCTGAGCTGATGCGGTTGCCCAGACTGGCGCTGACCGCGTCACTGCTGGTGACGAGCGGCCTGATCGGCGTGGCCACCGGCACGGCCGACGCGCAGGGCGCGTGCGAGGCGTTCGAGGTGTACACGCCGAAGCACGGCTCAGCGTCCACATTGGTCAAGCTGTCGCTGCCGTCCGGCGGCGGGACCGAACTGCGCAAGTTCGGCGTCGAACTGAACGCGATCGGGTACTCGGCGAGCCAGAACCTGCTCTACGGCATGTCGTCCGGATCGCGTGTGGTGACGCTGGACCGCGGCGGCAACGCTGTCGACCGCGGCAAGGTGCACGGCGTCCGCAACGCGACCGCGGGCGCCATCTCCGGGTCCACGCTGTACCTGCGCGACGGCATGCAACTGGTGTCGCTGGACGTGAGCCCGGCGAGCCCGACCTACCTGAAGGTCGTGAAGACGAAGTGGATGTCGTGGCTGGCCGACGTCGACGACTGGGACTTCGGCTCGGACGCGCAGCTCTACGGCGTGACGACCTTCGGTGCGGTCGTCAGCGTCAACCCCGTCAACGGCAAGGTGCGCACGATAGGCAAGCCACACGGGTTGCCGTGGGGAACCTACGGCGCCGTGCTGATGGCGCCGGGGCGCGTGCTCTACGCGATCAACAACCGTGAGAAAGGCAAAAGCAGGCTGTACCGGATCCCGCTGGCCGCACCGAAGACCTTCACCGAGGTCGCGTCGTACGCGCCCGCTGACACCACCGACGCGGCCGGGTGCCTGACCGCGCCACCGGTGGTCGACCCACCGGCTCCCCCACCGCCCGTACCGCCGATACCGCAACCGCCGGTCCCGCCGCCCGCCACGTCACGGCCCGCTCCGCCGCGGACCACGCCGCCGCGGACGACGACACCCACCACGCCTCCGCCGATCAACCAGGTGGTCCAGCCACCGCCGCCCTCACCGGCCCCGCCACCGCCGAGCAAGGCTCGCAAGACACCGCCGCCCACACCGAAACCCGTCGCGGCACGGCCGAAACCCGACACCGAGAAGAAGCGCCGCTGGGCCGTGACCACGATCGTGCTGATCCTCGGCGCGGGCGCGGCAGCGGGCATCGCCGCCCGGCACAGGCACTAACGACCGGGCCCAGGGCCTAACCGCCCTGGGCCTCGATGTGCTGCGCGATCTCCTCGGGCAGTTCGATCGGCAACGGCAGGCCGACGGGCATCGGCTGGGTGCCGCGGACCACCACGGCGCCGCGGATCAGCGCACGAAGGCCGTGCGCTGCCTGCGCGGCCTGCTCAGGCGGCCCGGCCACCACGCCACGCAGCATCCAGCGCGGACCGTTCACGCCGATGAACCGCAGCGACATCGCGTTCAGGGTGGCCATCAGTTCCTGGCCCCACTCGCCCGCCGCGCTGCGCACCTGCGCGCCGTTGGTCTTCAGTTCGGTAGCCAGGTCGCCGCAGACCTCTTCCCACAGGCCGCCGGACTTGGGGGCGGCGTACGCGGTGATCGTCATCTGACCGCTCGGCGTCATGATGTGGACCGCCTTGACCACACCCGGCTGCTCCATCTCGACCTGCAACTGCGCGCCGTCCGGCACGGGCAGCTGCACGGAGCCGAGGTCCAGCCGGGGCAGGCCGTCCTCCGGCGCCTCCTCGTCGAAGGGCCCGCCGGACATCGCCCCCAGGTCGCCCTGCACGGCCCCGTACTCCGACGGAACACCGTCGGCGTGCTCCTCGCCGCCGGGATCACCGGGCTCCGCACCGGCCCCGTCGTACTCGCCGCCGTCGGCGTAGTCGTCGGCCGGCTCGTCGCGCTTGGCCCGGCGTCGTCCGAAAAGTCCCACTATTCCTCCGTCTTCCCGCGAGTGGACGCGAGAACAGCATGCCCGCCGGTCGACCCGTACCCGCCCGCGCCGCGCGCCGAGTCGCCGAGATCCTCCACCTCTTGGAATACCGCATGTTCGACCCGTTGCACGACCAGTTGCGCGATCCGGTCGCCGCGGCGCAGCCGGATCGGCTCACGCGGGTCGTGGTTGATCAGGCAGACCTTGATCTCGCCGCGGTACCCGGAGTCGATCGTCCCCGGGGTGTTCACCACGCTCAGCCCCGCTCTGGCCGCCAGGCCGGAGCGCGGGTGCACGAACGCCGCGAAGCCGTCGGGCAGCGCGATCGCCACGCCGGTGCCGACGACCACCCGTTCACCGGGCTCGATGTCCACGTCCGAGGTGGTCACCAGATCCGCGCCGGCGTCACCCGGCCGGGCGTAGGAGGGGATGGGCACACCCGGGTCGAGCCGGGAAATCAGGACCTGCACGCTGGGCACGAGCGGCGAGACTACCCTTATGGCGTGCCGGACACCTCGAACGCCTACGCCGAGCGGCTCTCGGTCCCCTGGTTGAGCTGGCCGCTGCCGATGATCGGCGCGGCGCTGATGGCCGCGACGGTCCACATGGGCTACCAGGGGATCCGGTCGTGGCTGCCGTACGTCATCCTGCTGCCGCTGATGGCGTTCCTGCTGTTCTGGGCGGGCCGCGCCAGGGTCAGGGTGGCCGACGGCGAACTCTGGGTCGGCGACGCGCACCTGCCGCTGGAGTTCGTCGGCGAGGTCGAGGTGCTCGACAACCCGCACGACAAACGCCGGGCGCTCGGCCGCGACTTCGACCCGTCCGCGTTCGTGCTGCACCGCGGCTGGATCCCGACCGCGCTCAGGGTTCACCTGACCGACCCGGACGACCCGACGCCGTACTGGATCTTCAGCACCCGTTCCCCCGAGAAACTCGCCGCGCTGCTGCGCCAGGACGCGCGCACGCAGCCGGGTACCTGACCGGCGGTCAGGTACCCGGATCGAATTTCCCTGTGTTGTTGTCGGTTGTTCCCGTGGTCCGGGATCAGGCGCAGTCGCGGCACACGTACAGGCCGTCGCGCTCTTCGGCGAGCCTGCTGCGGTGGTGGACCAGGAAGCAGTGCGAACAAGTGAACTCGTCCGCCTGTTTCGGAATCACCTTGACGGTCAGGTCTTCGCCGGACAGTCCCGACAGGTCGGCACCGGGGAGCTCGAAGTTCTCAGCGGTATCCGACTCGTCGACGTCGACAACACCGGACTGCGTCTCGTTGCGGCGCGCCTTCAACTCCTCTAGGGAGTCCTCGGCGAGGTCGTCGGCCTCGCTTCGGCGAGGAGCGTCGTAGTCGGTCGCCATCTTTGTTTCACCCCTGCGGTCAAATCATCACCCATGCACTCGTGCCGCTGGTCAACGTTCCAGGGCCCGATTTTGTGCCCGCCATTGGAGTGACGGACGTCTCCCCTGGTCGCGAAGGATTTCTTGGCCAACCGAATCGATTCGGCCCGGAGTCCTCGGCGACCGGAGCGCGCAGAGGGTAGCCCATCTCACGCCCGTTCAGTCAACGCATCACCCGTCCGGGTGTGTTCCCGGCCGCGGCGGGCATACCGGTTGGACACGTCCGAACCGGTCCGACCAGGCGATCCCGTCGCGGAGCGGACTTGCCGCCCGCCGCCCGTCATGGTCCGATACCTGCGATGTCTCACTGTCCGCGATCACCGAGTCGCATCGAGCGAGCGTGACGGCGCGCACTCGCCCCGATGCCCGCAGCCGGGCGGAAACGCCTAGGCTGATCAGCAGCAACAAAAGTCAACAGCCAGTCGACAGATGCAACAGGGGAATCTGGCCGGCATTGGAGGGCGGGCACACGTGACAGCGGGGAGCTTCAACGGGGGTGAGCGGGCCCCCAGATATCGCAAGCGGCGGCCGCTTCCTGCGCTGATCATGCTTGTGTTACTCGGTTTGGTTGCCACCGTCGTGTGGCTCAACGTGGCGAACAAACAGCCGCAGGCGCAGGGAGTGCGCTGCGAGCCAGGCGCTCCGGCGACGCCGGCGTCGGGCCAGCCAGCACCACCGCCGCAACCGGAGACCGGTCAGCACGTGGATCAGGCAGGACTGGACAAGACCTCGGGCGCGGCGCCCGACCAGGTCGCCGTCAGGGTGCTGAACGCGAGCACGCAGCGCGGCAAGGCAGGTGTGGTGTCGGAGGGGTTGAAACAGCTCGGTTTCACCCAGGTGGGTCAACCCTCGGACGACCCGGCCTACCCGTCGAAGGACATGAAGTGCCGGGGCCAGATCCGGTTCGGCCAGCAGGGCGCACCGGCCGCGCGGACGCTGAGCCTGCTGGACCCGTGCATGGAACTGGTCAAGGACAACCGGCCGGACGCGTCGATCGACATGGTCGTCGGGCACAAGTTCGACGAGCTGCCGGTCAAGGCCGAGACCCGGCAGGTCCTGCGGGTCCTGACCGAGTGGGGCGCACAGCACCCGCCGCAGACAGGCGGGCTGCAGTCGGCGGAGGGCGGTGCGGGGCCGCAGCTCGACCCCGCGCTGATCGAGGCCATCCGCCGGGCACCCTGCTGAGCATCACCGAACGCCGGGAAGCCCGGCGTCGACCAGGAGCCGCCTGAGCGGGTCCGCGACGCCGGGCGCCGACGCGAAGACCGCGTTCCCCAGTTCGCCCGTGCCGGGCAGGTGCACGACCGCTCCCGCCTCCTCGGCGATCAACGACCCGGCCGCCCAGTCCCACGGGCTGAGGCCGACCTCGAAGTACGCGTCCACCCAGCCGGCGCCGACCATGCACAGGTCCAGCGCGGCCGAGCCGGTGCGACGTATGTCACGTATCTCGGTCAGCAGGCGCGCGATCACCCCGGTCTGCTGGGCCCGCCGCTCCTGCCGGTAGGCGAACCCCGTGGCGACCAGCGTCAGTTCCAGCTCACTCGCGGTGCTCGCCCGCAGCGGCACGTCGTCCAGGGTGGCGCCCTCGCCCCGCGCAGCCGACCACACACGGCCGCTGGCGGGCTCGACTACGGCCCCGGCCACCGTCACCCCGTCCACCTGCGCTGCGACCGACACGCTGTACCAGGGCAGGCCGTAGAGGTAGTTCACGGTGCCGTCGATGGGGTCGACGACCCAGGTCACGGCCCCGTCGGCGGCGCCGGAGCCGCCTGCTCCCTCTTCCTCGCCGAGCACCGGATCGCCGGGCCGCAGTTCCGCCAGCCGCTCGCGCACGAGGCGCTCGGCCGCCCGGTCACCCGCGGTCACCGGGTCGGTCGCGCTGGACTTGGTCTCGACGTGCCGGACGGCCGAACGCCGGGTCGTCTCGACCAGTTCGGCCGCCTCGGTCGCCACCCGGACGGCGACTCGGCGCAAGGTGTCCCGCAGATGGACCATGGGTACATCGGACCACATCCGTTATCGTCCCCCCATCACCTGCGAACTGAATCGAGAAGGAAGGACCACGGGGATGGCTGGCACCCGCGGCTTCGGGGTAGACATCGGCGGTTCCGGGATCAAGGGATGCGTGGTCGACCTTCAGGCCGGAACGCTCGTGGGCGAGCGGATCAGGACGAACACCCCGCAGCCCTCGACGCCGGACGCGATCGCCGACGTGGTGGCCAAGACCGTCGAGCAGTTCGACTGGCGCGGGCCGGTCGGCGTGACGCTGCCGACCGTGGTCAAGCACGGCAAGGCGCTGTCCGCCGCGAACATCAGCAAGAAATGGATCGGCACCGACGCCCACGCGTTGTTCGCCGAACGGCTCGGCAGGCAGCCGCACGAGATCGTGGTTCTCAACGACGCCGACGCGGCCGGCATGGCGGAAATCCGTTATGGATCGGATATCGACCGGTCCGGTGTGGTCGTGCTGCTGACTTTCGGCACCGGCATCGGCAGCGCGGTTTTCCTCGACGGGCAGCTCGTTCCGAACACCGAGTTCGGCCACCTGGAGGTGGACGGGCACGACGCGGAGAGCAAGGCAGCGGCGTCGGTCAAGGAGGAGCACGACCTGTCGTGGGAGGAGTGGGCCAAGCGCGTGACCAGGTATCTGCGCAGGCTCGAGGACCTGATCTGGCCCGATCTGATCATCGCGGGCGGTGGCGTGAGCAAGAAGGCGGACAAGTGGCTGCCATTGCTGGACGTGCGTACCAAAGTGGTGGCGGCCGAACTGCGCAACGACGCGGGCATTGTCGGCGCCGCGGTGGCGGCGGATATCGGCGTCCAGCACTGATTCGCGGTTGTTCGCGGCCGTAGGAACTGCCCGAACGCCCTTGTTGTGTCACCTCACTCGCCGGGCGTCGTTACAATGGAACAGCGCCTTCGGCAAAGCACCCGGAGGCTCTCCCCGAACTCCCGGCAACTCGACCCCCGCCGTGTTGCCGTTGTCGACCGTTTCGAAAGGGCGTACGTGGCAGCCGCAGAGACCGCAACCCGACGCTCCCCGAGCACCGCGAGCGCGGCGAAGACGACCAAGACCGCCTCGGTTGCCGGCAAGACCGACGCCGAGGACCCCGCCACCGCGGGCAAGGCCAAGTCGTCGGCGGGACGCAAGCCCGCCGCAGCCAAACCTCGCGCTGCCGCCAAGAAGACCGCGGCCAAGCCCGCCGCGGCGAAGGCGGGCCCTGCCACGGCCAAGAAGACCGGCGATGGCGAGCCCGACGAGCCAGGCGAGCTCGAGGACGTACAGCTGGAGGACCTCGAGGACCTCGAGGCCGACGACGCCGAGCTCGTCGACGAGCCGGTGGTCGAGGAGCCGGAAGAGGAAGAGGAAGAGAAGCTCCCCAAGGACGCCAAGGAGGGCGGCGGCGACTTCGTCTGGGACGAGGAGGAGTCCGAGGCCCTCCGGCAGGCCCGCAAGGACGCCGAGCTCACCGCCTCAGCCGACTCGGTCCGCGCCTACCTCAAGCAGATCGGCAAGGTCGCGCTGCTCAACGCCGAGGAGGAGGTCGAACTCGCCAAGCGGATCGAGGCGGGCCTCTACGCGGCCGAGCGCGTGCGCAAGGCCGAGGAGGAGAGCGAGAAGCTGACCCCGCAGATGCGGCGCGACCTGCGCTGGATCGTGCGGGACGGCGAGCGCGCCAAGAACCACCTGCTCGAGGCGAACCTGCGGCTGGTGGTCTCGCTGGCCAAGCGCTACACCGGCCGCGGCATGGCGTTCCTCGACCTGATCCAGGAAGGCAACCTGGGTCTGATCCGCGCGGTCGAGAAGTTCGACTACACCAAGGGCTACAAGTTCTCCACGTACGCCACCTGGTGGATCCGGCAGGCCATCACCCGTGCCATGGCCGACCAGGCCCGCACCATCCGCATCCCGGTGCACATGGTCGAGGTGATCAACAAGCTCGGCCGCATACAGCGTGAGCTGCTGCAGGACCTGGGCCGCGAGCCGACGCCGGAAGAGCTCGCCAAGGAAATGGACATCACCCCGGAGAAGGTGCTGGAGATCCAGCAGTACGCCAGGGAGCCCATTTCGCTCGACCAGACCATCGGCGACGAGGGCGACAGCCAGCTCGGCGACTTCATCGAGGACTCCGAGGCGGTCGTCGCGGTCGACGCGGTGTCGTTCACGCTGCTGCAGGACCAGCTCCAGTCGGTGCTGGCCACGCTGTCCGAGCGCGAGGCGGGCGTCGTGCGGCTGAGGTTCGGCCTCACCGACGGCCAGCCGCGCACCCTGGACGAGATCGGCCAGGTCTACGGCGTGACCCGGGAGCGGATCCGGCAGATCGAGTCGAAGACCATGTCGAAGCTGCGGCACCCGTCGCGCTCGCAGGTCCTGCGCGACTACCTCGAGTGAGCCGATCGCGAAGCGGAAGCCCCCGGCCTGGCGGCCGGGGGCTTTTTCGTGGACCTGTTCAGCGCTGACCAGCGCTGTTGAGTACGTTGTCGGAGTACTCGAAGACTGAAGTGTGTGGAGGACACCCCGTGGCGACGAAGCCTGAGATCGGCCCGATCACCGGAAACCCGCCAGCCGACCTGGAGATCGAGGACATCACCGTCGGCGACGGTCCCGAGGCCCAGTCAGGCCACACGGTGACGGTGCACTACGTCGGCGTCTCGCACTCGACCGGCAAGCAGTTCGACGCTTCCTGGGACCGCGGCGACGCGTTCCAGTTCCCGCTCGGCGGTGGCCGGGTCATCCAGGGCTGGGACCAGGGCGTGGCGGGCATGAAGGTCGGCGGGCGGCGCAAGCTGACCATTCCGCCGCACCTGGGGTACGGCGCGCGTGGCGCCGGTGCCGCGATCAAGCCGAACGAGACGTTGATCTTCGTGGTGGACCTGCTCGGCGTGAGCTGACCGGTGGTCGTTTCGGCGGGCTCACACCTGGGTGGGTGGGCCCGCCGACTCATGACCTGACAAAGTCCGGCCGCTCGACTCCCCCGATACATAGCGCTACGCGACCACCCGTCCGAGAGCGACATTCATCACACGGACAGGGCTGGAGCGCCCCACGAGCCCGTGCGGACGGTTCCGGCGCGCACCGGACGCCCGTTGACCTGGGGTGGCGCCCCGACCGGCGCTTTTACCACGTGACTCGGCCGCCGCACCACAAGATCCTGGATATCGGGACGCCCACTACGACAACCGGGCGAACCAATTGTTACGGCTGTCTCTCTCGGGCGCGGGAACACTGACGATCGCCAAAACGTCTGCAAGAGTAGAGGTAGCGAACATCGGGTATCCGCCCGGCAACCAAGTCGGCGGAGACCAGGTGGTCGCAGCCTGACGAGGGCACCGACCACGGTGCCGGGACGGAGGGAGATTTACCATGAACACCACGCTCACCCGCCCCGAACTGACAGCCGCCGATCGCTGCGACCGCTGCGGGGCAGCCGCGCAGGTTCGGGCGATCCTGCCCTCAGGAGGAGAACTGCTGTTCTGCGGTCACCACGCGCGCGAGCACGAGGCGCGCCTGAAGGAGTTGGAGGCAGAGCTGCAGAAGGGCTGAGACCACCAGCCACGACGTAGTCAAGGGGCGGGACTCCCATGAGCGTGCGGGTCCCGCCCCTTCTGCGTGTCCGGGTGCTGTGCGTCCAACTGCTCACATCGCGCCGAGGACCGGCTCGAAGGCCAGTTCCGCGGCGCCGATCAGCTTCGCGTCCCCGCCGAGCACCGACGGCACGATCCGCGTCCCGCCGATCGCCCGGCTGACCAGGCTGCGGGTGCGCACCTCCCGGCCGACGTCGGCGATCACGGCCGCGGGCAGCGACGTGAACAGGTCGCCGAGCACGACCAGTTCGGGGCCGAGCATGTTCACCACGTTGACCAGGCCGAGAGCGAGCCAGTCGACGAACTCGGCGAGCTGGTCGCGGGCCAGCGCGGAATGCGCGGCCAGTTCCTTCAACGCGGCGACGATCGCGCCGCGCGGCGATCCCTCCGGCAGGTCCAGGGAGCGGCACATGGCCGCCTCACCGATCTCGGTCTCCCAGCAGCCGTGGCTGCCGCAGTAGCACGGCCGCCCGCCGGGCTTGACGACCATGTGCCCGATTTCGCCGAAATACCCGCTGTTGCCGCGCATCAGGGAGCCGTTGGCGATCACACCGCCACCGACACCCACGTCAGCACCCACGTACACCGCGTCAGACGCGCCACGGGCGGCACCGCGCACGTGTTCGGCCAGGACACCCAGTTCCGCGTCGTTGCCGAGCCGCACGGGCATGCCCAGGCCGGTGGACAGCCACTCCCCCAACGGGATGTCGGTCCAGTGCAGGTTCGGCGCCTCGTGCACCAGGCCGTCGGTGCCGCGCACCACGCCCGGCACGGAAACGCCCACCGCGGCCGTCTCCACCTTCAGCTCCCCCACCAGCCAGCGGGTCGACTCGACGATGTGCGTGACGACTTCCTCGGGCTGGCTGGCGCGGCCGTAGAGGTTCCAGCTGTTGCGGCCGAGGATCTGCCCGCCGAGGCCGACGAGTGCGATGGCGACGCCCTCGACGCGGATGTCGATCGCGAGCACGACCGCCGAGTGCGGCTGCGGCAGGACGAGCAGGGACGGCCGCCCGGCGCCGCTGCGCTGCAGCGGTACGCGCTCCTCCACGACACCCGCTTCGGCCAGGCCGTCCACTAGGGCCTTGATGGTGCTGCGGTTGAGCCCGAGTTCCGTGGTCAGCGCCGCGCGGGTGCACGGCCCGTCGACGTGCAGGCGGCGCAACAGGGCTGTCCTGTTGTGCCTGCGCACCTCGTCGGGCCGGGCCCCCGCGATCGGCGATGTCGTCACGGCGATCAGGACTTGACGGCCGCCGCGCGACGGCGGGACAAGGCGTCGACTGTCGCCGCGACCAGGAGCACGACGCCGGTGATGATGTTGATCTCGGCGGCTCCGTAGTTCAGCAGGACCAGTCCGTTCTGCACGACCGCGATCACCGTGCCACCGATCACCGCGTCGGTGATCCTGCCCTTGCCACCGAACAGCGACGTACCACCGATGACCGCGGCACCGACCGCGAACAGCAGCGTGTTCAGCGCGCCTGCCTGCGGGTCGACCGAACCGATCTTGGACGAGTACACGATCGCGCCGATCGCGGCGAGCGACGAGCTCACCACGAACACGCTGGCCTTGATCTTGGACACGTTGATGCCGGCGCGACGGGCCGCCTCGGCGTTCCCGCCCACCGCGTAGATGTGCCGCCCGTAGCGGGTCCGGTTGAGCACGTACATACCGATGACCATGATGCCAAGCACGATCGGCACGACGAACGGCACGCCCTCGTTGGGGACCTCGGTCTGCGAACGGTCGATCGTGAACAGGTACGTTCCGACGATCGTGAGCGCCGCGAGCGCGGCGACCTTGGCCAGCGCGATCGGCGTCGGCTGGGTGACCAGGCCGCCGTTGAGCCGCTTGAAGTGCTGGCCGAGCGTCACGGCGGCGTACCCGCCAGCCACGATCACGCAGAAGATCCAGCTGCCGGTGATGCTCAGGTTGCCGTTGGCGACCGCGTTGAGCGTCGGCGACGCCGAGCCGATCGGCAGCGTGCCGCCCTCGCCGATGAGCTTGAGGATCACGCCCTGCCAGGTGATGAACAGCGCCAGCGTCACCACGAAGGACGGCATGCCGATCTTGGCGACGAGGAAGCCGGTGATGCAGCCGATCGAGCCGCCGACGGCGATCGCGAGCAGCATCTCCAGCCAGGCGTTGGCAGGCACGCCGATCAGCGTGATCAGCAACGCGATCAGCGCCAGGCCCGCGCCGGCCCAGATCCGCATCAGCAGCGCGAGACCGAGCGCGACGACCACCAGCGCGCAGAACACGTAGAACACCGTGGTGCCCATGCCGCCGAGCAGGTTGCCGTTGCGCACCACGTGCAACGCCATGACGGCGGCGCAGACGCCGGACGCGGTCCCCGCGGCCAGGTCGATCTCGCCGAGCAGCAGCACGAACACCAGGCCCATCGCGATGATGATGGTGCCCGCGCCCTGTTGGAACAGGTTGGCGACGTTGGTCAGCGAGAGGAAGACGTCCGACTGCGTGGCGAAGTAGATCACCAGCACGATCAGGCCGGCCAAGGCGGGCAACGAGCCGAGCTCGCCGCCGCGCACCTTGGCGAAGTAGTCGCCGATCGCCTCGCCCGTCGTCTTCGACGTGGTGTCGATCCCGAAGTCGGAGATCGCGCCACCGGTGCGTTTGGCTTCCTCCGGCGCGCTCTGCGTGCCGGTCGCGGAAGGCTTGTCAGTCATCGCGTGGGGTCCAGTTCGTGTCTGAAGGTAGCCAGGTCAGATCGTCACGGCGTCGGGACGGGCGAGGCCGAGCTCGCCGGACCGCCCGGCGGTGATCAGCTCGACCACCTGGGTGTTCGTCACTTCCTTGGTCGGCACCTGCGCGACCATCCGGCCGAGGTAGAGCGTCGCGATCCGGTCGGCGACCTCGAACACGTCGGCCATGTTGTGACTGATCAGCACGACGCCGAGGCCCTGCTCGGCCAGCCTGCGGACCAGGTCGAGCACCTGGCGGGTCTGCGCGACACCCAGCGCGGCGGTCGGCTCGTCGAGCAGCACGACCTTGCTGTTCCACAGCACCGCCTTGGCGATCGCGACGGTCTGCCGCTGCCCGCCGGACAGCGACGCGACCGGCGTGCGCACGGACTTGACCGTGCGGACCGACAGCGACGCGAGCGTCTCGCGTGCGGCCTTCTCCATCGCGGACTCGTCGAGCATCCAGCGCGTTCCACGTTCCCTGCCCAGGAACATGTTCTGCACGATGTCGAGGTTGTCGGCCAGCGCGAGGTCCTGGTAGACGACCTCGATGCCGAGCTGCGCGGCGTCCTTCGGCCCGCGGATGTGCACCTCGTTGCCCTGGAATGTGACGGTTCCCGAGTCGTGACCGTAGATCCCGGCGATGCACTTGACCAAAGTGGACTTCCCGGCACCGTTGTCGCCGACGAGCGCGGTGACTTCGCCCGCGCGCACGGTGAAGTCCACGTCGTGCAGGACGTGGACCGGGCCGAAGCTCTTGTTGAGACCCTTGATCTCGAGGATCGGATCACTGCTCATGGTTGTTTGCTCCGTGATGGGCCCGGGGCTGGTGCCAGTCGGGGGCAGGCACCAGCCCCGGAGATTCGGGCGACTACTAGGAGATGCCTGCCGCGGCGCACAGCGGCTGGACGTCGCCGGTGCAGACCTCGGCAGCCTTGACGTACCCGGCGGTGATCACGTCCTTGACGTTCGCCTTGGTGATCGTCTGCGGGGTGAGCAGCACGGACTTGACGTCGCGGTTGCCGGTCGGGTCCTTCTCGGTCTGCGTGGCGATCGCGTCGGCGGCGGCGTTGTCGCCCTTGGCCAGCGCGGCGGCCAGCTTGGCGGTGGCCTCGGCCTCTTCCTTGATCGGCTTGAAGACGGTCATGTACTGGTCGCCGCGCAGCACGGCCTGCAGGCCGGCCGGGGTGGCGTCCTGGCCGGTGACCGGCACGGACAGGCCGTTCTTCTTCAGCACGGTGATGACCGCGCCCGCGAGGCCGTCGTTGGCGGCCACGACACCGTCGACCTTGCCGCCGTTCTGGGTCAGGAACTGCTCGAAGTTCCGGCCGCCTGCCTGGTTGTCCCAGTTGTCGATCTTCTGGGAGCGGACCAGCTTGAGCGCGCCGCTCTCGTAGAGCGGCTTGAGGACCTTCTGCTGGCCGTTGTAGAACAGGGTCGCGTTGTTGTCCGTCGGCGCGCCCTCGATCTCGATGACCTGCGCGCCCTGCTTGCCCTTCAGCGCGGAGGCCAGCGCCTCGCCCTGCAGCTCGCCGACCTTGGTGTTGTCGAAGGACACGTAGTACTTCGAGCTGCCGCCGAGGTTGAGGCGGTCGTAGTCGATGACCGGGATGTTGGCGTCGGCGGCCTTCTTGGCGACGGACTTGCCGAGCTCGCTGTTGATCGACGCGATCACCAGCACCTTGACCTTCTGGGTGATCATGCTGTCGGCCAGGCGCGTGAAGGTGGCGGTGTCACCCTGCGCGTTCTGGATGTCCGCGTCGAGGCCCTGCGCCTGCATCGCGGCCTTGAGCATCGGCTTGTCGAAGCCCTCCCACCGGGCGGAGGTGGCCGTCTCCGGCAGGATCACGCCGACCTTGGTGCCGCCTGACGGTGCGGACGCCCCCGAAGTGGAGCCACCGCCAGCAGGCGCCGGTGCCTCGTTGGCCCCGCAAGCAGAGAGCACGAGGGCGACACCCGCACCCACGGCGGCGAGGGCAAGGGTCTTGCTGCGCATTCGTCGTTGTCCTTCCAGTGGGACTGTGAAGTCGGGACTGGGGAATGTTGTGCGCCACAACATATGCCGACCACCCGGGTGACCGGAAGCACACTGGATCGATTCAGACCCCTTCGTTGGATACGAACTGGCAACGACGATCTAACTGAAGGGCTTCAGTTTCCTGAACAGTGACAACGCCATCACCAGCGGTAAGTGATCAACTAAGGAAACGCTCCCACGGCGCCGCCCGCGCATCCGCCCGTTCCGCCGAGATCACGAATTTGTTGCGGAGGCCGACCAAAGGCACCGGATACCGCCGATGTACGTGGCTGATCTCCGGAAACAGGTTTGTCGCGACCCACCGGAGCAGACCGGGCCGCAGCACCAACGCGCTGGTCATGGCCCCGGGCTCCGGACGGATGGGACGAACCACCCCCGTACCGGGAACACTGTTGCGGCGACCCACAACAAACTCGGCTCACCAGGAGCGCAAGGTGACGATCCGCTCCTCGAGCTGCTCGACGGACGCCATGGCGGTCGGCGGGCCGCCGCACTGCCTGCGCAGGTCACCGTGGATGACGCCGTGCGGTTTGCCGGTGCGGTGGTGGAACATCGCCACCAGCGTGTTCAGCTCCTTGCGCAGGCCGTTGAGACGCTCCTGAACCGTCTGCGGCCGGTTCTCCACCGGCACAGCCGGGCGGGCGGCGTCCTCGGCGTGCTTGCGGGTCCGGGACGCCAGCTGCTTCTCCTGGCGCTGCTGCAACAAAGTCCGGACCTGCTCGGGCTCGAGCAGGCCGGGCAGGCCGAGGTAGTCCTGCTCCTCCTCCGAACCGACGCCCGCCGCCGTGCCGAACGACGAGCCCTCGTAGATGACCTGGTCGAGCTCGGCGGACGCGCCCAGCGAGGTGAACGGCTTCTCGTCCTCCCCCGGCTCGTCCTCGGTCCGGTTGGCCGCCGCGAGCAGCTCGTCGTCCCAGCCGTCCTTCTCGCGGTGCGGCTTGCCGAGGATGTGGTCGCGCTGCGCCTCCATCTGGCTGGCCAGCTCCAGCAGCACCGGCACACTCGGCAGGAAGACGCTCGCCGTCTCACCCTGCCGCCGGGCACGCACGAACCGGCCGATCGCCTGCGCGAAGTACAGCGGGGTCGACGCGCTGGTCGCGTAGACACCGACGGCGAGGCGCGGCACGTCGACGCCTTCGGACACCATCCGGACCGCGACCATCCAGCGGTCGTCGGAGTCCGCGAACTTCTTGATGTTCCCCGAGGCCTTCGGGTCGTCCGACAACACGACTGTCGGCTCCTGCCCGGTGGTGGTCGCCAGGATCCTGGCGTACTCACGTGCCGTGGTCTGGTCCGAGGCGATCACGAGGCCGCCCGCGTCGGGCACGCCACCGGCGCGCAACTGCCGCAGGCGGACGTCCGCCGCGTTGAGCACCGCGGGCATCCACTCGCCGGTCGGGTCCAGCGCCGTGCGCCACGCCCGCGCGGTCTGCTCCTGCGTCATCGGCTCGCCGAGGCGGGCGGTGAACTCCTCACCCGCGCTCGTGCGCCAGGAGGCCTCGCCCGAGTAGGCCATGAAGATGACGGGCCGGACCACACCGTCGCGCAGCGCGTCGGAGTAGCCGTACGTGTGGTCGGAGACGCTGCGCATGTGCCCGGCGCCATCCGGCTCGTAGTTGACGAACGGGATGGGCGAGTCGTCGCTGCGGAACGGCGTCCCGGTCAGCGCGAGGCGGCGCACCGCCGGGGTGAAGGCCTCGCGGATCGAGTCACCCCAGGACTTCGCGTCGCCACCGTGGTGCACCTCGTCGAGGATCACCAGGGTCTTGCGGTTCTCCGTGCGCACGCGGTGCAACGTCGGGTGCGCGGCGACCTGGGCGTAGGTGACCGCCACACCGCGGTAGTCGCGGGAGGTCTGGCCCTGGCCGTTGGTGAAGTTCGAGTCGATCGGGATGCCGAAGTTGGTCGCCGACTCGGCCCACTGGTGCTTGAGGTGCTCGGTCGGCGCGACGATGGTGATCGACTCGACCGTCCGGTCCGACAACAGCTCCAGCGCCAGCCGCAGGCCGAACACGGTCTTGCCCGCGCCCGGCGTCGCCACGGCGAGGAAGTCCTTCGGCTTGGCCGCCAGGTACTTCGTGATCGCCCGGCGCTGCCACGCGCGCAGCGGCCGCTGGGCGGGTGACGCCGGCTGCTCGGGCGAGGACTGCTGCTGGGGCGGCGGCTGCTGAGCCGGGGGCGCGTAGTCCGGTGCTACCACGTGTCTCTCGGCTCCTTTCTCGCAGAAATACCCTCAGGGCGCGTCCCGCGGGACTCGTTGAGGGCTCCCGAAGCCTACCTTCCGCCGAGCGCGCGTGCCGCCCGGTCGCCGGTTCACGGGCGGGTCGAGTCGGCCAAATCACGGTCCATGCACCATGCTTGGTGCGTTATGAGCGACCAGCATCCGCTTCCGGCCGACGGCGCGCCCGCGCGCCGGGGTCCTGGTGGGCTGGTCGGGCAAACCCTGAAGCGGGCGTGGAAGGGCAGCATCTTCTCGGAGGCCGCGGAGGCCGCGTTCTGGCAGACGCTGTCGCTGCCGCCGCTGCTGCTCGGCCTGCTGGGCAGCCTCGGCTACGTCTCCGGCTGGTTCGGTCAGCGCGTCCTGGACGAGGTGCAGGCCAGGATCATCAGCTTCTCGTACACGATCTTCAGCGGCAACGTGGTCGAGGACATCGTCAAGCCGACGGTGCAGGACATCCTGCTCACCGGTCGCGGCGAGGTCGTGTCGATCGGGTTCCTGCTGTCGCTGTGGGCCGGTTCGTCGGCCATGTCCTCCTTCGTCGACGCGATCACCTCCGCACACGACCAGTACACCGTGCGCAACCCGGTGTGGCAGCGGATCTTCGCGCTGCTGCTGTACATGGCCAGCCTGATCGGCCTGATCATCGGACTGCCGCTGCTGGCGCTGGGCCCGGACATCCTGCCGAACTTCTTCCCCGCGTCGTGGCGCGAGCAGGTCTCGTTCTACGTGAACCTGCTGTACTACCCCGCGCTCGGTATCCTGGCGCTGCTGGCCGTAACGACGTTGTACAAGCTCGCGCTGCCGCGGAAACTGCCGTGGCACCGGGGCGTGCCGGGCGCGGTGCTCGCGGTGGCGGTGTTCATGCTCGCCAGCAGCCTGCTGCGGCTGTACATCTCGTGGATCACCACGACCGGTTACACGTACGGCGCGCTGGCAACACCGATCGCTTTGCTGCTGTTCACTTTCTTCATCGGGTTCGCGATCGTCCTCGGCGCGCACTTCAACGCCGCCATCCAGGAGCTGTGGCCTGCCAAGATGACCAGGCGGCAGCGGCGGCGCTGGCGGCGGCTGGAGATGGAGCGCGTGGCCGAGCACATCCGGTCCGACAGCTCCGGCGGCACGGGTGCCCCGGGGGCCGGTGTGGACGGCCATGACACAGTCCAGTTGGGCGGTTCCCAGGAGGACCCGGGGGGATCGGTACAGAAACCGGGGCAGGAACCCCCCAAGCGGGCCGGTGGGTCATCCTCGCGGCCAACGCGGACTCATCCCTAGGGACGACTCGGAAGTCAAGCCACGGGTGCATGTCCACACGCGCTCGCTGTGCCAGGCTCTGACGTATCGCCCAAGGGGCACCGGGCGATGTTTTTGCAGGAGCCTGCGTCGCTGCGGGAGGGCAACCCGCGCGACGCAGGCTCCGATCTGTATATCGCCTTCATGAGGGGGATTTTCCAGTGTGGTTGCTGGCGCGGTTAAGCCTTGCCAACCGGAGTTTGATCGGCTTGATCACGCTCGCGGTCATCGGGTTCGGCGCGTTCGCCGTGCCTTCGCTGAAACAGCAGCTGTTCCCGTCCATCCAGCCGCCGACGGCGATGATCGTCTCGCCGTACCCGGGCGCGGCACCGGACGTGGTCAGCTCACAGGTCACCGAACCGATCGAGGCGGGGCTGCAGGGCACCGAGGGCCTGGAGAAGCTGAGCTCGGAATCGGCCGAGGGCATCTCGTCGATCGTCGCGCAGTTCAAGTTCGGTACGGACATGGACCGCGCGGCCGACCGCATGCAGCAGGCCGTCAACCGTCTCGGCACGCAGTTGCCCAAGGACGTGCGGCCGACGGTCACGGCGGGCAGCACCGAGGACTTCCCCGCCGTCGTGCTGGCCGCGGGGAGCACCGGGGACCAGCAGAAGCTCGCGGACCAGTTGGCCACGAGCGCGGTGCCCGAGCTGAAGAAGATCGCAGGCGTGCGTGACGTGCGGGTGACCGGCGCGGCCAAGGAAACCGTGACGATCACAGTGGACTACGCCAAGCTCGCGGGCGCGGGGGTCGAGCCGGCCGCGTTGATCACGGCGCTGCAGTCGGCGGGCAAGCCGGTCCCGGCGGGTTCCCTCACCGAGGGCAACCGGACGCTGACCGTCCAGGTCGGCGGCCAGCTCGCCTCTGTCGACGCGCTGCGCGACATGTACCTCGCCGGGCAGCGCCAGCCGGTGCGGCTGGCCGACGTGGCGAGTGTCGAGCCGCGACTGGCCGCCGCGACCTCGCTCACGCGCACCAACGGCAAGCCGAGCCTCGGCATCTCGATCATGATGACCAGCGACGGCAACGCCGTCGACATCTCCGAAGCCGTGCGGGGCAAGCTTTCCGGGATCGGCACGACCGTCGGCGCCGAGCTGACGGTGATCTTCGACCAGGGCCCGTACATCCAGGAAGCGGTCAAGGGGCTGACCACAGAGGGATTGCTGGGCCTGGTGTTCGCGGTCGTGGTGATCCTGCTGTTCCTGCTGTCCGTGCGGTCCACTTTGGTCACCGCGGTGTCCATCCCGTTGTCGGTCATGGTCGCGTTGCTCGCGTTGTGGACGGGTGACCTCTCGCTGAACCTGCTGACGCTCGGCGCGTTGACGATCGCGGTCGGCCGCGTGGTCGACGACTCGATCGTGGTGCTGGAGAACATAAAGCGGCATCTGGCCTACGGCGAAGGCAAACAACGCGCGGTACTCGACGGCGTGCGGGAGGTCGCGGGCGCGGTGACCGCGTCCACATTGACCACGGTCGCCGTGTTCCTGCCGATCGCCTTCGTCAGCGGTATCACCGGGCAGTTGTTCTCGCCGTTCGCCGTCACGGTCACCGTCGCACTGCTGGCGTCCCTGATCGTGTCGCTGACGATCGTGCCGGTGCTCGCGTACTGGTTCCTCAAGCCGCCCAAGGCAGGCACGGACATCGCCGCGTTCCGCGAGCAGGCCGAGGCCAAGGAGCGGCGCGGCATCCTGCAACGCGCCTACGTCCCGGTGATCCGGTTCGCCACCCGCCGCAGGCTGACCACTTTGCTGGTCGCGCTGGCGATCCTGGTCGGCACGTTCGGCCTGCTGTCCAACCTGAACACGAACTTCCTCGACGACTCCGGCTCCACCAGCATGACCGTGAGCCAGAAGCTCCCGCCGGGCAGCAGCATCGCCGCCCGCGACGACGCGGCGAGGAAGGTCGAGGGCGCGCTGGCCGCGGAGCAGGGCATCGAGGCCTACCAGGTCACGATCGGCTCGGAGCCCGGTTTCGGCGGCGAGGTCAGCTCGGTGAACCAGTTCCAGGTGACCCTGCGCAAGGGCACCGACACCAAGGCGTTGCAGGACCGCCTGGTCAGCCGGTTCAAGGGCGACACCTCCGCGGGCGAGGTCAAGGCAGGCGGGGACGGCGGCGGGTTCGGCAGCAGCGACGTGAGCGTGGTCGTCAAGGCGCCCAACGACGAAGCCCTGCGCGCGGCCACCGACCAGGTCCTGGCGAAGGTCAAGGGAGTGCAGGGCCTCGCCGAGGTCACGAACGACCTCGCGGTGAGCGCGCCGCGGGTGCAGATCGACGTGAACGAGCGCGCCGCCGCCGCGGCCGGGCTCAGCGCCGACACGGTCGGCCAGCTCGCCGGTCAGGCGATCGCCGGCTTCCCGGTCGGCGAGGTGTCCGTCGCGGGCAAGCGGCAGCAGATCGTGCTGCGCTCGGGTGTCGCACCGAAGGACGTCGCGGCGATCAGGGTGATGCCGCTGCTCACGCCGACCGGCCCGGTGCCGCTGGAGCGGATCGCGAAGGTCGAGACGGTCGACGGGCCGGTGGTGGTCAAGCGCAGTGAGTCGGAGCGCAGCGCCACCGTCACGGCCAAGCCGGTCGGCAAGGACCTCGGCACGGTCAACGCGGAGCTGGACACCGCGCTCAAGGGCCTCAAGCTCGGCGGCGGCGCGACGTACGCGATCGGTGGCGTGAGCGCCGACCAGCAGGAGGCGTTCGGCGACCTCGGGCTGGCGCTGCTGGCCGCGATCGTGATCGTCTTCGCGATCATGGTGGCCACGTTCCGCAGCTTCGTGCAGCCGCTGATCCTGCTGGTGTCCATCCCGTTCGCGGCGACCGGCGCGTTCGGCCTGCTGCTGGCCACCGGCACCCCGCTCGGCCTGCCCGCGATGATCGGCCTGCTGATGCTGGTCGGCATCGTGGTGACCAACGCGATCGTGCTGATCGACCTGGTCAACCAGTACCGCAGGCAGGGCATGAGCATCCAGGACGCGGTGGTCGAGGGCGGCAGGCGCAGGCTGCGGCCGATCCTGATGACCGCGTCGGCGACGATCTTCGCCTTGGCGCCCATGGCGTTCGGCGTGACCGGCGAGGGCGCGTTCATCGGCAAGCCGCTCGCGCTGGTGGTGATCGGCGGCCTGGTCAGCTCGACGCTGCTGACGCTGGTGCTCGTGCCGACGCTCTACACGATGGTCGAGCGCGTCAAGGAGCGGTCACGCGACAAGCGTGCCGCCAAGCGCTCTCCGTCGGCGCCGACCGAGCGGATCCCGGCGGGCGTCGACTAGCACCGGAGTAAAAGCGCAGGAAAGGGCACCTTCACGCCACACGCGTGAAGGTGCCCTTTTCGTACGAGAGGGTTACTCGCCGCCGCCGGGGCCCGGCTTCAGGCCCTCGAAGATCTGCTTGCACTCCGGGCAGACCGGCGAGCCCGGCTTCGGTGAGCGGGTCACCGGGAACACCTCGCCGCACAGCGCGACCACCATGGTGCCCATCACGGCACTCTCGGCGATCTTGTTCTTCTGCACGTAGTGGAACATCTTCGGGGTGTCGTCACCGGTCTCTTCACTGGTGTCGACGTCAGGCAGCGTCTGGGTGGAGGTACTCACGGGACCAATTCTGCATCAAACCGCCCGCAACCCTGGTTAGATGCGCGCATGTTCTCGAAGGTGCTGGCGAGTCTCGGGCAGGGCGGTGCCAAGGTCGACGCGCAGTTGCTCGATCGCAGCGTGCGGCCGGGTGGCCCGTTGCGCGGCCAGGTCGTGCTGATCGGCGGCCAGGTCGACCAGGAGGTCGACGGGCTGGGAGTGGCGCTGCTGGCCAGGGTCGAGCAGACCGACGAGCGCGGCGGCGTGACGCTGGTGGACCTGCCGTTCCAGAACGTCAACCTGGCCAGCAACGCGGTGGTCCGCGCCGGTCAGCAGCTGACCGTGCCCTTCGAGATCCACCTGCCGTGGGAGACGCCGATCACGACCGTGCTCGGCAAGCACCTCAGCGGGATGGCCGTCGGCCTGCAGACCATGCTGGACCTCGGCGGTTCCATGGCCGACCCGCAGGACATCGACGCGGTGGCGATCGAGCCGCTGCCCGCGCAGCACCGGATCCTCGACGCCTTCTCCCGGCTGGGCTTCCAGTTCCGGGCGGGCGGGCTGGAGAAGAACAAGATCACCGGACTCGACCAGCAGCTGCCGTTCTTCCAGGAGATCCGGTTCGCCCCGTCGCCCGCGTTCGCGCAGGCGTTCTTCGAGGTGGCGGTCACCTTCCTGGCCACGTCCAGCGGCATGCAGGTGGTGCTGGACGTGCGGAAGAAGGTCAGGGTGGGCAAGGGAAGCGGCCTCGGCCCGCAGGGCAGGGCGGCCATGGGTGCCTTCCCCGTCGACTACGCCAGGGTCGGCTCGGTCAACTGGGAGCAGCAGATCGAGGGCTGGCTGCGTGAGGCGGCCAAGCCGCGCGCCATCTTCGACTGAGCGCCTCCAGGCCGTTCGGTCCGGCGGGTCAAGCCGGTAGCGAACGGTCCACTGCCGCACCGAGGGAAGTGGACCGTTCGCTACCCGGCCGTAAAGAATGCCTTTCGTGACCGCTATCGCAATCGCTGACGAAGTCCGTACCGCACTGGAATCCGGCCAGGCCGTCGTGGCGCTGGAGAGCACGATCCTCTCCCACGGCCTGCCGCCCGGCCGCAACCGCGAGGTCGCGGACCGGCTGGAGGCGGTTGTCCGGCAGGCGGGCGCGGTGCCCGCGACGATCGCGGTCCTGGACGGCAAGGCCCGGATCGGCCTGTCCGACCAGCAGCTGGAACGGGTGTGCGCCGCGGATTCCGGGCTGGTCAAGCTGTCGATGCGGGACCTCGGCCCGGCCATGGCGCTCGGTCAGGACGGCGCGACGACGGTGGCGAGCACGGCGGCACTGGCGCACGCCGCGGGCATCGGCGTGTTCGGTACCGGTGGGCTCGGTGGTGTCCACCTGCCGCTGCCCGGCAAGCACACCACGTGGGACGTCTCGGCCGACCTGGACGCGCTCGCCGAGATCCCGATCCTGGTCGTGTCCTCCGGCGTGAAGTCCATCCTCGACGTCGCGGCCACCCTCGAGCTGCTGGAGACCAGGTCGGTTCCGGTCATCGGATACCGGACCGGCCACTTCCCCGGTTTCTACCTGCGGGAATCCGAGTTCGAGCTGGCGTGGCGGGTCGATTCGGCCAAGCAGGCCGCCGACGTCGTCGATGCGCACCGGCAGGCCCCCGGTTCCGCCGGGATCCTGCTGGCCAACCCCATCCCGCACGCCTACGAGATGGACCGCGAGTTCCACGACCGGCTGCTGGCCGACGGGATGAAACTGGTCGAGGAGCAGGGCGTGCAGGGCAGGGACGTCACGCCGGTGCTGCTCGACCACTTCCACACCGCGAGCGGTGGCGTCAGCCTTGACGCGAACGAGGCGCTCGTCGTGGCCAACGTGACACTGGCGGCCGAGGTCGCCGCTGACCTGGCGGCACGGTGACTGCGGCGGCGACCGTCCTGGTGGTCGGCGACACCGGGCTCGACGTGATGGTGGCGCCGGACGGCGACGTCGTCTACGGCGGCGACACCAGGGCGCAGATCCGGGTCACGATGGGCGGTGCGGGCGCGAACACGGCGACCTGGCTGGCCAGCCAGGGCACGGATGTCGTGCTGGTCAGCCGGATCGGCGACGACATGGCGGGCCGTCAGGTACTGCAGAACCTCAAGGCCGCGGGTGTGCGCTGCGAACTCGCGGTCGACCCGAGCGCGGCGACGTGCTGCGTGGTGATCATGGTGGACGAGTCCGGGCAGCGCACCATGTTGCCCGACCACGGCGCGGGCGCGTGGCTGCAGCCCGGTGACCTGCGGCCTGAACTGCTCGAGACCGCGCGGCACATGCACCTGTCGGGCTATGTCCTGCTCGACGCGGCGTCGAGGGACGCGGGCCTGGCGATGCTGCAAGCCGCCAGGGAGCGCGGGTTGACCACGTCGGTCGACCCGCAGTCGACGGCGCTGATCGACGACCCCGGCGCGTTCCTCGGCTGGATCAAGGGCATCGACCTGTTGCTGCCCAACGAGGACGAGCTGGCCCACCTCTCGGCCGGGCACGACCTGCTCGACTACGCGGGCGCGGTCGCGGCCACCGCCGGAGCGGCGGGCGCGAGCTGGATCGACCGGACCGGCACGGTGTCCGTCGCGGCCGAACAAGTGTCCTGTGTGGACTCGACGGGCGCGGGCGACGCCTTCAACGCCGGCCTGCTCACCGCCTGGCTGGCAGGCGCGGCCCCGGCGTCGGCACTGCGGTCCGGGGTGAGCGCCGCGACGAAGGCGGTCGCCGGGATCGGCGCGATCCCGGCGTAGCGCGCTAGCGCCCTAACCCTCGATGACCTGGTTGTTCGAGCGCTCGATCAAGTGAGCGCTCGGCTCACCCTGCTGGTGGCGGTTGACCCGCTCGGACTTGCGCGGTGGCCGGTCGTTGGCGATCAGCACAGCCGCCCACGGCAACGGGATCGACAGAACCAGGAACCCCAGCGCCAGCCACCACGAGACCTGGGCGAACAGCAGCGCGAGGAACAGGCACGGCAGGCGCAGCGACATCATCAGGATGTACTTGCGTTTGCGCGCCGCGTGCTGATCGTCGAACGACGGCGCAGCCTCGGTGATCAGAACCGGGGTGTCGGCTTCCTTGGGGTTGTTCACGAGACCTCCTCGACACCCGACATGGTGACTACGCTATACCCACAGCGACAGCTTCCCACCACCGTGGAAGTATTCCCGTGTGGCCGATGATCTTTCGCCGGAGTATTGTTCCGCACTTCGCACCTGCTTCGAGCGCGTCGGCTACGACGCCGACGGTGTCCTGAGCCTGCTCGGTGCGTCCGCGCACGCCGCGCTCGGCCGCGGCGAACCGGAACCCGCACGCCGGGTGACCAGGGACGGCGCCGGACTCGGCACCCTGATCAGGCTGTTCCTGCTCGGTGACGAGCTGCCGGAGAACGAGGTCAAAGCGGTTCTGCCGTGGCCGGAGTCGGTGGCCAACGGTGTCGTGCGGGTGGACGGCGACCGCGTGCGCGCCGGACTGGACGTACGTCCCTACGGCGATGACCAGGGTTCATGGTGGGTCTTCGCGGACCTGGATTCCGACCAGCTCGGGTCGACGGTGCCCGTCGACCACGTGCTGGGTGTGGGTCACGCCTCGTTGAGCCTGGCTCGCGCGACCATCCGCCGTCCGGTCGGCACCGTGCTCGATCTCGGTACCGGATGCGGTGTGCAGGCTTTGCACGCGAGCAGACATGCTCGGAAAATCACCGCCACGGATCTGTCCGGGCGCGCGTTGATGCTCGCGAACGCGACATTCCGGATCAATGACCTCGATGTGGAAACCCGGCAGGGCAAATGGTTCGAGCCGGTCACCGGCCGCCGGTTCGACCAGGTGGTGTGCAATCCGCCGTTCGTGGTCGGGCCGTCCCGCGTCGATTACACATATCGGGATTCCGGGCTCGCCGGTGACGACGCGAGCGCACTCGTGATCGCGGCACTGCCGGAATACCTCGCACGTGGCGGCGTCGGTCAACTACTCGCGTCGTGGTTGCACCTGCCGGGCCAGGACTGGCCGGAGCGGGTCACGTCGTGGCTGCCCGGCGGCGTCGACGCGTGGTTCGTGCAGCGCGACGTCGCCGATCCGGACCTCTACGTCGGTACTTGGCTCCGGGACGCGGGCATCGACCCGCGCTCGGCCGAGGGCGCGGCGCGCGCGTCCGCGTGGCTGGACTGGTTCGCCGAGAACAAGGTCGCCGGGGTCGGCTTCGGTTTCGTGACACTGCGACGGACCGACGGCGAACCGCGGATCGTCTGCGAGGACCTCAGGCACGCGTTCGACGACCCGCTCGGCCAGGAGGCAGCGGGCTGGTTGGACCGGATCGACTGGCTGCGCGCGCACTCGTCACCCGACGCACTGCTTCGAGCACACTTGAAGGTTGCCGATTCGGTTGTCCTCGAAGAAGTTTCGTCACCGGCCGACGAGGGCTGGGAAGCGGTCGTGCGCCGGTTGCACCGCACCGACGGGCCAGGCTGGCAGCACGAGATAGACGAGCTCGTGCGCGCTCTGCTCGCGGGTTGTCGCGGACTGTTGCCGTTGGGGGACTTGCTGGAACTGCTCGCCGCGGCACACGGCGTGCCCACGGACGCACTCATCGTCGCCGCGTTGCCGTTGGTCGACGAACTGGTCCGGCACGGGATGCTGGTCCCCGCATGAGAGCGGTCGCCGCACGCGTCAAGAGCGCGAGTGTGAGTGTGGACAGTCGGGTCGTCGGGGCGATCGACGCGGGCCTGTTGGTATTGCTCGGCGTGCATACGCAGGACACGCCCGAAAAGGCAGCCCACATGGCCCGGAAACTCCATGAGCTCCGCATTCTGCGTGACGAGGAGTCGTGCGCGACCGCGGCCGCGCCACTGCTCGTGGTCAGCCAGTTCACCCTCTACGGGGAAACCCGTAAGGGTCGCCGCCCGTCGTGGATCAGCGCCGCCCGCCCCGAACAGGCAGAACCCCTTGTCGGAGCAGTCGTCGACGAGCTGCGCAATCGGGGAGCCCACGTAGAAACCGGTGAATTCGGGGCCATGATGGAAGTAACGAGCGTGAACGACGGACCGTTCACCGTCCTTGTGGAAATCTAAGGGTTTTCTCAGCCACTGTGGACGGTGGCGGTCTCTCAGGAATATCTCAGCCTCTGGCACGCAACCGGGTGGTGACTTCCGACGTCATCCAGTTTGAGAAAGCGGGAACGAATCTCGATCGGCTCACGTTTTCTCTAGTGTCCAACCAACGGGCGGCAGGGTCCCAGACGGACCGTGGTTCGAAGGTCTGTGACACGAGCCACTGCCAGCCCGAGACAGGGGGAGGGAGTCCGATGACCGTCCCGCAGACTCTTGACCGCGAGGTTGTCGAAACCGCGGAATTGGATCTCGACGCACAGGGGCCCGCGGCCGACTTGGTCCGCGTTTACCTGAACGGGATCGGCAAGACCGCACTGCTGACCGCCGCGCAAGAGGTCGAGCTCGCCAAGCGGATCGAGGCCGGGGTGTTCGCCCAGCACATGCTGGAGTGCAACCCGCAGCTGCCCGCGCAGCGCAGGATGGACCTGAAGTCGCTGATCCGCGACGGGCACGTGGCCAAGAACCACCTGCTCGAAGCGAACCTGCGGCTGGTCGTCTCGCTGGCGAAGCGCTACACCGGGCGCGGCATGCCGCTGCTCGACCTGATCCAGGAGGGGAACCTGGGTCTGATCCGCGCGGTCGAGAAGTTCGACTACACCAAGGGGTTCAAGTTCTCCACGTACGCCACGTGGTGGATCCGTCAGGCCATCACGAGGGGCATGGCCGACCAGGGTCGCACCATCCGGCTGCCGGTCCACCTGGTCGAGCAGGTGAACAAGCTGGCGCGGATCAAGCGCGACCTGCACCAGCAACTCGGCCGCGAGGCCACCCACGACGAGCTGGCCAAGGAGTCGGGCCTGAGCGTCACCAAGGTGGCGGACCTGCTCGACCACGCCCGTGACCCGGTCAGCCTCGACATGCCGGTCGGCGCGGAGGAGGACGCCCCGCTGGGCGACTTCATCGAGGACTCCGAGGCGACGGACGCCGAAGGCGCGGTCATCTCCGGCCTGCTGCAGGACGACCTGCGCCGGGTGCTGGCCACGCTCGACGAGCGCGAGCAGCACGTGATCCGCCTGCGCTACGGCATCGACGACGGCCAGCCGCGCACCCTCGACCAGATCGGCAAGCGCTTCGGGCTCTCCCGCGAGCGCGTCCGCCAGATCGAGCGCGAGGTCATGTCGAAGCTCCGCCAGGGCGAGCGCGCCGAGAAGCTCAGGGCATACGCGAGCTGAGACTCAGGACGACGACGCAGGTCACCCGAACAGCGCTGGTGCAGCGTGAGGTACGTCACGATACTTAGTCGGGCGAACCGAAGACTACGCGGCGCGCTGGTCGATTGACTGTGCGTAGTCGCTTTCCCCGGGAGGTCGCGGCGGTCGGGGGCTGGCGCGGCCTTCCGACCTGCCTCCGCGGCCCTGCCTCCGCGGACCTGTGTTCGCGGACCGGGTCATTTTGGGGGCCGAGCCCCCAAGCCCCCCGGTGCGAGCTCTATACGAACCAGCGCTGGGCGCGTTGGTTTTGAACCGGCGTCGCGCCTGCGGCGCCCTGGGGCGGTGCAATTGCGTTTTGTCGGGGACTGCTCCGCGCGTCACGGCTGGCGGGATCACAGGGGTGCGATTCCCGTCAGTCCGTGACGGGCGGTCCGGCGGCCGGTCTTCGAGACCTGGCCTCTGGAGTCCGGGATAGCGTGTGACTCAGCCAACGTGAGGTCGTCACGGGTGGTCGTGGTGCGGGCGGTAACGTCTTTTCCCAGTTCCCGTACCGCGCGCAAAGGAGCCCGCGTGACCACCACCTCGTTCCAGTACACAGACGTGCTCCCGCTCGCCCCCGACACGACGACCGAGTACCGGCTCGTGACGTCGGAGGGTGTCCGAGTCGTCGAGGCAGCGGGCCGCAAGTTCCTCGAAGTCGACCCACACGTGCTGACCGTGCTCGCCCAAGAGGCGATCAAGGACATCCAGCACCTGCTCCGCCCGTCCCACCTCGCCCAGCTGAGGGCGATCATCGACGACCCGGAGGCATCCGGCAACGACCGCTTCGTGGCGATGGACCTGTTGCGCAACGCGTGCATCTCGGCCGGCGGCATCCTGCCGATGTGCCAGGACACCGGCACGGCCATCGTGATCGGCAAGCGCACCGAGGGTGTGCTCACCGGCGGCACAGACGAAGAAGCCCTCTCAAGGGGCGTGTTCGAGGCGTACCAGCAGCTCAACCTGCGGTACTCGCAGATGTCCCCGGTGACGTTCTGGGACGAGCGCAACACCGGCACGAACCTGCCCGCACAGGTCGAGCTCTACAACGCGCCCGGCACGGACCCGCGTTACGACTTCCTGTTCATGGCCAAGGGCGGCGGCAGCGCCAACAAGACTTTCCTGTACCAGGAGACCAAAGCCGTCCTGAACCCGAACCGGCTGGCGAAGTTCCTCGACGAGAAGCTGCGCAGCCTCGGCACCGCCGCGTGCCCGCCGTACCACCTCGCGATCGTGGTCGGTGGTCTGTCCGCGGAGCACAACCTGAAGACGGCGAAGCTCGCGTCCGCGCGATACCTGGACACCCTGCCGCGTGCCGGATCGGCGCTCGGCCACGGGTTCCGCGACGTCGACCTCGAGCAGCAGGTGCTGGAGATGACCCGGCAGTTCGGGATCGGCGCGCAGTTCGGCGGCAAGTACTTCTGCCACGACGTGCGCGTGATCCGGCTGCCCCGGCACGGCGCGTCCTGCCCGGTCGGTATCGCGGTGTCCTGTTCCGCCGACCGCCAGGCTAAAGCGAAGATCACCGCCGACGGCGTGTTCATCGAGCAGCTCGAGCGGGACCCCGCGCAGTTCCTGCCGGAGGTGGAAGGCGAGGACCTGTCGGCGGAGGTCGTGCGGATCGACCTGACCCGCCCGATGGCCGAGATCCGCGAGACCCTGTCCAAACTTCCGGTCAAGACAAGGCTTTCGCTGACGGGCCCGCTCGTGGTCGCCCGTGACATCGCGCACGCGAAGATCAAGGAGCGGCTCGACGCGGGCGAGCCGATGCCGCAGTACATGAAGGACCACCCGGTGTACTACGCGGGCCCGGCCAAGACACCGGAGGGTTACGCGTCCGGTTCGTTCGGGCCGACCACAGCGGGCCGGATGGACTCCTACGTGGAGCAGTTCCAGGCAGCCGGTGGCTCGCTTGTCATGCTGGCCAAGGGAAACCGGTCCGGTCAGGTGACGGACGCGTGCCAGTCGCACGGTGGCTTCTACCTCGGTTCGATCGGCGGCCCGGCCGCGCGGCTGGCCAAGGACTGCATCCGCAAGGTCGACGTGCTGGAGTACCCGGAACTCGGCATGGAAGCCGTGTGGAAGATCGAGGTCGAGGACTTCCCCGCGTTCATCGTGGTCGACGACAAGGGCAACGACTTTTTCGCCTCGACATCGGCCCCCACGTTGCAGATATCCTTCCGCAAGTGATCGTGATCCCGCGGGCCCTGGCCGAGTCGCTCCGCAAGCACTTCCCGCCGGAGTGGCTGGCCGGGCTCGCGGGGCTCGCCGAACGCACGCTCGACCAGTGGCGGCTCACGGTCGACGGGAAACCCATGCACGGCATGGCTTCCCTCGTTCTCCCCGTGGTACGGCCGGACGGCACGCGAGCCGCGTTGAAGCTGCAACCAGTCGACTGGGAACACGAAAGCGAACCGGTCGGCCTGCGGACCTGGGACGGTGACGGCATCGTCCGCCTGCTCGACCACGACCGGGACACGGGCGCGATGCTGCTCGAACGCCTCGACGACAGCCGTCCACTCTCGACGATGCCGGACGACTTCGCGGCGACCGAGATCCTCGCCGGACTCCTGGCGCGGCTGACGAGGGTCCCCGGACCGGACGGCATGCGGCACCTGAAGGACAGCGCCGAGCAGATGGTCGCGAACACGCCGGGCACGGCGTCCAAACTGTCCGATCAGGATGAACAGAACCTGTTGAAGGACTGGGCGGCGAGGGTTTCCGAGGTCCTGGACGAGCCGGGTGACCGGTTGCTGCACTGGGATCTGCACTACGACAACGTGTTGGCCGCCGACCGTGAGCCGTGGCTGGCGATCGACCCGAAACCGCTCGTCGGCGACCCGGGCTTCGACATCATGCCCGCGCTGGACAACCGGTGGGACGACATCGTCGCCACCGGTGACGTGCCCAAGGCTGTGCTGCGGCGGTTCGACCTGCTGACCGAGGCGCTCGGCGCCGACCGGCAGCGCGCGGCCGGGTGGACCGTCGCCCGCGCGCTGCAGAACTCGCTGTGGGAAGTCGACGGCGGCGAACAACGCCTGGACCCGATCCAGGTCGCGATCGCGCAAGCCGTTACTTCTCCTCGAAGATGAGGTCCTCGGGTGGCACTGTCATCCGGACGGTGTCGCCGGTGACCTCGACGATCGTGTCGAGGCTCGTCCAGTGCCCGGTCGACAGGACGAACAGCCGGTCGTCCTTCTGGTCGAGGAAGTCGAGGAACCCGCCGAGCGACAGGTCGCCGTCGTTCAACGACAGGTAGTCGGCCAGCCGCCGGAACAACTTCGGCAGGATGACCAGGTCCTCCTCCAGCGACCGTTGCTTCTCCACGCGCGCGCCGGTCAGCGTGACGTCCTTGGGCCACAGGCCGAGTTGCTCGGCCATGGCCGCTTTGGCCGCCTCGGCCATCGCGGTCCGCAGGTCCGGGAACAGCTTGCGGTAGAAGGTCGGGTACGCCAGGCCACGCGCGAGCTGGTGGTAGTTCACGGTCCGCTGCACCATCGGCACATCGAAGTGGATCTTCGTGCCGCTCGGGCCGGGAGCCGCGCCCTTGCCCGCGAACGCGACACAGCGGCCGTAGACGTCAGCGGTGCGCGTGAAGATGTATCCCGGCGCCTGCAACGGTTCCGAGGCGGTGACAGTGCCGTCCCTCTCGCGCCGGACGACATCGGTGAACCCCAGGAAGTCCAGCAGTTCGGCCGACGCCGTGTCGGCGAACCGCGCCGGCTGGTGGGTCTCCCCCGCGCTGGTGAGGAAATGCGTTTCCAGCGCGTCGATGCCGTCCAGCCGTAACTGGGCACCACCGCTCTTGTTGCGGCGGACCCTGTGCCCGCCCTCCACCTTGTTCCAGTCGTCGAGGTCGTTGGGGTAGAACCGGACTGAGTCACCGTCCGGCCTTGCCCCGACCACCCGGAAAGTACCTTCGATCACCAACATCGCCATGGTGACGTTCTCCCTCGGCCGATCCGCCCTGTGCACGGATATCGCCGAATGGGGAGAACGAGTTAGTGGCCTGCACCGAAAGCACCAGTGAACACTGCCCCAAAGTGCAGGTCAAACCTCGTGAGTGGTTTGGCCGGTTAGAACCGGCCAAACCACTCACGAGGGTGGGGTGGGGGTCAGACCTTGCGTTGCTGGTAGTCCAGGGTGACCGGGCGGTCACCGAGGGGGGCGTTCAGCGTCACGGTGAAGTTCGGGTACCGAATGTCCATCGTGCACATCTGCTCGACCTTCGGCGACGTCTCGACCATGGTCAGCACGACCTTGTCGGTGCTCTGTTCGCCGATCTCGACGCTGGCCCGGCTACAGCCGCCTTCCTGCGCGGTGACGCCGATGCGGGTGCCGTCGCCCTCGGTCCACACCTTTCTCGGGTACGCCTCGGGCAGTTTGGCCGCGTCGAGCTTGGTCACCAGTTTGGCGCCCGCGGGCTGCTCACCGGGCAGCTGCGGCTCAGAGGCCTGGCTGGTGTCGCTCGGCAGATCCGATGTTGGAGGTGGAGCGGAGCCAGGCTGCGTCTGAGCACCGCAAGCGGCACACAGTGCGAGCAGAACACTGGCTCCGGCTGTCGCTAGGTGTCTCATGCACCAAGGACGGAACCACCCCCGGGTCAGGTTGCACGCAAAGCGGCGATCGCCTCACGGACCGCGTTCAGCCTGGTCCCGGACGCGAGTCCGGCGTGGTAGAGGTGGAATTCCTCGACGCCTTCCTCGGCCAGTGCCCGCAGTTCGGCCAGCATCGACCGGCCGTCGGCCGGTTTGGGTGGCAGGGCCAGCACGTACCCGGCGATCCGGGTGTCCGGGGCGAGCTTGCGCAGCGCCTGGATGTTCGGTGCGCTCGCCGCAGGGCCCGGCCAGGCCATCGCGACCAGCGCGTCCACCTCGACGCCCAGGTCGGGCGCGACGGTGGCGAACGGGCCGGTGGCCAACGGGTCCGAGTTGGCGTGCACGATCACCCGGACGCCCGGCGCCCGTTCCCTGATCCGATTCACCAGCAGTTTCCGCAGGTCAGCGGCTACACCGGCGCGGATGCCCGTGATCTGCGCGTCGAGGGGCACCTCGTCGGGCTCACCGGCGTCCACGGCCGCACGGATCTGCTCGCGCAGCGCCGTGGCGTCCGGGTACCTGGCCGTGCAGCCGGCGCAGAAGCACACCGACAGCAGGTTCTGCCGGATCGGGCCCCAGTCGCCGCCCTCGGTCTTCTCGTGGTGGCCACCGTGCACGAACCCGAGCGCGCCGCACGCCTCCAGGACGATCCCGTCCGGCTCGGCCAGCGCGATGATCTCCTCGACCAGTGTCAGGCAGTACTCCACCACGTCCTGGTTGGACGGGCACAGCGCGTACGGGTACCGGTCGCCGAAGGCGTTCACCACGGTCAGGTCCGGGTGCAGGTCGCCGAGGCGGCTGGAGTGCGTCAGCACGGTCCACGCGTACACCGGCAGCCCAGCGGCCTTGAGCGCGTCCCGTGCCGAACGGTAGGAGTCCGGCGCGACCCACGACGGCTCCGCCGGACGCAAACGCTTGCCCTGCCATACTTCGTCACGGACCGGCAGGTAGAACGCGGCGTGCCGGGCATCAACCAGGCGGTGCTCCGGGTGGAGCGGTGTCGCGGCACGCACGGTGTGGTACGCCGCCGCCAGCGCGACAGCGTCCACACCCAGCTCGGCATACCGCGCGGCAGCGCCCGGATCGCCCACCACGTCCCACGGATAGACGTGAGCGACGCTCTTCACCAACGGGGACGCCTCTTCTCGTACTCGGGGTCGAACCTCTGCATGTAGCCGGTGTCGTCGCGCTTGAGCAGGCCGCACGTGCGGTAGTTCTCGGCCAGCCTGGCCAGCACGTCCCGGTCCAGCTCGATTCCCAGGCCGGGCCCCGCAGGCACGGTCAGCGAACCGTCCTTGAACGACAGCACACCCGCCTTGACCACGTCGTCGGCCGCGTTCCACGGGTAGTGCGTGTCGCACGCGTAGGTCAGGTTCGGTGTGGCCGCCGCGAGGTGTGTCATCGCCGCGAGGCTGATGCCCAGGTGGGAGTTGGAGTGCATGGACAGGCCGATGCCGAACGTCTCGCAGATCGCGGCGAGCTTGGCCGACCTGGTCAGGCCACCCCAGTAGTGGTGGTCGGACAGGATGACCTGCACCGCGTTCTGTTCGACCGACGGCGCCAGGTGCTCGAACGAGACCACGCACATGTTGGTGGCCAACGGCATCGGCGCGGCCTTGGCGACCTCGGCCATGCCCTCGATCTCCGGCGACGGGTCCTCCAGGTACTCGACGATCCCGTCCAGTTCGCGCGCGACCCTGATGCCGGTTTCCGGTGTCCACGCGGCGTTCGGGTCGAGCCTGAGCGGGGTGCCGGGGAACGCCCCGCGCAGCGCCTTGATCGCCTCGATCTCCTGCTCCGGGGCGAACACCCCGCCCTTGAGCTTGATCGACTTGAAGCCGTACTGGTCGATCAGGTGCTTGGCCTGCGCGACCACACCGGCCGGGTCGAGCGCCGCGCCCCACTCGTCGGGTTCCTCGTCGCCCAGTTTCGCGGTGGGGTGCCCGGCCCACTTGTAGAACAGGTAGGCGCTGTACGGGATCTCGGTGCGCACGGCGCCGCCGAGCAGGTCGACCACCGGGCGGCCGATGGCTTTGCCTTGGATGTCAAGACAAGCGACCTCGAACGGCGAGTACACGCGGTCCACTGTGCCCGGTGCGGAGAAGTTCCCGGTCAGCCCGTGCGTGTCGGAACCGGTCACGCCACCCAGCGCGGCCGCCACCCGCTGGTGCATCGGGCCGAGCGCGAACGCGTCCAGCCCGATCAGCGAGGGCACGACCGCCCGCAGGCGCTCGATGTGCGCGATGTCGCCGTAGGTCTCGCCGAGGCCGGAAACGCCTTCGTCGGTGTGCACTTCGACGATCGTGCGCAGCGCCCACGGCTCGTGCACGCCCGCGGAGTTCAGCAACGGCGGGTCGCGGAACGCGACGGGCGTGAGGACAATCTCGGTGATCCGCACAGATCAGCCCTCCAGGGCGGCACGCCCGGCTGCGATGATCCGGTCCAGTTCCGCCAGGTGCTCCGGCGACGGGTCGATCAGCGGTGGCCGGACGCCACCCACGTCGAGTCCTGCCTTCGCGACAGCGGCCTTGACCAGCGAGACGGCGTAACCGGGCACCTTGTCGCGCAGTTCGACCAGCGGCCAGTAGAAGTCCGTCAGCAACCGGTTGGTCCTGGCGGTGTCGCCTGACGTGACCGCCTCGTAGAAACCGAGCGAGATGTCCGGCGCGAAGCAGAACACAGCCGACGAGTACAGCTCGACACCGATGCCGCGGTACGCGGGCACGGTCAGCTCCGCTGTCGGCAGCCCGTTGAAGAACTGGAACGGCTTGTGCACCCGCGACCGGATGGCCAGCACGAGCCGCTGCATCTGGTCGATGTCACCGAGCCCGTCCTTGAGGCCGATGACGTTGGGCAGGCAAGCAACCTGTACGGCCGCCTCCGGGGTGAACACAGCATTGTTACGTTGGTAGACGATCGTAGGAAGGTTGCTTGCCTGGCTCACCTCCTCGACGTACCGCACCAGACCGGCCGGTGGCGAGGAAACCAAGTAGGGCGGCAGCAACAGCAGCCCGTCCGCACCCGCGGACTGCGCTGCCACCGCGAACTGCTTCGCGATCGGCAAGGGACCACCGGCGCCCGCGAACACGGGCACCCGGCCCGCGGTCGCCTCGACGGCCACCTTGACGACCTGTTCGAACTCTTCGACGTCCAACGCGTTGAACTCACCGGTCCCACACGCCACGAACACCCCGCCGGGTCCGGCGGCGACGCCGTGCTTGACGTGCTCGGCCAGCACGTCCACAGCGACTCCCCCGGTGGCGTCGAAGGGGGTCACCGGGAAGAACAGCACTCCATCCAGTTGCATACTGACCTCAATCTCGACCGGCGATCAACCCTTGACCGCACCTGTGGTTATCCCACGCAGGAACGACTTCTGCAGCGACAGGTACACAATCAGACTGGGTACCAACGCAAGCAGCGCGCCTGCCAGCACGATGCCCGGCCCCACCTCGATGTCCGACCGCAGATCCGCCAGTGCGACGGTCAGCGTGTAGTCGGCGGGGTCGTTGGCCACGATCCGGGGCAGCAGGTACTGGTCCCAGATCATGTTGAAACCGAACACCGCGATCACGGCGAGCGCCGGCCGGCACAGCGGCAGGATGATCTGCGCGAACACACGCAGCTCACCGGCGCCGTCCACCCTGGCCGCCTCCTCCAGCTCGACCGGGATCTCCTTCATGAACTCCGTCATCACGAAGATGGAGAAACCCCACGCGCCGAGGGGCAGGATCACCCCGAGCAGCGTGCCCCGCAGGTTCAGCTCGAACACCGGCAGGTCACCGATCACCAGCGACAGCGGGATCGCGATGACCTCCTCCGGCAGCATCATCGTCGTCAGGATCAGCAGCAGCACGATCGCCTGGCCACGGAACTTCTTGCGCGCCATGGCATACGCGGCGAACACACTGACCAGCAGCTGCACCAGCAACGCGCCACCGGCGATGAACAGCGAGTTGGCGAAGTAGCCCCAGAGGTTCTTCGCGCCCGCTTCCTCGTAGTTCTGCAGGGTCGGGTTCCCCGGCAGGACCGACAGCTGCGTCGGGTCCCGGTTGACGTCGAAGGCGCCGGAGAACACCGTGATCAACGGCCCGGTGAAGATCAGGATCGCCAGCACGCACAGCACGATCCGGATCGCCCTGCTGGCGTAGGCGTTGCGTGCCGTCGACCAGCCGAGCGCGGTGTCCAGCCGGGACGAGACCCCGGGCCTGCGCCGGGATCTCACAGCGCTTGTCATCGGGCCTCCCTCGCTCGGCGCCACACCTGGACGATCACCGTGAGCACGAACGTCACCAGGAACAGCATGACCGACGCGGCCGACGCCACGCCTATGTCGTTCTTCTCGAAACCGCGGGAGAACACGGTCGTCATCCACACCGACGTCGACCCGGCGGGGCCACCGCCGGTCAGCACGTACACCTCGGTGAACACCCGCAGACCGCGGATGGCCGCCAGGGTCAGCAGGATCGTGATCACCGGGCGCAACGCGGGCAGCGTGACGTACCACAGGCGCTGGAAGACGTTCGTGCCGTCGATCGCCGAGGCCTCGTACTGCTCGCGGTCGATCCCGGCCAGACCGGCGAGGATCAGCACCATGTCGTAGGGCGCGTGCTTCCAGATCCCGACCACCATCACCGACACCAGCGACGAGTCCGGGTGGTCGAGGAACATCGACGGCCCCGCGCCGACCCACGACAGCACGTTGTTGAGGAAACCGTTGGGGTCGGGGAAGTACAGCACCCGCCAGATCTCACCGACCACCGCGGTCGCGGCCACCACGGGCAGGAACACCGCCGAGCGCACGAACCACAGCGACTTGGCCTGGCCCTCGAGCAGCAGCGCGAGGAAGAAGCCGACGATCATCGCGCCGAAGGTCTGGCCGAACGCCAGCACCACCGTGTGGTACGCGGCTTCCTGGAACGCGGTGTCGTCCAGCGCGGCCGCGTAGTTGTCCATCCCCACGAAGATGTCGCCGAGGAACGGCTGCACCTTGTACATGCTCAGCCGGATGCCCTCGGCCATCGGGATGAACTTGAAGTAGAGGAACAACACCAACGCGGGCGCCAGGAACAGCCACGGGATGACCGGCCGGTGCCAGTAGCGGCCCCGTCCCGGCGGGCGCACGGTGACAGCGCTGTCCCGGGCGGGCCCGCGCTCGCCCGGGACAGCGGCTGCTTCGGAGGAGGCAACCGTCACTGGGAGATACCCTGCGTCGACAGTTCCTTCTTCAGTTCACCGGCGAGCTTGCCCAGCTCAGCCTTGGTGTCCGTGGTGCAGGTGAAGATCTTGTTCAGCGACTCCGACGTCTTCTGCCGGAACGGCTGGAAGTTCGGCACGGCGGGGAACGGACGGCCCGCCGACTCGTAGACCTGCTTGGTGGTGTCCCAGCGCGGGTCGTTGAGCACGGTCTTGACGTCGACGTTCTTGTTCACCGGCAACCGCACGACCGGGGTCTCGCCGGCGTTGACCTTCATGCCCATCTGCTGGGTCTCCGGCGTGAGCATGTACTCGACGAGCTTCTTCTGCCCGGCGGTGCTGGCCGATCCGGCCATGATGTACATGTTCTCGCCCTCGCCGAGCACGGTGTCGCCGGCTGAGCCCTTCGGCGACTGGATGACCTCGTACTTGTCCTTGCCGAGGTTCTTGTCGAACCGGCTGAACAGGTACGGGCCGGTGGCGTAGATGCCGACTTTGCCGGTCTCGAACAGCGGGTGCGCGTCGTTGGTGGTCAGCGTCAGCGCGTTGGGGTTCATCACCTTGCTGTCGCAGAACAGGCCGCGCATCCATTCGACGGCCTTCTGGCTGTCGGGCGAGTCGATGGCGACCGAGAACTTGCCGTTCCCGTTGTCCTTGAGCACGTCGCCGCCGTCCTGCCAGAGGAAGTTCGACGCCCACCAGAGCGTGTAGCCGCGGTCGGTCGTGCCCGGGGCGAGGATGCCGTACGTGTCGGCCTGGCCGTTGCCGTCGGGGTCCTGCGTGGTGAATGCCTTGGCCAGGTCGAGCAGTTCCTCGTGGGTCTTGGGCACGGGCTTGCCGAGCTTCTCCCGCCAGTCCTTGCGGATCAGGGTCACGTTGGCCTGCGTGGACCACGGCACCGCGTGGAACTTGCCGTCGGAGGTCTTGGCGTTGCCCCACGCCCGGTCGCTGACGTCCGTGCCACCGGCGAGCGAGGTGCGGTCGACCTCGCCGACCAGGCCCTGCTGGGTGAACACCCCGAGCGAGCCGGTGTCGGTGATGACCAGGTCGGGCAGGTCCTTGTTGGCGGCGCGCTGCTGGATCTGCTTGTCGAAGTCGTTGAAGACGGCCTTGTACTCGACCTTGACGCCGGTCTTCTTGGTGAACTCCTCGAATATCCTGGTGTAAACCTTTGCACTCGAGTCCTGGCTGCGGGTCCACACCTCGAGCGGTGCGTTCGGGTCGCCCTGCGGGGCGGAGGGAGACGTCGATGTGCCACAGCCGGTCAGCACGGCGAGGAAAGCTGTGGCGGCAGCGGTCCGTTTCAAACCGCTTGACCTGGGCGTTCTTACAGACGAGCGCGAGACTGCGGTGTCCGGCATTGGAACACTCCGACCTACTGGAGGGCGCTGACTTTCACATATGCGAAGTTCGATCGTACTTGTGAACCCGCGACCGGGACTGTAAGAATCGACCGCGACTACTGTCAAGGTCGTGTGACGGGGTTGTTGCCAAAGGAGGACCCAAGTGGCGGTCGACCAAGCCCGTGAAACCGCGGGCCAGCCCACCCGGCCAGCCGCCGTGAAGTCGGCCGACCGGACGGTGGAACTGCTCGAGGCGCTCGCGTCCTCGGAACGCAGGCTGACGCTGACCGAACTGCACCACGAGCTGAGCTACCCGAAGTCCAGCCTGTACATGCTGTTGCAGACGCTGGTCGCCCGCGGCTGGGTCGAGGTGGAGCCCGCGAGCGGCACGTACGGCATCGGCGTGCGGGCCCTGCTCGTCGGTACGTCCTATTTGGACCACGATCCGGTCGTGCAGGTGGCCATCCGCGTGATGGAACACGTGCGGCGCGAGGTCAACGAGACGGTCCACCTGGCTCGCCTCGACGGCGGCGACGTCGTCTACCTGGCCAGCCGGGAGTCCGAGCACCACCTGCGCGTGGTGTCGAGGGTGGGCCGCAGGCTGCCCGCGCACTCCACCTCGCTGGGCAAGGCGCTGCTGGCCGAACGCCCGGCGGCGGAAGTCGACTCCCTCCTGCCGGAGAAGATGACGCCGCTGACGCCGAACACCGTGATCGACCGCGCGGCGCTGCACGAGCAGCTGGCCAGGTTCCGTGCCGCCGGATACGCGCACGAACGCGAGGAGAACACGCCAGGACTGGGGTGTTTCGCCGTGGCGCTGCCGTACCGCGACCCGGTGATCGACGCGATCAGCTGCTCGGTGCCGCTGGGCAGGCTGGACACCGGCCACGAGAACCAGGTCGTGACCGCGCTGCTCGAAGGTGCCAAGACGATCACCGAACTGCTGCGCCAGTTCGGCCGCTGACCCACCGCCGAGTCCTCCGCCGCCGCGAGAACCGAAAGGGATAGAAGAACGTGACCCAACGCATCCTGATCACCGGAGCGGCAGGAGGGGTCGGCACGCTGATGCGTTCCCGGCTGGCCGCCGACGATCGGATTCTGCGGCTGCTGGACATCGCCGAGCTGCCCGCGGCCGACGCGGGCGAGCAGGTGGAGATCATCCAGGCGTCCATCACCGACATGGACGCGATGGAGAAGGCCTGCGCCGGTGCCGACGCGGTGATCCACCTCGGCGGGCACAGCCTCGAACAGGTCTGGTCCAAGATCCTCGACGTCAACATCAACGGCACCTACGTCGTCCTGGAGGCGGCACGCAGGCAGGGCGTCAAGCGCGTGGTGCTGGCCAGCTCCAACCACGCGGCCGGCTACGTCGAGAAGTCGCGTGGCGAGGCCGGTGACTACGAGTTCCCCCGCCCGGACACCAACTACGGCGTCAGCAAGGTCGCGCTGGAGGCGCTGGGCAGCCTGTACGCCGACCGCTACGGCCTCGACGTCGTCTGTGTGCGGATCGGCTCGTGCTTCGAGAAGCCCAAAGACGTGCGGATGCTGTCGACGTGGCTGTCGCCCGCCGACGGCGCGCGGCTGTTCGAGGCGTGCCTGGCCACGCCGGCGCCCGGCTTCCGGGTCATCTGGGGCATCTCGGACAACACCCGCCGCTGGTTCTCACTCGACGAGGGCCGCAAGCTCGGCTACGAGTCCCAGGACGACTCCGAGGCCTACGCGGCCGAGGTGATCGCCGAGCACGGCGAACTCGACCCGGAGTCGCACGCGGCGCGCTACCTCGGCGGCGCGTGGTGCGGCCCCGACTTCAACACAGCTGAGAAGGAGGCAGGACGGTGACTGTGCAGGGCTACAACCCGAGGACCGGGCAGCCGTACGGCGACCCGCTCCCGGTTACCTCGGACACCGAGGTGGACCGGCTCTGCGAGGCCGCGCACTCGGCTCACCTGGCCTGGTCGGGCTGGACGGCCGAGGCCAGGGCGAGGGTGCTCGACCTGGTGGCCGACCGGCTGGACGGCGAGTCCGACGCGTTGATCGCGGTCGCCGACGCGGAGACCGCCCTCGGTGTGCCGAGGCTGACCACCGAGCTCAAGCGCACCACCAACCAGCTGCGGATGTTCGCGGACGTGCTGCGTGAAGGCAGCTACGTCGACGCGATGATCGACTCGCCGAACACGGACATCATCCCGCCGCGCCCGGACGTGCGGCGGGTGCTGCGGCCGCTGGGCGTGATCGCGGTGTTCTCGGCCAGCAACTTCCCCTTCGCGCTGTCCACAGTGGGTTCGGACACCGCGTCGGCGCTGGCGGCGGGCTGTTCGGTCGTGGTCAAGGGCCACTCGGCGCACCCGAACACCACGCACGAGACGGGCCGCGTCGTCACGGCCGCGCTGAGCGAAGGCGGCGCGCCGGACGGGCTGTTCTCGGTCGTGTACGGCACCCAGTCGGGCATCCGGCTGGTGCAGCACCCAGTGGTCAAGGCAGCCGGGTTCACCGGTTCCATCGGCGGCGGGCGCGCGCTCTACGACCTGGCGAACTCCCGGCCGGACCCGATCCCGTTCTACGGCGAGCTGGGCAGCGTCAACCCGACCGTGGTCCTCCCGGCCGCGGCCGCGGAACGCCCGTCGGAGATCGCGGCCGGTTTCGCGCAGTCGGTCACGATGGGCGTCGGCCAGTTCTGCACCAACCCCGGCCTGGTGTTCGCCCCATCGTCCATTGTGGACGAGCTCGGCAAGGCGGTGACGGACTCCACCGGCGGCGCGATGCTCAACGAGCGGATGTGCGACTCGTACCGCTCGGCCGTGGACACGCTGTCGGACAGCGACTTGGTGTCCCTGGTGGCCACCGGCAGCGCACCGGGCGACGCGTGGGCGGGCAAGCCCGCCCTGTTCTCCGTGCCGCTGGAGACCTTCGAGGCCAACCTGGAAAAGCTGACCGAGGAGAACTTCGGCCCGTCGGCGCTGGTGGTCACGTACTCGGACGTCGCCGACGTGCTGCCGGTGCTGTCGCGGCTGCCCGGCACGCTGACCGGAACCGTGCACGCACAGCCGTCGGAGAACTCCGACGCCGCCGCGGTCGCGGACGAGCTGCGCAAGATCGCGGGCCGGTTGATCTACAACGGCTGGCCGACCGGGATCGCGCTGGCGTGGGCGATGCAGCACGGCGGCCCGTGGCCCGCGACGACGAACGCGAGCCACACGTCCATCGGTGTGCCGGGTATCTACCGCTGGCTCGCGCCGGTGACGTACCAGACCTGGCCGGACGAGCTGCTCCCGCCGGAGCTGCAGAACGACAACCCGCTCGGCATCACCCGCCGCAGGGATGGAGTATTGGGAAAGCACTGACTTTCAGGTTCCATGAGGAGCTATGACGTCAGTGTCCAGACGGGCACTGCTCGGCGCGAGCGCGGCATTCGCCGCGCCGGGCAGTGCCACTGCTACCGGGGTCGAGATGCCGTCGGATCCCTACCTGCCGACAGCTCCGCACGCGATCGAGGCGGAGACGTTCGCGCAGTACCTCAATCTCCCGTCCTGTCCCCGTGGCAACAACAGCTACAAGCAGGACGGGGCTCCCAACGTGCTGACCTGGGGCGCGCCCGGCGAACCCGGTACGTGGTTCAACCAGTCGCAGTGCGCGTCGTTCCTGACCGGGCTGCTGCGCCGCACGTACCCCGATGTCGCCACGCCCCAGCACTTCGAGACCTGCTTCGGGTCCCGCAGCCCCAACGCCAGGCAGTACCGGCAGGCCTTCGCCGCCGGGATCCCGCGCTGGAGAACGCTCACGCGGCTGGCGGACCTGCGCGCCGGGGACCTGATCGCGATCGACTACGCCAACGGCCAGCCCACCCAGACCGGTCACATCGTGCTCCTCCGGCGGATCAAAGGCACGTACGTCGCACCGAACCCGTCGCTGAACTTCCCCGGCGAGACCCAGTACGCCGTCGAGGTCATCGACTGCACGTCGGATCCGCACGGCGTGCCCGGCGTCGGGAACTACGCGGCGTACCCGGACATCCGGCTGGTCGAGGGCGGGGACGACCGCGCGGGCGTGGGCTTCGGGCACATGATGTTCTACGTCTCCACCAGCACAGGGGTGTTCACGCGGTATCGCTGGAGCGTCAACACGTCCTCCAGCGGCACGTACACCGTCGCGCAACGCCCCATCGCGGCGGCCAGGTTCACCGGCTGAGGCAGCGGCTACGGCAGCGGCAGCAGCACGGTGAACCGGGCGCCCTCCCCCGCCGCTGTCCGGAGTTCGACCCGGCCGCCGTGCGCTTCCAGGATCGCCGCTGTGATGGCCAGTCCGAGCCCGGTGCCGCCGCGTCTGCGGGACCGGGCCTCGTCCACGCGGTAGAACCGGTCGAAGACGTACGGCGCGGCCTCCAGCGGGATCCCGGGGCCTTCGTCGATGACCTCGAGGACCACCCGGCCGCGGGATTCCAGCGTGCCCGCCACCGCGACCGGGGTGTCCTTGCGGTGGGACGCCAGACCGACCCGCACCTGGATCTCGCTGTCCGGCGGTGTGTGCGTCATCGCGTTGCTGATCAGGTTCGTGATCACCTGGCGCATCCGGTGCTCGTCGGCTGTCACGCGGATCGGTTTGCGCGCGCACTCCACGATCAGCCGCCGGTCCGGGTCGCGGGCGCGACCGTCGTGCACCGCGTCCTCCACGAGCGTCCTGATGTCCAGCTCGGTGAGGTCCAGCGCGCGTTCCTGATCCAGCCGCGCCAGCAGCAACAGGTCCTCGACCAGGAGGCCCATCCGGATCGCCTCGCCTTCGATCCGGCTCATCAGCCGGTCGACGTCCTCGCGTTGCGGCGCGCCACCGCGCCGATGCAGTTCCGCGAAACCGCGGATGGACGTCAGCGGGGTCCGCAGTTCGTGCGAGGCGTCCGCGACGAACCGCCGCAGCCGGGTCTCCGACTGCTCCCGTTGCCGCAGCGCCGAGGACAGCCTGCCGACCATGGTGTTCAGCGCGCCGCCGAGCCGGCCCGTCTCGGTCCGCGTGTCCGAGTCGACTCGCCGGTCCAGGTCACCGCCCGCGATGTCGTCCGCGGCCCGCTCGATCTTGGTCAACGGCCGCAGACCCAGCCGTACCAGCATGAAACCGCCGCCGCCGATCGCCAGCAGCAGCGCGACACCGACACCGGCCTCGATCCAGACCAGCCGGGTGACGGTGGTGTTCGTGTTGTCCATCGACTGCGCGAGCATCACGATGCCGGGCCCCGCGCCGGGCGGCGCACCCTGAGGTGGCTGCCGCAACCGGACCAGCACCCGCCACGGCGAGCCGCCTTGCCTGTCGTCGGCGAAGAACGGCTCGGTGCCGACCTGGCCGATGGTCTGCGCGGTGAGGAACGGCAGCATCGGACCGGCCAGAACGGTGCCACGAGCCAGCCCGCCGTCCGCGTGCAGTTCGAGGAAGACGAACTCGGTGGGCAGGTTGTCGGCGTTGCGCCTGCCGTTCGATGGCGGGCCCAGTCCGCGCGGTCGTTCGATCAGGTCTTTGAGCTGGTCGTCGATCCGGTGGATCATCGACTCCCTGATCAGCAGCACGCTCGCCACCCCGAACACGGCGAGCCCGACCGTGCCGAGCAGGAGGAGCACCACCATCAGCCGGGTCCGCAGCGTCCACGGGCGGCGGCTCATCAGCTGGCCCGTTCGTCCCTGGGCAGCCGCAGCGAGTAGCCGACACCGCGGATCGTGTGGATGAGCGCAGGCTCCACCGAGTCGATCTTGCGGCGCAGGTAGCTGATGTACGACTCGACGATCCGGCCGTCCCCGCCGAAGTCGTAGTTCCACACCCGGTCGAGGATCTGCGGTTTGCTCACCACCCGTTCGGCGTTGACCATCAGGTACCGCAGCAGGTTGAACTCGGTCGGCGAGAGCTGCACGAGCCGTCCGCCGCGGTGGACCTCGTGCGCGTCCTCGTCCAGCACGAGGTCCGCGTACCGGAAGGTGCCGTCGTCGCGCGGTGCCTCCGCGCCGCCGTTGGTGCGGCGGAGGATCGCTCGCAGGCGCAGCACGACTTCCTCCAGGCTGAACGGCTTGGTCACGTAGTCGTCACCGCCAGCGGTCAGCCCGGCGATCCGGTCCTCCACGGCGTCGCGTGCGGTCAGGAACAGCACCGGCAACCGGTCCTGGACCGTGCGCAGCGCGCGGGCGAGGGTGAAGCCGTCGGTGTCCGGCAGCATCACGTCGAGGACCACGATGTCCGGCCGGACCCGCCGGGCCGCGGCCAGCGCTTCGGTCCCGCAGTCCGCCGCGTGCACGACGAACCCGCTGAGCCGGAGCGCGGCCGACAGCAGCTCCAGGATGTTAGGTTCGTCGTCGACCACGAGCACGGTCGGATGCTGGGTGTCCACTTGACCAGCGTCAACGACGAACCTGGGAACAACCTGGGAACACGCTGTGAGTCATCCGCCGGTGCACTCGTGCAACTGCTGGTTGCCCGCGGTGAGCACCTGCCTGCAGTTCTGCTCGACCCATGTGGACACTTCACTGGACTCACCGAGCATCCCGCCGCCCCGGCCGCCCCGGGCATTGCCGAGGACGAACCTCAGCTTGCCCTCCTTGACCCAGGTGGACAGTTGACTCGTCGACGGCGCCGGGTCACGGCCGCTGAAACCGCCCATGCTCACGATGTTCTCGTCGGTCGCCATGATGTACGGCACAGCGGCCTGTGCACCGCCCTGGATCGCCACCACGTACTCCGCGCCGCCCGAGTGCGCCTTGGCGTAGTCCACGATCTTCTGCTGGTCGGGAGTGAGCGTGCCGTTCGCCGCTCCGGGGCCGCCACCCGGGGGCGGGAGCATGCCGGGCGGCGGGGTCGTCACTCCGGGTGGCAGGCGGATGGCGAAATTGCCGCCACCACTGTTGCCGCCCGATGGCCCGGCCATGGGAATCCCGGCATTGCCCTTGGCCGCCCACGCTCCGGCACCCGACCACACACCCGGCGCCAGCAACACCGCGACCAGACTGAACACAATGGCCAGACGCTTCGCCTTGCGCAACAGCAGGACCAGGACCGTCAGCGCGGCAACGCCCAGAACCGCCCACCTCAGCCAGCCGTTCCACGCCGTGTCACGGGAGATGAGCACCCACGCCCACGCCGCCGCGACCACCACACTCGCCGGCAGCACGAGCCGGCTCAACCCCTGGGGCTCGCGGTACATCTTGACAGCCCACCCTGCCCCCGCACCGACCAGCGCACCGATCGCGGGCGCCATCACGGTCGTGTAGTACGGGTGGAAAATGCCTTCCTGCAAGCTGAACACGAGTGCGTTGACCACCAGCCAGCCGCCCCACAGCACCCAGCCCGCCCGCCGCGCGGTGTCGGCAGGAGCGAACCGGCGGAACCGGCGGAAGCCCAGCACAGCGGCGACGACGAGCGCGATCAACGCCAGCGGGAGCAGCCAGCTGATCTGACCGCCGACCGCCTCACCGAACATCCGGCCGGGGCCGGACTCGCCCCCGAACGCGGCGCCGCCGCCCGGTCCACCGAAAACCATCTCACCGCCACCGGAACCACCACCGGGTGGTGGCCCCATGGTCCGCATCCCGCTCCCGGGGCCGTCACCGCCGAACACGCGACCGAGTCCGTTGTAGCCGAGCACGAGGTCGAGCGCTGTTCCGTCCGCGCTGCCACCGATGTATGGCTTCTGTCCTGGCCACAGGTCCACGACGGCCACCCACCACAGTGAACCGACCAGCAGGACCACAGCGGCACCGGCGACGTCGAACAGCTTGCGCCGCCAAGTCGCCCTGCTCCCCGCCAGGTAGGCCGCGACGAACGCGGGCACCACGATCCACGCGGCCAGCATCTTGGCCAGGAACCCGCAGCCGATCAGGAAAGCCGCGAACCACAACCACTTCGTCCGTGTCCTGGCCTCAGCGGTTCTCATCGCCCGGGTGAACGCGTACGCTGCCGCGACGAGCGTCAGCACGAGCATCGCGTCGGTGTTGTTGGTCCGGTTCGTGACCACCGTGATCGGGGTGAGCGCGAAAACCAGCGCGGCGACCAAAGCGGCGTTCTCCCCCGCCCACATCCGCACCGCCCGGTGCAACAGGAAGATCGCCGCCACTCCCTCGATCACCTGCGGCAGCAACACCGCCCAGTCGTGGTACCCGAAGATCCACACCGAGATCACCTGCGGCCACAGCGCGAGCGGCGGCTTGTCCACAGTGACCACACCGGCCGGGTCGAACGAACCGAAGAGGAAGTTGGTGAAGCTCGTCGACATCGACTTGATCGCGGCGGTGTAGTACCCGTTGCCCCAGCCGCCGTTCCACAGCGCTGACGCGTACAGGACACCACCGGTCACGAGTATCGCGACGAGCGCGTACCGGTGCCATCGCGGCGGTGCTGGGCCGGAGCCGGCCACCTCGACGTGTTCGGCGTGCCCGACAGTGGCGGCGGTCATGGTTTTCCCTTTCCCTGTTTGAAGACCCAACCCCGGAGCAGCACGAACCGACCGGCGGTGCCCAGCAGCGACGCGCCGAGCAACACGGTCAGTTCCAGCATCCTCCCCGGTTCGGGCACGGCCGAGTGCAGCACGAGCAGCGCGGCCGACGTGAACGCGTAGTACAGGCCGAAGACGACGAGCCCCTGGAAGTGCACCCGGCCCGACGGACCGCCGGCGCCGAGGAAGGTGAACCGCCGGTTGGCCTCGGTGTTGACCATGGTCGTCACGATCAGCGCGAACAGGTTCGCCAGCAACGGGTCCATCACCGGCCGGAGCGTCGCGTACAGCAGCAACGTGACCGCCGTGGACACAGCTCCGATCGCCCCGAACGACAGCAGTTGCCAGACCAGGGCGGTGTCCCTTCTGGACACGACGGCGTCCGGGTGCGCCGGGCTCGGCTCGGGCCGCCGTGGCAGGTCGTCGACGCGTGCGGCACCGCCCGCCTTGGCACGGGCGACTCGGACCAGGCCACGGATGTCCGCCAGCGCCGTCGGCCCGATCCGGACGCGGGTGTCGACGTCCTCCACCCAGTCAACCGGGACCTCGTGCACGCGCAAACCGTTGTGCTCAGCCAACAGCAGCAGTTCGGTGTCGAAGAACCAGTTGTCGTCCCGAACGTGGTCGAGCAGCGGCCGGATCACCTCCGCGCGCGCGGCCTTGAAGCCGCATTGCGCGTCGCTGAACTTCGCGCCGTGGCTGAGCCGGATGAGCGCGTTGTAGCAGCGGGAGATCAGCTCACGTTTCGGGCCCCGCACGGTCCGCGCGCCCGGCGCGAGGCGTGAGCCGATCGAGATGTCGGAGTGGCCGTTGACCAGGGGAGCGACCAACGGCAGCAACGCGTCCAGCCCAGTCGACAGGTCGACGTCCATGTAAGCCACCACGTCGGCGTCGCTCCACTGCCACGCCGTGCGCAACGCCCTGCCGCGGCCCTTCTCGTCCAGGTGCAGCACGCGGACGCGGTCGTCGGCCTCGGCCAGCTCGTCAGCGATCGCGAGAGTGCCGTCGGCGCTGGCGTTGTCGACGATGGTGACGTTCCACTGGAACGGAAACTGTTCGTCCAAGTAGGACCGGAGCACGTCGATGCAGCCGCGCAACGCCCGTTCTTCGTTGTACACCGGGATGACCACGTCGACCGTGACGGTCCTGGTGGCGCTCTCCGGCGGTCTGGCCGATGCCTGGGTGCCAGTCATGACTACAGGTATGCCGTGCGTAACCGCGAGCACCCTGGGCGTGAGCTCAAAGGAAGCTGGGAGTCATCCCGCGGTGCACTCGCCGAGCCGCTGCGCGCCCGCGGTCAGCACGGGCGCGCAGTTGCGCCGGATCCAGTCCGCCCGCTCACCCGGCATCGGGTCGTCACCACTGGCTTCGCTGTCGGTGAGGATGAATTTGAGCTTGCCCGCACGGACCCAGGCGGCGAGTTGGTCCACGCTCGGCGCCGGGTCAGTGCCGCTGAAGCCACCGATCCCGACCACCGTCTCGTCGGTGCCGATGATGTACGGCGTCACGCCCTCCGCGCCGCCGTCGACCGCCATGACGATCTCGGCGCCGTCCGAGCGTGACTTGGCGTAGTCCAGGATCCTCCGCTGATCGCCGCTGAGGATGCCCGCACCCCGGCCGCCACCCATCGCCCAGGCGGGCAGCATCATCTTCGCGGGCGGCCCCGCCGCCGGGATCCAGGGATTGCCGGGGCCCGCGAACGCCCCGATGCCCGACCAGACAGCCGGGGCGAGCAGCACAGCGACCAGACTGATTACGACGGCCGCCCGGTTGAGCCCACGCAGCACCAGGAGCCCGATCGCGATGGCGGCGACGCCCACGACCGCCCACCGCAGCCAGCCGTTCCACGCGGTATTGCGGGAGATCAGCACCCACGCCCACACCGCCGTGATCGCGACGCCGGCGGGAAGCACGAGCCAGCCCGCCTTGGCGGATTCGCGAGACACGCGTACCGCCCACACCGCTGCGGCACCGACCAGCGCGCCGATCGCGGGCGCCATCACGGTCGTGTAGTACGAGTGGAAAATGCCCTTCTGGAAGCTGAAGACGAGTGCGTTGACAACGAGCCAACCACCCCACAGCACCCAGCCCGCACGCCATGCCGTGTCGGCGCGAGCGAACCGGCGTACCCCCAGCACGGCAGCGACCACCAGCGCGATCAGCGCCAACGGCAGCAACCAGCTGATCTGACCGCCGACGACCTGGCCGAACATCCGGCCAGGCCCGGTCTCGCCGCCGAACGCCGTGTTGCCGCTGGCGTCCTGCATGCCGCCGACCTCACCGCGGAACACGCGGCCGATTCCGTTGTAGCCGAGCACGAGATCGAGCGCTGTGCCGTCCGAACTGCTTCCGACATAAGGCTTCCGCCCCGGCCACAGGTCCACGACGGCCACCCACCACAGTGAACCGACCAGCAGGACCACAGCGGCACCGGCGACGTCGAACAGCTTGCGCCGCCAAGTCGCCCTGCTGCCCACCAGGTAGGCCGCGACGAACGCGGGCACCACGATCCACGCGGCCAGCATCTTGGCCAGGAACCCGCAGCCGATCAGGAAAGCCGCGAACCACAACCATTTCGTCCTGCTCTTGGGCCCCTCCGCCCGCACAGAACGGGCGAGGGCGTACGCGGCGGCGACCAGCGTCAGCACGAGCATGGTCTCGGGTTTGTTGGTCCGGTTCGTGACCACCGTGATCGGGGTGAGCGCGAAAACCAGCGCGGCGACCAAAGCGGCGTTCTCCCCCGCCCACATCCGCACCGCCCGGTGCAACAGGAAGATCGCCGCCACTCCCTCGATCACCTGCGGCAGCAACACCGCCCAGTCGTGGTACCCGAAGATCCACACCGAGATCACCTGCGGCCACAACGACAACGGCGGCTTGTCCACAGTGACCACACCGGCCGGGTCGAACGAACCGAACACGAAGTTCGTGAAACTCGACGACATCGACCGGATCGCCGCGGTGTAGTACGTGTTGCCCCACGTGCCGCTCCACAGCGCCGAGGCGTACATGACTGCGCCGATGACGAGGATCGCGGCAAGCGCGTACCGGGGCCATCGCCGGGACGCCTGCCCCGGATCGATCACCTCGACGCGGTCAGACCCGGCGGTGGCGGTAGACATACCCGCAAGTATTCCCTGCGTAACCAGAAGAGCACAGGGTGCGATCGGACCAAGTCCGAGACTCCTTCGCATCCATTGATCGTTCACGTGCATGAACTTCAATCACATTCTTGACCAGGGCTGCGGTCGTGGCTTAACTTTCACTCACCCTGCAGCGACGGTCCTCGACGAGGAGGAGCCAGATGCGCACACGAGAGCGCTTGACCCCCGCGATGCTCGCCATCGCAGGTCTGCTCGTTGTTGTCGCCGCGACTGCGCTCATCACCGACGGGCCGCGCACGCAGGTCACGTTCATGGCAGCCGCCACCCTGCTGCTGGCCATGACGATGTCCACCGGGCGTGCGATCAGCGGGAATCCCGCTCAGCACCCGACATCCGGAGCAGGAGAACGATCTCCGGCCGCACTGGCGGCCGGTCAGGGACGCGGCGGCCAGCCGGGTCCCTCCTCAGACGGGGGCTCGTTCAGTCTGGCGGCGGGAGCGAGCCCCCTCCCACCAGGATAGCGGAATCACCCCGCACCGCGTGAGTGCTCCGAACCGTCCTGCCGGTCAGGAGCACTCACGCGGGTTCCGGCTAGTCGGTGGTCCGCAGCCGCCGCGGACCGGTGTCGTGCCGCGACGGCGGCGGCCCGACAGCGACCCTCGCATAAACGACACTCGCCCCGATTTCGGACGCCACAACGGGTTCCAGCTCGAGCCTGCGCACCTCCGGCACGTCCTCGGCCAACGCGGCCACCCGCAGCACCAAGTCCTCCAGCGCGCCGAGATCCGCCATCGGACTGCCGCCGTAGCCCGCGAGCAACGGCGCCGCTTTCGGGGCGCGCACCAGGTTGGCGGCGTCCGCGTCGGTCATCGGGATCGACCGGTACGCCCGGTCCCCGAGCAGATCGTTGACCACACCGGACAGTCCGAACGAGACCAGCGTGCCGAACGACGGGTCGTCCTGCAGCCCGATCACGCACGACGTCCCCTTGGCCACCATCCGCTGCACGTACACAGTGTCCACTCCGGATACCTGACGCAGGTCCGTGTACGCCGCGCGCATGGTGTCCGGGCTGCTGATGTCCAGCCGCACACCGACGAGGTCGAACCGGTGACGCAGCAGCGTGTTGGACGCCTTCGCGGCGACGGGGAAGCCCAGCGCCTCGGCCGCCGCCGCCGCCTCGCCCGCACTGCGCACGATCTTGAACGGCGCCACCTCGATGCCGTAGAAACCCAGCAGCCGCACGACCTGTGCGTCCGTCAGCCACTCGTCACCGTCGTCCATCACGGCCCGGACCAGCTCGCGTGCCGGATCGACCCGGATCCCCTCCGGCCGCACGAGCGTGCCGCGAGGCGCGGACCGCCAACGGGCATACCTGGTGACCCTGGCCAAGGCGAGCACCGCACGTTCAGGACTGGGATACGACGGGATCGAGCCACGCCCCGGCGAACCGTCCGGCCCCGGCACCGCCAGCTCCGCCGGGACACCCTCGGCGGCGAGGAACGTCGACACGATCGGTTTGCCGTGCCCCTCCGCCAGCCCGGCGACCGCCTCCCGCAACTCACGGGCGTACGTCGTCCCCGGCACGGCCAGCGGTGGCACGAAAACCACCACCAGCGCGTCGACGTCGTCTCGCAGCAACGCCTCGCGGACCGCCGCGGCGAACTCGGCCGGACCCGCCTGCGGCCCCACGTCCACCGGCTCACCCGCCAGCTCCAGACCCTGCGCCAGCGCGGTGTCCGCGGCGAGCACCCCGATCGCGGTGGAGTTGCCCACCACGGCGATCCGGCTGCCCTCCGGCAGCGGCTGGTGCGCCAGCAGAAGCGCCGTGTCGAACAGCTGCGCCAGCGACTCGACCCTGATCACACCGGCCTGTTCGAACACCGCCTGCACACTCGGCTCGTCGACCTGCACGGAAGTCGCGGCGAGCGCGGGCGAAACGGCGTTGCGCCCGGACTTCACCGCCACGATCGGTTTCGTGCGGCCGAGCCTGCGGGCCAGCCGCGCGAACTTGCGCGGGTTGCCGAAGGACTCCAGGTACAGCAACACCACGTCGGTCGCCGGATCCGTCATCCAGTACTGCAGCATGTCGTTGCCGGACACGTCAGCCCGGTTGCCCGCCGAGACGAACGTCGACAGGCCGAGGCCACGCGAGGCGGCGTCGGCCAGGATCGCCGTGCCCAGCGCGCCCGACTGGCAGAAGAAACCCGTCCGCCCCAGACCAGGCAACTTGGGCGCGAGGCTGGCGTTGAGCCGGACCGCGCGGTCCATGTTCACCACACCGAGCGCGTTCGGGCCCACCACGCGCATGCCGTGCGCCCTGGCCTCCTCGGCCAGTTTGCGTTCCGCGCTGCGGCCCTCGTCGCCGATCTCGCTGAACCCGGACGTCACCACGACCAGCGCCTTGACGCCCTTGGCCAGGCAATCGTCCAGCACCTCGTTGATGCTCGTCGCGGGCACCGCCACCACAGCGAGGTCGACAGGGTCGGGAATGTCCAGAACCCGGCGATACGCGCGCACCCCCCGCACCGCCGGGTGTTCGGCGTTGACCGGGAACACCGGGCCGGCGAAGTTCGCCGACAACAGGTTCGTCAGCACCGCGTAGCCGACCTTGGTCGGATCGGTCGACGCCCCGATCACCGCGACCGACTTCGGATTCAGCACATTGTGGACACTGCGGGCCTCGGCGGCCTGCTCGCGGGAGCGCGCCACCGCGACGGACTCCTCGGTCGGGTCGATCGCGAACTCCAGGTGGATCACGCCGTCCTCCAGCGCGCGGCTGACCTGGTACCCGGCGTCCTTGAACACCCGGACCATCTGGCCGTTCTCACCGAGCACCTCGGCGGTGAACCGCTTGAGCCCGCGCTCCTGCGCCGCGGCGGCGAGGTGCTCCAGCAGGATCGAACCGATCCCGCGGCCCTGGTGGTCGTCCTCCACCACGAACGCGACCTCGGCCTGGTCCCCGGGGTTGTCCCCCACCTTGAGCCGCTCGTACCGGCCGACCGCGATCACGTCGTCGCCCAGCATCGCCGCGAACCCGACCCGGTTGCGGTGGTCGAGCGTGACGAAACGCTCCAGGTCACGCGGTGGGATCCGGGGATACGCCCCGAAGTAGCGGAAATAGCGGGTGCGCTCGGACAACCGGCCGTGGAACGCGACGAGCCGGTCGGCGTCGTCCGGCGTGATCGGTCGCAGGTGGACGGTACCGCCGTCCGACAACACGACGTCCGCCTCCCAGTGCCGCGGGTAGTCGTACGGATCGAAGTCGCTGGGGTTCACTGTGGGCTTCTCAGTCTCTTGGGTCGGCCGGGTCCAGGCCATGCAGCGGGAACACCGCCTGCCGCACGTCCCGGATCACCGCGTCGACCGGTTCGGTGGTGGCGCCGTCCCACGGCTTGTACTGGACGTCGGCGCCGTCGCCCATCGTGCTCGGCAGCGTCGCGTTCGGTGCACGGCGCAGCACGTCGTTGACCCAGTCGCGCGGCAACGGCGTCGCCGGGTCGATGTCGCGGTCGAGGACCGTGGCGATCAGGTGCGTCCACGACCGGGGCACCACACGCAGCAACTGGTAGCCGCCGCCACCCATCGACAACCACTTGCCGCCCGCGTACTGGTCGGCCAGCGAGCGCAGCGTCCGGTAGGTCTCGCGGTGGCCGTCCACGCTCAGGTGCAGCTCCGCGAGCGGGTCTTCCTCGTGAGTGTCCACACCGCACTGCGTGACCAGCACGTCCGGCTGGAACTCCTTGAGCAGCGACGGAACCACGGCGTGGAAAGCTCGCTGCCACGCCGGGTCACGCGTGAAGGGCGGCAACGGGATGTTCACCGAGGTGCCCTGCGCGCCGGGCCCGCCGAGCTCGGTCACCCGGCCGGTCCCGGGGAAGAGCGTCATCGGGCTCTGGTGCAACGAGATCGTCAGCACGCGCGGGTCGTCGTAGAACGCGGCCTGCGTGCCGTCACCGTGGTGCACGTCCACGTCGATGTACGCCACACGTTCAGCGCCGTTGTCCAGCAGCCACGAGATCGCCACAGCGCAGTCGTTGTACACGCAAAACCCGGCCGCACGGTCGCGCATCGCGTGGTGCAGCCCGCCCGCGATGTTGATGGCACGGTTCGTGGCCCCCGACGCGATTCGCTGAGCGGCCAGCAACGACGCACCGACCACCAGCGACGTGGCCTCGTGCATGTTGGAGAACACGGGGTTGTCCGGCGTGCCGAGGCCGTGGCCGACGTCCCAGCCCACCATCGGCGCCTCCCGCACCGCGGCGATGTACTCCGCGTCGTGGATCCGCCCGATCTCCTCGTCGGACGCGGGCTCCGGCCGCAGCGGCTCGACGCCGTCCAGCACACCGAGCTGCGTGGCCAAAGCCATCGTCAGCTCGAGCCGGACAGGGTTGAACGGGTGGTCCCCGCCCATGTCATAGCCCAGAAGTGCGGGGTCCCACACAACACTGCTGCCGGAAGCTGGCGTACCCATGGCACAACACTAGTCTTAACGCCGTGATCCGACGGTTCGTGTGCGCGGCGGCACTCAGCGCGTTCGCCACGGCGTTGACAGCCACGGCATGCACCGCGTCCATCACAGGCACCCCGATGGCCGCCGCGCCGACTGTCACGGACTCCGCGGAACCGGACGTCACGACGACCCCGGAAGAGCCGTACCCCACGCCGCCGTCCGACCCCACCAGCACCTCACACCCCAGCATGCCCAGCAGCACCAGGACTTCCGAGCCGCCGCCGACCATCGCCAAGCGCAAGACGATCACCGTCGCCCCGGCATGCTCCACTTTCGTCACGCCCGCGGCGATCGGAAACGTCACAGGCACGAACGCGACCGCTGAGCCTGAGGACAAAGGGTTCTGCAGCTACACGCTCACCCGGTCGGGCAATCCCGCGGGCATCGCGCTCGTCGTGCTCACCGCCGGCCTGGAGACCAAGGGCACCACGCCGACGACGTTCGAAGGCAACACCGCGCACCGGCTCAGCACCGCCGACACCACGTGCGACCTGCGGATCGCACTGACCGACGACCAGTCGGCGCGATACCGGGTGCTCTGGGTCAGCCTGGTGCTGACCGGCCACACCGAGCCGGTCTGCGCGGCCGTGGACAAGCTGGCGGCGCAGGTGTTCGCCAAACTGCCGGACAGCTGAGGCGTCAGCCGGTCTCCACAGGTCGCTGCGGGTCCGAGGACCACTCCGACCACGACCCGGGGTAGAGCACCGCCGGGTGCTCCGGGCCGGTCACCCCGGACACCTCCAGCGCCAGCACGACCGACGAAGCGGTGACACCCGACCCGCAGTAGGCGCCGACCGCGGCCGGGTCGTGCACGCCCAGCGAACGGAACCGTTCCGCCAGTTCGGCAGCGGGCAGCCACCGGCCGTCTTCACCCGTGTGCCCGGCGAAAGGAGCGTTCACAGCACCTGGGATGTGGCCCGCGCGCGGATCCACCGGCTCGGTCTCGCCGCGGTAGCGCTCCGGCGCGCGTGCGTCGAGCAGGACACCGGATCGGGCGAGCCCGGCCGCGCCGTCGGCGTCGATCGTCGGCATCCCGCCTGGCCGCACCTCGATGTCACCCCGTTGCGGCTGCGGCACTTCCGTCGTCACAGCGCGCCCTTCCCCTTGCCACGCCGCGTAACCACCGTCGAGCACAGCCACGTTCGAGTGACCCGCCCAGCGCAGCAACCACCACGCACGGGCAGCGACGGAACCGTTGCCGCCGTCGTAGACCACGACCGCCGATTCGTTGCCCACGCCCGCCGCACGCAGGACTTCCCGCAGGTCACCGGGGTCGGGCAGCGGGTGCCTGCCGCCTGCGCCCGGCGGCGCCGCCAGCTCGGCGTCCAGGTCGACGAACACCGCGCCGGGCACGTGTCCGGCCATGTAGGACTCACGGCCGGGCGGGCCACCCAGCGCCCACCGGACGTCCAGCAGCACCGGCGGCGGGGAATTCTTCAGCAGATCAGCCAGTTCCGAAGTGGAGACAAGTGCGCGCACCCCACCATCCTGGCCCGCCGGGCACCGGAGAGTGTCGGTGGGTGCGACTACCATGGACGCCGACGAAGGGGTAGCGGCGTGAACGAGCTCATCGACACCACAGAAATGTACCTGCGCACCATCTACGAACTCGAAGAAGAAGGTGTGGTGCCGCTCCGCGCGCGGATCGCGGAACGGCTGCAGCAAAGCGGGCCGACAGTGAGCCAGACGGTCGGCCGGATGGAACGCGACGGACTGCTCGTGGTCGCCGACGATCGTCACCTCGAACTGACCGACCACGGCCGGGAACTGGCTGTCGCGGTGATGCGCAAGCACCGGCTCGCCGAGCGGCTGCTCGTGGACGTGATCGGGCTGGAATGGGAACACGTGCACAGCGAGGCATGCCGCTGGGAGCACGTGATGAGCGAGGCGGTCGAGCGCAAGCTGGTCAAGCTGCTCGGCAACCCGACCACCTCGCCGTACGGCAACCCGATCCCGGGCCTGGACAAGCTGGGCGAGGGCGAGCCCGCGCCGCCGGCCGAGGCGGACCTGGTGCGGGTGGACGAGGTGGCCCGCCGGGGTGGCGGCAAGGTGGAGATCCGCCGGATCGCCGAGCACGTGCAGATGGACCCGGACCTGATGGCCGAGCTCAAGTCGGTCGGCCTGCTGCCGGGGCAGACGGTCAGCGTCGGCCCGTCCAAGGGTGACGGCAACACCATCGAGGTCAGCGGTGCGGGCAACTCCGCCCAGATCGAGCCCTCGGTGCTGCACGCCGTGCTGGCGCGGTCCGAGTGAGCCAGGCCGCGCGAGCGGCCGAGGCGTTCGAACGACTGCACGGCCGGTCACCGGCCGGCGTGTGGTCGGCGCCCGGGCGCGTGAACCTGATCGGTGAGCACACCGACTACAACGACGGATTCGTCCTGCCGTTCGCGATCCCGCACCGCACCGCGGTCGCGGCGTCGCCCCGCGCGGACGACACGATCACAGTCTCGACGCTGCACGACCGCGGCCGCGCGGAGACCGCGGACCCGGTCCGGATCCCGGACCTGGCGCCCGGCACAGTGCCGGGGTGGGCCGCGTACCCGTCCGGCGTCGCGTGGGTCCTGCGCGAACAGGGCATCAGCGGCGGCGCGGACCTGGTGATAGCCGGTGACGTGCCCGCGGGCGCGGGCCTGTCGTCGTCGCACTCGCTGGAGTGCGCCACGGCGTTGGCGCTGCTGGGTTTGGCGGGTTCACGCCAGTCGACCAGCGACATCGCCAAGTGGATCCAGCTGGCCGAGAACGACTTCGTCGGCGCGCCAACGGGTCTGCTCGACCAGACGGCGTCGCTGAACTGCACCGAGTCGCACGTGCTGTTCCTGGACGTGCGGTCCGGCGAGGCCGAGCAGGTCCCGTTCGACGCCTCCCGGCACGGCCTGGAAGTGCTCGTGATCGACACGAGGGCCAACCACTCGCACATCGGGTCCGGTTATGGCGAACGCCGCCGCGGCTGCGAGCAGGCAGCCGAGGTCCTCGGCATCCCGGCCCTGCGCGACATCGAGCTGGCCGGGCTCGGCGAGGCTCTCGCGAAGCTGCCGGAGCCCCTGCGCCCGCTCGTGCACCACGTGGTGACCGAGAACGACCGCGTGCTGCGCACAGTGGCGCTGCTGCGTGAGGACAAGTACGCGGAGATCGGCCCGTTGCTCAGCGCGTCGCACGCCAGCCTGCGTGACGACTACCGTGTGTCATGCGACGAACTGGACGTGGCCGCGGAGGCGGCTGAAGCAGCCGGGGCGCTGGGTGCCAGGATGATCGGCGGCGGCTTCGGCGGGTCCGCGATCGCACTGGTGCGTGCCGAGGCCCACGCCGAGGTCGAGGCGGCGGTCACCGAGGCCTTCGCCAAGCGGTCGTTCACCGCGCCACGGATGTTCACGGGGGTGCCCTCGGCGGGCGCCGGCCAAGATCGTTGAAGGTGAAAGGGGACAGCCAGTGAAGCTGCTCGTCACGGGCGGTGCTGGGTACGTGGGCAGCAATTGCTCCGCACGGCTCGTCGAAGCAGGCCACGAGGTCGTCGTGGTCGACGACCTGTCGACCGGGCACGCGGACGCGGTGCCGGACGGTTGCAGGCTGATCCAGGCCGACTTCGCCGACGTGGCGAGCACGGTGCTGGGCGAGGGCTTCGACGGCGTGCTGCACTTCGCGGCGAAGTCCCTGGTCGGCGAGTCGATGCAGGACCCGGCGAAGTACTGGCACGGCAACGTGGTGAACTCGCTGCGGCTGCTGGACGCGATGCGCGAGCATGGCACGCCTCGCCTGGTCTTCTCCTCGACGGCGGCGGTCTACGGAGAGCCGGACGAGGTCCCGATCCCCGAAACGGCGCCAACGCGCCCGACGAACACGTACGGCGCCACCAAGCTTGCCGTCGACCACATGATCAGTTCGTACGCCGCGGCCCACGGCCTGGCAGCGGTCAGCCTGCGGTACTTCAACGTGGCGGGCGCTCAGGGCCGCTACGGCGAGCGGCACGCGACCGAAACCCACCTGATCCCCCTGGTCCTCCAGGTGGCGACGGGCCAGCGCGAGCGGATCCAGATCTACGGCGACGACTGGCAGACCGAAGACGGCACCTGCGTCCGCGACTACATCCACGTCACGGACCTCGCCGACGCCCACCTCCTGGCGATCGAAAGCGCGACCGAGGGCAAGCACGCGGTGTACAACCTCGGCAACGGCACCGGCTTCTCCGTGAAGCAGGTCATCGAAGCCTGCCGCGAGGCAACCGGCCACGAAATCCCGGCCAAGGTGGCGCCCCGCCGCGCGGGCGACCCGGCAGTCCTGGTGGCTTCCAGCGAGCGCGCCCGGACCGACCTGGGCTGGAAGCCGGAGCGAGCCGACATAGCGACCATCGTGAACGACGCCTGGGCCTTCACCCAGTCCCGCTAGTCGTCCCATCGGACCGAAGCACCCGCGCCACCGCTGGCTGGCCGCGGGTGCTTCGCTGTCTCACTGGCCGAATGCCCGTCCCGCCGCACATGTTGTCCACCTACACACCGCACCACTTCCATAACCAGCACCCGCACGCGCTTGACACCTGCAAAACCATCCACGCCAATCGACTCCTCGCCCCATCCCGCGACCGGCGCCACCAGCCCACGCCGCCGAGCGACTCGGCGCATCCCATGCCACGGCCAACAACCAAGTCGCCAGGCACCGCGCCAGAGTCCCGCCTACCTCACGCAACCGACGACGCCAAGATCGACCGAGTCGGCCAGAACCTGAGCAGCGGCATGCCCGAACCCTGGGCACACGGCGACTCTTCATCAACCCAGCATTCTGGACGCAAATCCGGACAGTCCAAACACACCCTGCAAACCGAATGCGCCAAGCCCAAGCGGCAACGACACCAAGCACTACCCGGCTGGAGGTACCCGTTGATGGACACCAACGATGTCGCCCCGAACTCACGGACTCGTCGGCGAAGTGGCCAGACCCCGCGGCCGGGCCGTGGTCTAGAACTCCATCGAGCTCACCCAGCCCAGCTCTGAGCGCCCGAGACAACGGCGGCACCCCTTCTCTATGTCCAAGAATCGCGCTCGCTAACCCAAACGGTGCCCGCCTCTGTTGCCGGTCGAGCAGCTCAGCCCGCATGCGCCCCACGCCCACGACTTGCATACCCGAACCATCACCCGCCGCACCACCGTCGCCTGCAACACCTCCACCGCCCCCCGACCGGACCCCAGAACGCCTCATCCATGGCGTCGTCGCAGACGATCCCATCGTTCCAGAAAGGCAGCCCAGCTCGGCGTGCAGATGCTCGGTGATGCAGCAGGTTTGGGTCTTCGTGACGCGAACGGTGTGTGAACAGATTAGTCACTGCCACCACCGCAAGCACCCGTCCTACCTTGCACCACAACGGTAAACCGGCCAGGCCAGTCCAACACATCAACAAGGCCAACGACTAACGCGACACACCTATACCCTGTCCAAGGTCGGCGTCCCACGAAGCGTAGTGCTCCATAGGTTTGTATGAGGCCTAGCGGAGTGCCGGGCCGTGTCAGTCGCCGCTCGAACAGCGGGCTCACAAGCGGGCGTACTAGGTCGTGTGTCGAAGTTGGCTGCGTGGTTTGACCGGAGTTGACGCTGCCGGGTGTGTTGGTGATCAGAATGAGTGACGTCTCCGGTACAGGGTTCGTCGACCAAGAAGAACCTGAGCACGGAGACCCCGTGGGCACCTTCGCGGTGGCGGGCGGTTCGACCTGACTGACGCGCAGTGGGCGTTGCCGGAGCCTTTGTTGCCCCGGCCGTCGCGGTCAGGGCGACCGCCGTCATGGAGCAAGAGGCAGCTCATCGACGGGATCCGATGGCGAGTGCGGAGCGGGTCACCCTGGCGGGACACTCCCACCACCGTATGGATCCTGAGCCGCGATCCATGGACTGTTCCGCCGGTGGCAGCGGGCCGGCGTCTGGCACACGATCCTGACCGCGCTTCGCGCGTGGGCCGACGCGGCCGGACGAGTCACCGAGGATGTCCTTGTGGACCCCACGATCGCGCGAGCGCATCAGCACGCCGCCGGTGCCCGGAAAAAGGGGTCTGTAGCGGGAGTCGCCGGGCGGGATCGCCGACGAGCCCGATGAACACGCACTGGGCCGTACGCGGGCCGGGCTGACCACGAAACTGCATCTAGGTCGTGAGCAGGACCAAAAGCCGTTGTCGATCGTGCTGACCGCTGTCAGTGTGGCGACAGCCCGCAGTGTACCCCCGTGTTAACGGGTACCCGGGCGCCTCGGCTGGCGGATGGGAGACCCCGGCCCCAACCCCGGTCGTGTGGTGGCGGACAAGGCCTAGAACGTCGACAGCCACCCGTGAGTACCTGCGCCACCAAGGGATGCGGGCGACTATCCCGAATAAGGCAACCAGGACGCCCACCCCAAGGCCAGAGGGTCGAAGGGTGGACGGCCACCTACCTGCGCCACTGAGACCTGCAAACAGTGCCACGCCGTGGAATGCGACATCAACCGGGTACAAACGCCATCGCGCTGTGGCCACCCCCTACGTCAAACTCGCCGTCCGCTACGAAACCGCCGTCCATACCGCCGCGATCAACGAATGGCTCTAACCGACTTCGACTCAGGCCCTAGTCGACCATGCTGGACGGCCACGACCGCCCAGACATAGTCGGTGGCTGCATGCGATCGTCCTTGGCGCCGCGGGCGTGAACGAAACAGGGCTTGTTGGAGGCGCGGGGTGACCAGTGCAGTACCGACGAAGGCCTTGTGCCCGCACGCACCAATGAAGGTCATATGCCCGTGCGCACCAGCGAAGGTCTCAAGACCGCACGCGTCGGCGGACCGGGTGAGGTCGTCGCCGATCTCGGTCAAGGTCAAGGGTCGGGCCTCGCTGGAGGGATGGTCGCGCCGACGTACAGCGGCGGCACGGTCTCCGGCGGCCAGCCCAGCTCGACATCACGCAGCTTGACGTACCGGCCCTCAGTGGTCACGCGTCCTCCGGCGAGCAACGACCGCATCGCCACCGCGTACTCCCGCAGGAGAGTCAACGGCGACTCGGCACGGGCACCGACCTGCCCATCCAGTCCTGGACACCGTGGCCGAGACCGAGCAGGACCCGGCCCGGAAACAGCCGGTACAGCGTGGCCGCTTCCATTGTGGCCAGTGCGACGTTGCGCAGCGGCACCGGAAGCAGCCCGACGCCGACCTTCAGCCGATCGGACAGCGCGAGCGCGGTCGCCGCGGTGGCGATCCCGCTTTCCAGGAAGCAGTCCTCCCAACGACGCTGGCGATGACCTTTGCGTCGGCACTCCAACCTCGGCCATCTCAGCCCCGCAGGATTCAAGACCCAGACCGAGGGAGTCTGACCACCACGCCGAACGTCCTGTCCGCCCAACAGGTCAACCGCACTCCTAGCACTCGCGCCCGCAAGACAGGGTTACGACGCACCTACGGCTCCACATCGCAGCAGGCTTGTTGGTATCGGCCGGGTTGCGTGGGCCGAGGTGAGTACCGTATGTGGCTCACCCCGACCGGCAGAGCCTTCTCGTCCTTACTCGTTGGGTGGCTGTGCGTTGTCTGGTGGGTGTGGGTTCGACGGGTCTGAGGCGTGGATTTCCAGCGAACGCGGGCCGTCCGTGATGGGAGGGCGCGGCACGTGGGTTTTGGCGGGTTCTGCCGGGTCCGTGAAGGCTTGGGCTACGGCTGCGGCGACCGAGTCAGGTGGTAGGCCGTAGTCCATGGAGGTTCGTAGCAGTTTGGCGAAGCTGTGGTCAGGGTCGGACTCGATGGCCAGGTCGACCGCGACGCCAGCCATGACGCCATCCCCGCGCAGGAACGCGGTAAGGGCAAGCAAACAAGCAGGCTCAGCTCGATAAGGGTCAGGGAGAGCGCGGACGAGTTCAGCCCATGCTTCCTCGATGGGCCGCCCGATACTCGTCACCTCAGGGTGCAGGCACCCGTCACGAACACGGACGTTCTTCAGCGCGACTGCCAGGTCGACCAACCGATCCTCCTCCAGCGCCCACTTCCCATCCCGTACCCGCTGGACCAGGTCATCGAGCAGCTGTTGAGCAACGGCCTCATCCTGTTCCTGGGCAAGAGCGGCCTTGATCTGCTCAGCCCGCGCGGCCGGTGACGCACTGTCGACCGGTTCGAGAGTGGTCCGGATGTCCGCCTTGCTGGCGTACGTCACCGACCCCATACATGCAGCGGTGGCAGCGAGTTCGGAGGCGGTCGGATCCGGCACCGACCCGTTGCACTCCAAGTCCGGATAACACCACCACGTGGCGCCCTCCTCGATCTCGGAAACCCAGTACGCATGATGCACAGCCACAGCGGACTCAGAGAACACCTGGGCAAAGGTGTCGACAAGTTTCCTGTGCGGCAGAGGATCCGGCGGACTCACCGAGCCATCGCACACGACGATCACGGACACACCACATGAGTTCGCACGCAGTACGGGAAGTTTGAGCTGTTCGACAAGCGAGTGGTAGAGCTCCGGCGGTGGTATGTCCGCACGCAGACACAGGGTTATCTGAGTACGACTCGCACCCGCGTAGACACAGACCACCACGGACTCGCTCGGCTTGAAACCGAGCAGGTACGGAACGGCCGCGATCAGGTCACCGTTGCCTTGGAGGTTGATTCGGGCTCGCTGCTTTGCCTGCATGATTCGACTCTGCCTTCTTCGCTTCTTCTTGCGGCAGAGGTCGTTGGGGGCGGTTGTGGACAACCGCCCCGGTGTGGACAACTGGCTTTTTTGATCTTCTTCGGGGTGCGACTGGTTTGGGGATGGTGTATCTTGCCGTCTTTCTTCAAGATGGGTTGATTTTCGTGAGGTGGATCATCGTGCTGGCGTAGTCGCCGGTTGGCAAAGACGGTTCCAGACCGTGGTGCAGCAGGACAGCGCCGCAACACTCGCCCGCGCCGGTACGGTACCGGGCTGAGGGGTCCAAGGCCTTGAGACGTACGGGAAGTGGCGGTTTGCCGAAGTTGACCACGGGCCGCCACAGCAACACCACTACTTCGTTGCCCAGGGTGTACTGGACGCCCGTGACCGGGCCCGCGGCGAGCTGGTACTGCGAGCCGTGCTGTACGACGTGCCGGATTTCCTTGTACTGCTTCAGCAAAGTGGTTGCTTCGGTCAGTTCTTCCGGTGTCCAGTTCAGCAGGTTTCCGCCGATTCCCAGTACTCCCGCCATTGCCACGTGGAAGCGGAACGCCAGTGGGATCACGCGTCCGGTCAACTGGTTCGGGCTGTCGGTCACCCAGGCCGACATCGTCCTTGCCGGGTAGAGCGTGCTGTAGCCGTGCTGGATGCGGATGCGATCCAGGGCATCCGTGTTGTCCGACACCCAGGCTTGGTCCGTCCTTGCCAGCATGCCGAGGTCTATCCGGCCTCCGCCTCCCGAGCAGGCTTCGACGCGCAGGTTCGGGTGGTCGGCGCGGAGCCGGTCGATGATCGCGTAGACGTGCCTGACGTGGTCGATCCACAGCCTGTCCTGGTCGGCTTCGCCCGGCCAGCCCGCCTCGCTGAACGCGCGGTTCATGTCCCACTTCAGGAAGTCGATCTCGTGCCTGCCCGCCAGCTGGTCGAGCCACTTGTGGGCCCATTCGGCCACGTCGGTGCGGGCGAAGTTGAGCACGAGCTGGTTGCGCAGGGTCGTCCGTGTCCTGTTCGGCATGTGCAGGACCCAGTCCGGGTGCTGCCGGTACAGGTCGCTGTCCGGGTTCACCATCTCCGGTTCCACCCACAGCCCGAAGCGCATGCCGAGCCGGTGCACCTCGGCGATCAACGGGTCCAGCCCGCCGGGGAAGCGATCCCGGTTGACCTCCCAGTCGCCGAGCCCGGCTGTGTCGCTGGTCCGCGCGCCGAACCAGCCGTCGTCCATCACGAACAGTTCGCAGCCCATTGCCGCCGCCCGCGCTGCCAGGCCTTTCTGGTTCGTCTCGTTGACGTCGAACTCCGTGGCTTCCCAGGAGTTGTAGATGACGGGACGGGTCTCGTCGGCGTGCGGCAACACGTGGTTACGCACATAGACGTGCCAGCGGCGTGCGGTTGCCTCGACCCCGTCCGTGGCGTAAAGCCCGGCGAACACGGGGGTTTCCCATTCCTCGCCGGTGTTCAGCCGCCAGCTCACGCCTTCGTGCCCGAAACCGCCGGAGAAGCTGGTCTGCCCTGAAGGCGTGTGCCGCACGGTGATCCGCCACGAACCGCTCCACGCCAACGCCCCGCTCCACACTTCGTCGCCGTTCCGTACGAACAGCCACGGGTTGGCTTGATGACTCGACGTGCCGCGGCGGCTGGTGAACACGGTCTCGCCGTACGTCAGGGGCGTGCGCTGGAGCTGGAACTCGTTCGACCAGCCGCCGACCGTGTGCGTGAGCTCGTATCCGGCTCGGTATGGCAGGAACCAGGACGCGGAGTCCGTGCGCAGCAACGTGATCGGTTCGTCCGCTCCGGTGTGCCGCAAAGTTGTCCAGCGCTCGATCACGTCCGTGTCCGCGCCGACCCGGTAGTGCAGCGCGACTTCCAGCGGGTAGTGCCGGTCGGCGAACCGGATCGCCAGGTGCCCCTCGTCGATGGTGTGGTCGAGGTACTTCCATTCGAAGGCCCTCGTGCCGTCGGGGAAACGCACTGAGAGCGACGGCGCGTCGAACCGGGCACTGCCCTCCACCACGAGTTCCTCGTCGGTGGTCCCGTCGACGGCACTGATCTTCGACAGGACAGGCGTCCGGATCGCCGCGGCTTGCTCGACGGTCAGCGCCGGTCCCCAGAACACGTGCCGCGGCGCGTCCGACTCGTCCAGCCGCAGCGCGTACGACGTGGTCGCCGTCGTCAGCAGCCAGAGCCGCTCGGCAGGATCGAAGACCACCTCAGCCATGCGTTGACCTCGCGTTCCACCCGGGGAAGCACTTAGTTTCTTGACGAAGTTAATTTATGAGACCTACGCTACCGAAGCATGACGCCACGACGCCAGAGCAGGCGCGCGCCGGTCACCAGCCCGGCGGCGGCCACCGTTTTCACCACGGTCCTCACCCAGGGCCCGGTGTCACGGGTGGACGTGGCGCGCCGGACCGGCCTGTCGTCGGCCGCGGTCACCAAGGCGGCCCGGCCGCTGATCGAGGCCGGGTATCTCGCTGAGCTCGACTCCGAGCAGGGCGGGGTCGGCCGACCGGCCAGTCCGCTGGAAATCCGGGCCGAGCGGGAGTTCTTCCTCGGCATCAAGATCACCGACCGTGAGCTGGTCGGCGTGGTCACGGACCTGCGTGCGCAGGTCCTGCTCACCAGGTTCCACCCGTTGTCCTCGTGCAAGCTCGACGCGGTCGTGGACGGCGTCGCGGCGATGGTCACCGAGCTGCTGGCGGAGTCCAAGTCGTACAAGCAGCGGACGCACTGCCTCGGCGTCACGATCGCGGGCGATGTCGACCGCGAGTCCGGCCACGTCCGCTACTCCCCCTTCCTGCACTGGCGGGACGTCCCGCTGGCGGACCTGCTGGCCGAGAAGGTCGACCTGGAGATCACGGTCGACAACGACGTCAAAGCGATCACGGTGGCCGAGCGCTGGTTCGGCAACGGGATCGGCGCGGACTCGTTCGCGTTGGTCACGCTGGGCACCGGGATCGGCTGCGGGCTCGTGGTCAACGGCCGTGTGGTGACCGGGTCGCACGGCGTCGCCGGGGAGATCGGGCACATTCCCGTCTTCGGCGACGGGCCGTTGTGCCACTGCGGCGCGACTGGCTGCGTGGAGGCCATCGCCTCGACGGACGCGATCGTGGACCAGGCCAGGACCACGACCGGCGAGCGGGACCTGACGATCGACGAGGTCATCACCGGCGCCCGGATGGGCGATGAGGCGCTGCGGCGGGTGTTCGCCAGGGCGGGTGTGGCGATCGGCCGCGGTCTGGCCGCGATGGCGAACCTCGTCGGGCCGGAGCGGATCATCGTGTCCGGCGAGGGTTTGGACGCGTACGACCTGTTCGCCGCCGAGATCAGGGAAACCTTCGGCACGCAGGCGTTCGGCGCCGCCGCGCACTGCGAGCTCATTCTCCGCCCGCTGCCGTTCGAGGAGTGGGCACGTGGCGCGGCGGCGATCGCCGTGCAGACGCTGTTCCTTTCGGCTACAACTCCTGGGGCGGTTTGGGGTCAGCCGTCGCCGACCCGGCGTTGATGAACGAGACCAGCGACTTCATCGTCGGCAAGCTGCCCGCGTTCAAGGGCGCGTCCAAACCGTACGTCGGTATCGACTCGTACTGGGACGCCATGCTGGACCCGCAGTGGCAGTACGAGAACCCCGGGATCAGCTGGAAGAGACTCGAAGAGTACGTGGCGCACGTCAAGGCCAACGGTCAGGAGCCCGCGCTGTACTTCCAGCCGTTCACGAACTTCTGGAAGGAAGGCATCGACAACCAGGTCGGTGGGACGGCGCTGTGCGACGGCTGCCCGAACCAGACGTTGCGGCAGACGGTGTTGCAGGCCGACGGCCAGCCGATCCTGCTCAACGGCGGCTGGGCGCTGGACCCGTGGGCGGGCGAGGACACGTTCATCGACCTGGCGATCTCCCCTTTGTTCAAGGGCCAGTACGGCAACGCGCGGCGCATCTCGTGTGACGTGCACGGCTCGATGGATATGGCACGAGGAAAAGCCGGACCTGTACCAGAAGAGCACGGAGAACCTGCTCAACCCGGTGACGTACGGGTGGTGGCTGGACAGGGTCTACGACTACAACGACGCCGACCACATCCAGTTCGGCAACTACTACCACGACAAGGACACGTACCTGGCGGTGTGCAACTTCGGCAAGGCACCGCGCGAGTTCCGGATCGACCCGGAGCGGATCGGCCTGCCGTACCGGAGCGCTTTGCGGGAACTGTGCTCCAGCAGGACGTTCACCAGCCGTGGCCGGACGGACGTCACCGTGCCGGGCGAGGACGCGGTCATCTACAAGGTCACCTCGTAAGGGAGCGCAATGCTGAAACGACCCCTCACCTACCTGCTCGGGGCGGTGCTCGCGATCAGCGTCGCGACTCCGGCCGCACAAGCCGGTGACCGGGAGCGCATCGCGGAGAAGCCCTACATGGGCTGGAGCAGCTGGAGCATGCAGGCCAGCAAGTACCCGGGTCTCAACCCGAAGGGTGACTACAGCTGGCTCAACGAAGCCAACGTCATCAAGCAGACCGACGCGATCGCCTCGAAGCTCAAGCGCTACGGCTACGAGTACGTGAACATGGACGCGGGCTGGTGGGCCGACTGGAGCTGGAAGTTCGGCTATGACGCGTACGGCCGCCCGACGCCGGACAAGGAACGGTTCCCGCGTGGCATGAAGTGGATGGCCGACTACATCCACCACAAGGGGCTCAAAGCAGGCATCTACATCCCGGTCGGCCTGGCCAAGGGCGTCTACGACGGCGGTGACTTCCCGGTCAAGGACGCGCCCGGCTGCAGCACGCACGACCTGGTCTACCCGGATCTGCGGACCACCAACGGCTGGGACAGCTCGTACAAGATCGATTTCTCGAACCCGTGCTCGCAGGAGTACATCGACTCGATCGCGCGGATGTTCACCGACTGGGGCTACGACTTCCTCAAGATCGACGGCGTCGGTCCCGGTTCGTGGAAGAGCGGCCCGCAGTACGACAACCGCGACGAGATCGCCGCCTACCGCAAGGCGTTCGACCGGACCGGCCGCGAGGTGCACGTCGAGATCTCGTGGTCGATCGACATCGGCCACATCGAGGACTGGAAGAAGTCCTCCAACGGCTGGCGGATCGACACGGACGTCGAGTGCTACTGCGAAACGCTGGTCACGTGGGAGAACTCGGTCAACGACCGCTGGAAGGACCTGCCGCCGTGGATCCGGCACTCCGGCCCCGGCGGCTGGCACGACCTGGACACGCTCAACGTCGGCAACGGTGAGATGGACGGCCTGACGCCGGACGAGCGCTACAGCTACGCCACGTTCTGGGCGGTCACGTCGTCCCCGCTGTACGTCGGCGACGACGTGACCAAACTGGACGATCTCGGCGTGAAGTTGCTGACCAACCGCGAGGTGCTCGCGCTCAACCAGCAGGGCCGCCCGGCCAGGCCGGTCGATCCGAACACCGACCAGCCGGTGTGGTGGGCGCGCAACAAGGACGGCTCGTACACCGTCGCGTTGTTCAACCTGGGCTCGGAGGCCAAGACCGTGCGGGCCAACTGGAAGGACTTCGGCTTCGGCGGTCGCAGAACGGTCCGCGATGTGTGGGCGGACCGCACGCTCGGCCGGTACGCGGACGGGTTCGAGGCCACGATCCCGCCGCACGGCACGAGACTTCTGAAGGTCTGGTAACAACTGAGAAGAACGCCGGTACGCGCGGTACCGGCGTTCTCTCATGTCCTGGACGTGATCAGTACCGCGGTCGCGTTGTCCGTGCCACCGAGCACCATCGCGGTGTCGACCAAGGTGGACACACGGGACAAAGCCGTGGTGCCTTCCTCGGCCAGGACACCCTGGATGACTTCCGGTGACACGACCTTGTGCACGCCGTCGCTGGAGAGCAGCAGGCTCTTGACACCGGTCACGCTCGTCCGGCCGACGCGCTCCTCGGACGTGGTCCGCAGCGAGTTGGTCACCACGTGTTCCATGCGTGGCGTGGGGACCGTGTCATGCAGCCGGAAGTACTCGGCCATGGTCTGGTCGCTCGTCACTTGCTTGAGTTCGATGCCGTCCCACACGTAGGCGCGTACGTCTCCTACCCATGCGATGTCGTAACCGTCTTCGGTTGGCATCGCGACGACCAGGAGCGTGTCAGCGCCCGTGTTCAGGGCGTCCAGTGCTCGCTGGGCGGCGAGCACTGCCTCCACTGGGCCCGCCGCTGTCGACGTGCGGGCCGCTACGTCCGAGGCGACACGGGCGGCTTCGCCTGCCCACATCGTGTCGCCGATGCCGTCGGCGAGCGCGAAGACCACGCTGTCGCCGTCCATGGACGCGCCCACCGCGTCCGCGTTGAACTGCCTGCCGCCCTGGCGGCTGGCAGTGTCCCAGCTCATCACCTCGTTGCGGAGCATGTCGCGCCCTCCACCTCTGCCACCGCGGCCCCCGACAGCCGCTGATGACTCCAGAGTCCTCTGACCAGCTGAACAACAGCTGAGGACGCGACATGCCCGCGCCGTGAAAACTCACAGCGCCTCGCGCAGCGCTCGCTTTCCGCCGAGAATCGGCAGGTCAAGGCGGGTGTCGTCGACGTCGAGGGAGATCCCGGCGCCCGGTTTGGGGCGCAGGGTGTAATCGAAGTCACTCGACAGCAGCACGAACTCGATCTTGTGACCGGCGGCGACCAGGTAGTCCTTGGGCTCGAACCGCACCTCGACCGAGTACTCGCGGCCCGGCGTGACCGGCAGCGTGAGCCACGGGCTGAGCCGGTTCTGCGGGTCGGTCCAGCCCCGGGTGATGATCTTGCTGGTGCCGTCCGGTGCCCGGTCGACGAGCAGCGCGGTCACGTTGGCCGCCGGGCGGCTGAACGAGGTGCGCAGGTCGACCTTGCCCCGGCCGGACAGCCGGATCGCCTTCTTGGTCGTGCCCGTCGAGTACGACAACCGGTTCGCCGAGCTGGCGGCGTCCACCAGGCTCTCGGCGGTCTTCGTCGCGTCGTCGGTCAGCGACTCGGTGACCGAGCGGTGCGTCGGCGAGGTGCCGAGGGTGCCGCGGGAGGCGCCGCCGGCGCCCAGGTACAGCGAAGCCGGCGAGGTGCCCGGCGCGGGCCACTCGGCTTCGTCGACCCACGACTTGTCCTCGCGCTGGATCGTCGCGCGCGGTTCCTTCTCCACACCGTTCTGCTGCTTGTACAGGTAACGGGTGAACCAGCGGTTCAGCGTGACCAGCCATTCGTCGCGGCGCAGGCTGTACGGGTCCGCGTGCCCGGACTGGTGCCACCAGATCTTGTGCGGCACGCCGACCTTCTTGATCGCCTCGTACCACTGCTCGGCGTGCAGGTCCTTGACGTTCCAGTCGTTGAGGCCGTGCACGACGAGGGTCGCGGCGCGGACCTTGTGCACGTCCTTGAGGTAGTTGCGCTCGTGCCAGAACGGGCTGTAGTCACCGGTGATCCGGTCCTGCTCCCGTTCGATCTCGTCCAGCACCGGCTTGCAGATCTCCTGGTCCGCCCTGGTGTAGACGTACCTGGCCAGCACGTCGAGGTCCTCGCCCTGGAACGTGCCCGGCGCGACCACCGCGCCGTCCTGGCGGTAGTAGTCGTACCAGCTGGAGATCGCGGCGATCGGCACGATCGCGTCGAGGCCGCGGACACCGGTCGTGGCCACGGCGTTGGGCAGCGTTCCGTTGTAGGACACGCCCATCATGCCGACGCTGCCGGTCGTCCACTTCGCACTGACCGGGGCGCCCGCCGCGTCCTTGGCCCGCGCGCGGCCGTTGAGCCAGTCCACAACGGACTTCGCGCCGATGGTCTCGTTGCGGCCGCCGGAGGTCGGGCAGCCGGTCGACTGCCCGCTGCCCAGCGACTCCCCGTACACCACGGCGAAGCCGCGTGCGGTGAAGTACTGCTCGTAACGCCACGTGATGGCTGGGTTCGGGCCGATCGCGGCGGCGACCCGCTCGTCACCGGCGGTGCCGTTGCGGTGACGTCCCGGCCACGTCGGGGAGTTCAGTTCGACGTCCACGTTGTGGTTGGCGACGTCGTTGCCGCCCGCGTAGTACGGTGACGCCTGGTACACGACCGGGACCTTGAGCCCCTGCTCGGTCGCTCGCGGCCGGACCACCTCCACGTGCACGAGGTCGTCCTTGCCGTCACGGTCGCTGTCGACCGGCGCGGTCACCCAGAGGCTTTCGCGCACGACATCAGCCGGGTCGAACACCGGCTGTGCTTGACCGTCCTTGAAAACGGGCCCCTGCGCGGCATTTGCCACGGAAGGGATTACAGGCAGTGCCACGGCAACCGCTGCCAGTACGGTCACTACTCGCCGCACGACAACCCCTCACTACGAGTTCGGAACACGACAGCCTGAACCCTTCATGTGTCGTCTTGACCAGTCAAGACGCCGGAAGTCGCATTCTTGCCCTTGTCCTTCTTTCCCGGGGCGGCCTTGAGCGCTGTCGCGAGCAGCGCGCCCGCGATCATCACCGCACCGACCACCCACAGCCCGGTCTTCTGCGAACCGGTGAGGTCCTCGAGCCCGCCGGTGATGTACGGCGCGGCGAACCCGCTGACGTTGCCGAGCGAGTTGATCAGCGCGATCCCGCCCGCCGCGGCCGTCCCGGCGAGGAACGTCGACGGCAGCGCCCAGAACGTGGGCAGCGCGCAGCAGATCCCGATCGCGGTGATGCTCACCGCGACCATCACGGCGAAGGGGCTGCCCAGGTACAGCGCGACCGGGATCGCCACGCCGCCAACGATCATCGGCAGCGCCACGTGCCAGACCCGTTCTCCCGTCCGGTCGCCGTGCCGCGCCCAGAACACCATCGCGATCCCGCCGAGGACGTACGGCACCGCGGTGATGAGTCCACGTTCGACGATCGAGAACGTGGTGCCGAACTGCTGCTGGAACCCGGCGATGATGCTCGGCAGGAAGAACCCGAGCGCGTACAGGCCGTAGACGTTTCCGAAGTAGACGAACGCCAGGCCGATGATCCGGCCGTGTGTCAATGCTTTGCGCAACGGCCAGTGGTGCTCGCTCTCCGTCGCGGCCCGCTCGGCGTCGAGCTGCGACTGCATCCATTTGCCCTCTTCCGGGGTGAGCCATTTGGCCTCGGTGGGGCGGTCGGTGAGGAAGAACCACGTGACGAACGCGAGCAGGATCGCCGGGATGCCCTCGACGAGGAACATGAACCGCCAGCCCGCGAGGCCGAACACGCCGTCGCCGTGCCGGATCAGCAACGCCGAGACGGTCGCGCCGATCGCGCTGGAGATCGGGATGGCGACCATGAACCACGCGACCATCCGCGCGCGGTAGCGAGCCGGGAACCAGTATGTGAGATAGAGGATGATGCCGGGGAAGAAGCCCGCTTCCGCGACACCGAGCAGGAACCGCAGGATGATCAGCACGGTCGCGTTGGGCACGAACGCGACCGCGGTGGCGATCACGCCCCAGCTGATCATGATCCGGGCGATCCACCTGCGCGCGCCGAACCTGTGCAGCGCCAGGTTGCTCGGCACCTCGAGGATGAGGTAGCCGATGAAGAAGATCCCCGACGCGAAGCCGAACGCGGTCGCGGTGAGCGACAGCTCCTTCGACAGCCCGGCGGGCCCGGCGAAGCCGATGTTGACCCGGTCGAGGTAGTTGACGAAGTACAGCAACCCCAGGTACGGCACCAGCCGCCGAGCTGCCTTACGCCACGTGACGTCCCCGAATGGCCGCTCCAGTGAGTCCATTGTGGCATCCCAGTACCGAAAACCCTTGACGTCAACCCTATGCTGAGGTTGTGCCGGAATATCCGTTGTACGGGGAAGACCACGAGCGGGGTGACCTCGCTCCATAGCCTGGACCGCGCCCGCAGCACACGTGTGTCCACTTCCCGGCTATCCCAAGGATTTCCCGAGTCATGAAAGACTTCGTCTCCGCGCTGCCCAAAGCCGAACTGCACGTCCACCTGGTGGGATCCGCGTCGATCCCGACGGTGCTCGAACTGGCCCGCCGCCACCCCGACGGGGGTGTTCCCGTCGAAGAGCAGGCGCTGAAGGACTTCTACGAGTTCCGCGACTTCGCGCACTTCATCGACATCTACATCAAGGTCAACGCGTTGGTGCGCACCGGCGCCGACGTGCTGGCGCTGCTGCTGGGCCTCGCGCGTGACCAGGCCCGTGACAACGTCCGCTACTCCGAGGTGACGGTCACGCCGACCTCGCACCTCGCGATGGGAATCGAACCGGACGAACTGACCGACACCCTCGACGAGGCACGCAGGCAGGCGCGTGCACAGTACGGCGTCGAGTTCGGCTGGATCTTCGACATCGACGGTGTGCTCGGCAAGGACGGCGGCCCGCAGACCCTGGACTGGGTGCTGAAGCACCGCCCGGAAGGCACCGTCGCGCTCGGTCTCGGCGGGCCGGAGGTCGGCGTGCCGCGCGAGTGGTTCCGTGAGCAGTTCGCGGTCGCCGCGGACAACGGACTGCGCTGCGTCCCGCACGCGGGCGAAACGACCGGCCCGGCGACGATCTGGGCGGCGATCAACGAGCTGCACGCCGAACGCATCGGGCACGGCACGAGCGCCGCCCGGGACCCGAGGCTGGTCAGCTACCTGGCGGACAACCAGATCCCGCTCGAGGTCAACCCGACGTCCAACATCCGCACCAAGGCCGTCGACGCGATCGAGAACCACCCGCTGCCCGAACTGGTCGCCGCGGGTGTGCCGGTCGCCATCGGCACCGACGATCCCGGCATGTTCCACACCACCCTCAACCAGGAGTACTTGCTCTGTCACGAGGTGTTCGGTTACGACCGGGACCAGCTCGCGGATCTCGCGAGCACGGCCGTGCGGGTCTCCTATGCCCCTGACGAGGTCAAATCCGCGATCCTCGAGGAGATCTCCGCGGTCAACCGATCCTGATCGATCACATCGGGGCACCGGTGTTGCTGCGATCCGGGCTCAACCCTTAACACCTCGGGCTACTGTGGGGATCATCACCGGCAACGGGGAGTCGACCGGGTAGAGGGGTGGGGTTGCGGCATGGTCGTAGGTGACCCTGGATGACGATCACCAACTATCGAGCCGCCCGCAGCAGACCGTTACGCCAGGTCACGGAGCTGGCACGGACCACACCCGGTGTGCTCGGCGCGCTCGCGCTGCTGCTTGTCGTCGTAGGTGTGACAGCGGGTGTCTTCACCGCTGTCAGCGTGCAGCGGCGGGCACAGGCGTTGGAGGACCTGGCCACCAGGAGCGGCCCGCTCAGTGTCGCCGCGCAGGAGATCTACCGGAGCCTGTCGGACGCGGACGCCACAGCGAGCGGGGCGTTCCTGGCGGGCGGTCTCGAACCGCCCGCCGTGCGCGCCCGGTTCGAGCAGGACATCGCCCAGGCCAGCAACGCACTGGCGATCGCCGTCGCGGCCCGTGAACCCGCGGACGTGACGGCCCCGCACAGCCCGCTGACCACGCTGTCCGGACAACTGCCCGTGTACACCGGCCTGGTCGAGACGGCCAGGGTGAACAACCGCCAAGGTCTGCCGCTGGGGATCGCGTACCAGCGTGAGGCCTCCAATCTGATGCGCACGCAGTTGCTGCCCGCCGCGCAACAGCTCTACGACGACGAGATCGGCCGCGTGTCGGCCGACCAGAACCGTGCGGGCGGGTTCCCGTTCGCCGAGTTGCTGCTGGGCCTCGCGGTGCTGGCGGTGCTGGTCGTCGCCCAGATCTACGTGCGGCGGCGGACCAACCGCGTGTTCAACGTCGGCCTGGTCGCCGCGACCGTGGCGGCGGTCATCTCGCTGGTGTGGGTGTCCGTCGCGGCGTTCAGCGTGATCTCGAGCGTGGACGACAGCCGGATAGACGGCTCCATCCAGGTCGATGTGCTGGCACGGGCCCGGATCGCGACCCTGCAGGCACGCGGCGACGAGACGCTGACCCTGGTCGCCCGCGGCACCGGCAAGGTCTACGAGGACGACTTCGACCAGGTCACCAGGTCGTTGAGCGGGTTGCTCAACGAAGCCGTCGGCAAGGCGACCGACGGCGCGGTCTCGGCCAAGGTCACCTCGGCGCGGTCGACCACGGACGAATGGCTGCGCGCCCACGACGAGCTGCGCAAACAGGACGACGGCGGCAACTACGCGGCCGCGGTCCGGCTCGCGATCGCCGCGGTCCCCGAGGGCACCGCGGCGGCGTTCGACAAGCTGGACACCGACCTGCGCGGGGCGATCGATCTGACCAGAGCCGCGTTCAACGCCCGGATCCGCGACGCGAACGACGCCCTCGGTGGCACAGTTGTGGTGGTGTCGCTGCTGGCTCTTGTCGTGGCAGCCGGGGCAACGGCGGGGCTTTGGCAGCGTCTCAAGGAGTATCGATGAGACACGCACTGGTATTGGCCGCGGCCGTGGTGACGGCGGGGACGCTGCTGGCGGGCTGCACGTCGAGCACGGGCACGACGACGATCCCGTCGGTCACCGCCGCGGTGCCGCGGCCCGCGAACGCCGCGGACGTGACGGTGCCGCCGTCGGCTGCCGCGCAGGAATGCGGCGACAAACTGGCAAGCCTGCGGCCCTTGAACCCGATGCCCAAGCCGGGCGCGATGCCCGGCGGCTCGACGATGGCGAAGATCGTCCAGCGCGGCAAGCTGATCGTCGGCGTGGACCAGAACACCTACAACGTCGGCTTCCGCGACCCGTTCACCGGCGACATCCAGGGCTTCGACATCGACATGGCCCGCTCGATCGCGGCCGCGCTGTTCGGCGACCCGAACGCGATCCAGCTCCGCGCGGTCACCTCCGACCAGCGGATCCCGATGCTGAAGTCCGGCGAGGTGGACATCGTGGTGCGCACGATGAGCATCACGTGCGACCGGCTGGTCGACGTGAACTTCTCGGCGGTGTACTACGAGGCGCAGCAACAGGTGCTGGTGAAGAAGAACTCCGGCTTCACCGGGATGGAGTCGCTCGGCGGCAAACGGGTCTGCGCCACGAAGTCGTCGACGTCCCTGCGCAACATCGCCAACGCGCCGTCGAAACCGATCGCGGTGTCGGTGTCGGACTGGACCGACTGCCTGGTGATGCTGCAGCAGGGCCAGGTCGACGCGGTCTCCACCGACGACGTGATCCTCGCCGGGATGGCCGCGCAGGACAAGTACACCGCGGTCGTCGGCTCGTCGGTGGCCGCGGAGCCGTACGGGATGGCCATTCCGAAGCAGAACGTGGATTTCGTCCGGTTCGTCAACGGCGTGCTGGAGCAGGTGCGCACGAACGGCACCTGGGCGAACTCGTACGGCCGTTGGCTCGACGGCCTGATCCCCGGACCGCCGCCGGCCCCGCCGGTGCCCCGGTACAAGGACTGACCGTGCTGAGCCACGAGGAGGCCGGCCGTGCGCTGCGGCGGCTCGATGAGGAAAGCGACCGGATGGCCGACGCGCTGGTCGCGATGGACACCCACGCCGGTCACCAGCTGCTGCGCAACGCCGCACTGAAAGGCCTGACGAAACGCCGGTGGACCGAGACGAGCGCGACGATGACCGTGCTGTGGGAGCAGTTCAACCTGCACCGCCGGATGGTCGAGCTGGCCAAGGACCTCCTTGCCCGCAGGGACATCGGCGCGTTGACCACGGTGCTGACCGACCCGGTCGTCGAGCTCAACGCCCAGCAGCTGCCGATCGAGCAACGCAGCCTGACCGGTCCCGCGATCGTGAGCGAACGCGTCACGATGACCGAACTCGTGGAACGGATGAAGGCCGCCTACAAGGCGATAACGGAAGTGCTCGCCGCCGCGGACACGGCGTGGACGACGACGATCGGGCAGATCGACCCGCTGGAGACGCAGCTGCGCACGGTGTCCGCGCTGGCCACGTCGCTCGGCGTCGACGACCCCGCGCTGGCCGGGATCGCGCGGGACCTCGGGCACATCAGGGAGCTGGCGCTGGCCGACCCCATGGCGCTGGACGCGGGACAGTCCACGCAGTGGTGGGACCGGCTGGCGGGCGACCTGGAGGACGTGCGGTCGCGGCTGCACCGGCTGTCGTCGGCGAAGGACACGTTCGACGACCGGATGGCCCGGATCGAGGCGCTGCTCGGCGAGGTCGGCGGCGCCTGCGACGAGGCCGAAGTCGCGTACGCCACCGTCATGCAGAAGATCGCGTCACCAGGGTTGGCGCGTCCCAACGATTCCACCGGGCCGCTGCGGGCACGGCTGACCGAGCTGCCCCACCTGTGGCGGGCGGGCCAATGGCGTGAGCTGGCAGCGGGCCTCGAAGCGCTCGAACGGGACTCCACCAGCGCGCTGGCCGAGGCGCGCACGCAGCTGCGCCTGGTGACCGGGCTGCTCGACCGGCGGCTGGAGCTGCGCGGGCGGCTCGAGGCGTACCGCGCCAAGGCGAGCAGGCTCGGGCACGCGGAGGACCTCGACCTGACCGAGCTGCACCGGACAGCCCACGGCGTGCTGTACACGACACCGTGCGACCTCCCGGCCGCGACGCGCGCGGTCAACCGCTACCAGCAGGCACTCCAGGAAAAGAGGACCGCGTCATGACCAGCTGTCCGCGCTCGGGGTGCAAGGGGGCGGTGGACGAGGACGGCTTCTGCGACCTGTGCGGGCTCGAAGCCCCGGCGTCCTCGGCGACAGCGTCCCCCGGATCCATGTCCACGCCCACGTCTTCGTCGGCACGGACCACCACGGCGAGCCACCCGACGGCGTGGACCACGCCCAGCAGCGGCAGCGGCGCCACCGCCCGTTCCCGCCGCGGCTCGACCCGGTCGACCAGGCGCGGCCTGCTCGGCCGGGGCATCGTGGAAGTGCCGAGCGTGCCCAAGCGCGACCCGCGCGAAGCCGTCATGGACAACCCCGAAGTGCCCGAGAACAAGCGGTTCTGCAGCAAGTGCGGCACGAAAGTGGGCCGTGGCAGGGAAGGCAGGCCCGGCCGGGTCAGCGGGTTCTGCGCCAAGTGCGGGCACCACTTCGACTTCACGCCCAAGCTGGCGCCGGGTGACATGGTCGCCGGGCAGTACGAGGTGCTCGGCTGCATCGCGCACGGCGGGCTCGGCTGGATCTACCTGGCGCTCGACCGCGCCGTCGACGACCGCTGGGTGGTGCTCAAGGGCCTGCTCGACACCGGTGACGCGGACGCGATGGCCGCCGCGATGGCCGAACGCCGGTTCCTCGCGCAGGTCGAGCACCCGAACATCGTGCGGATCATCAACTTCGCCGAGCACCAGCACGACGAGACGACCACCGGCTACATCGTGATGGAGTACGTCGGCGGCGAGTCCATCAAGGACATGGTCAAACGGCTGCGCACGCACGGCGACCAGACCGCGTGCCTGCCGCTGACGCAGGCGATCGCGTACACGCTGGAGATCCTGCCCGCACTGGGCTACCTGCACGGCATGGGCCTGGTGTACTGCGACTTCAAGCCGGACAACGTGATCCAGGTCGAGGAGCAGCTCAAGCTGATCGACCTCGGCGCGGTGCGGCACGTCGACGACGAGAACAGCCCGATCTACGGCACGACCGGCTACCAGGCGCCGGAGGTCGGCAAGGAACTGCCGTCGCCGGTGACCGACGTGTACACCGTCGGGCGCGCGCTGGCCGTGATGACGTTCCCGTTCGACTTCCACGCCACCTACAAGACTTCGCTGCCCGGCGCGGCGGAACAGCCGCTGCTGGCGGAGTTCGAGTCGTACTACCGGCTGCTTCTGCGTGCCACGCACAAGGATCCGGCACAGCGTTTCCCGTCGGCCGAGGAGATGCGCGACCAGCTGGAGGGCGTGTTCCGCGAGGTCGCGGCCGCCGGGGACGGCCAGCCGCGGGCGGGCATCTCGGTCGAGTTCACGCCGGAGCGCCGCAGCTTCGGTGTCGCGCTGACCGCGCCCGGCCTCGCAGTGATCGCGGGATCGCTGCCGATCCCCAGGATCGACGCGTCGGACCCGGGCGCGGCGTTCCTCGCCGGGGTCGCCACGAACAGCACGCGGGAACTGGTGGACGAGCTCAAGGCCGCGCCGGTGCAGAGCGTGGAGGTCAAGCTGCGGCTGGCACGCGCGTACATCGAACTGGGCGACCACGCCGCGACGAAGACGCTGCTGAACACGACCAAGGTCGAGCCGGGCGACTGGCGGCTGGGCTGGCACCGCGGCCTGGCGGCGCTCACGGCGGGCAGCGCGGATCAGGCGCGGATGGCGTTCGAGAGCGTGTACGACATGCTTCCGGGTGAAGCGGCTCCCAAGCTGGCCATCGCGGCGTGCGCGGAGGCGTCCGGCGACGTGGGCGACGCCGACCAGTACTACCGGACGGTGTGGCGCACGGATCGGTCGTACATCAGCGCCGCCTTCGGCCTCGCACGGGCGTTGCTGGCCAAGCAGGAGCGCGGCGAGGCGGTCGACGTGCTCAACTCCGTGCCGGACACGTCGAGTCACCACGTGGCTGCGCAACTGGCGGCGATCCGGGCGCGGACAGGCATTTCGCGGTCGGACGGGCTGAGCGAGCAGGATCTCGTCGCGGCGGGCGGGCAGCTGGCGGGGCTGGAACTCGACGACGCCCGGCGCGCCCACGCGTCCCGTGACCTGCTGGAATCGGCTTACTCCTGGGTCCGTGGCGGGCCTGCCGGGGCATCTGGAACGGTGTTGGGATGCCGGCTGGTCGAAGACGATCTCCGGCGCGGCCTGGAAAAGTGGTATCGGACCCTGGCCCGGCAAGCTCCCACTCGCCGGGAGCGCATCGCGCTGGTCGACCATGCCAACCGGATCCGGCCGAAGACCTGGATCTGAGCGGGAGAAGCGAAACACGTGAACTGCCCTGACTGCGGAGAACCGGCTGAGGCGACCGACCGCTACTGCGAGAACTGCGGTGGCAGCCTCCAGCTGCGCAGGACGCCGTCCGGCGGGCCGATCGGCCGGGTCGGCGGCGCGGGATGCGTCGGCTGCGGCGGCGCGGTGAGCTCGGACGGGTACTGCGAGACGTGCGGCCGGGCGCAGCCGACCGGCCGTGACCGGATGGAGTTCGACCTGGAGCTGGTGGCCGGGGTGAGCGACCGTGGCCGCTCACGTGCCCGCAACGAGGACTCCATGGCGTTCGGGGTGGTCGGGCCCGTGGACGCCCCGCAGGCGGTCGTGACTGTCGTGTGCGACGGCGTCGGTTCGACCGAACGGGCCGACTCGGCTTCGCAAGCCGCGGTCGACGCCGCCATCGAGGCCATTGTGGACGCTCTGCTGTCCGGTTCGTCCCCCCGCTCCGCGACCGACGACGGCGCGGCGGCGGCCTACGAGTCGGTCGGCGAGCTGGCGCGCCCGAACTCGCCGGACACCGCGCCGTCGTGCACTCTGGTGTCCGCGGTCGTGACGCAGTCCGAGATCACTGTCGGCTGGATCGGTGACAGCAGGGCGTATTGGGTGTCCTCGTCGCCCGATGTGCCGTCGCGCAGGCTGACCACGGACGACACACTGGTCGCGCAGCTCGTGGCCGCCGGGATGGACGAGGCCGAGGCGTCCGCGAGCCTGAACGCGCACGCGCTGGCCCGCTGGGTCGGCGCGGACGCCGAGCAGGCACCGCCGCACGTGGTCGTCATCCAGCCGGAGGCGCCCGGGCGGCTGCTGCTGTGCAGCGACGGCCTGTGGAACTATCTGCCGGACGCGGAGTCTTTGGCGGCCAGGGTTTCCGACGCGGAACCGTTGAAAGTCGCGGCCGAGTTGACGAGCATTGCCAACGAGCTCGGCGGACACGACAACATCACTGTCGTGGTCATACCTTGGGAGGGGCGTGTGCCGTGACGGATTTCCAGGTCGAGGTCTACCAGAACGAGTACCTGCCGCAAGGCTCGGCCGAGGTCAACGCGATCGTCACCGTGACGGCGTCGGGCAACGCCACGCCGGCGGCGTCAGCGGGAGCCGACGCCGCCGAGGTGATCATCATCGACACCTCCGGCTCGATGCAGCACCCCGCGACGAAACTCGCGGCGGCCAAACGCGCCACCGCGGCGGCGATCGACGCGTTGCGCGACGGCGTGAACTTCGCGGTCGTCTCGGGTTCCGAACGGGCCGACCTCGTGTACCCGCCACGGCTGGGCATGCGCCCGGCAACGGCGTTATCGCGTGAGGAAGCCAAGCGCGCGGTGAACGCGTTGCGGGCAGACGGCGGTACGGCGATGGGCGAATGGCTGCTGCTGGCGCGTGAGCTGTTCGCGACGCAGACGAGCCCGTTGCGGCACGCGATCCTGCTGACCGACGGTCAGAACGTCCACGAGCGGCCGAAGAAGCTCGAACGCATCCTCGAAGGCGTGACGGGCCAGTTCGTGTGCGACTGCCGTGGCGTGGGCACGGACTGGGAAGTCAAGGAGCTGCGGAAGATCTCGACCGCGCTGCTGGGCACAGTGGACATCGTCGCGGAGCCGGCGGACCTCGAAGCCGACTTCCGCGCGATGACGTCGAACGCGATGGGCAAAGAGGTCGCGGACGTGTCGCTGCGGCTGTGGACACCGCAGGGCGCGACCGTGAAGTTCGTCAAGCAGGTCGAGCCGACCCTGACGGACCTGACCGACCGCCGCGTGGAGTCGGCTGCCCGCAGCGGCGACTACCCGACGGGCGCGTGGGGTTCGGAGAGCCGTGACTACCACGTGTGCGTGCAGGTCAACCCGGCGAACGTCGGCGACAAGATGCTGGCGGCCCGCGTGAGCCTGGTGTCGGCGACGGGTGACGTGCTCGGCAAGGGCCAGGTGCTCGCGGTGTGGACGGACGACACGGCGTTGTCGACGAAGATCAACCCCGAGGTGGCGCACTACACCGGCCAGGCGGAGCTGGCGTCCGCGATCGAGGAGGGCCTGGAGGCCCAGCGGGCCGGCCAGATCGAGTCGGCGACGGCGAAACTGGGCCGCGCGGTGAAGCTCGCGCACGAATCCGGGCACGAGGACACCGCGAAACTCCTGGCGAAGGTCGTCGAGGTGGTGGACCCGGTGCACGGCACGATCCGGCTCAAGCGTGAGGTCGCCACGGTGGACGCGATGACGCTGGAAAGCAGATCACAGGTGACCAAACGGGTCGGCCGCAAGTCCGAGGAGGACTGATGGCGGACTGCGAGCACTCATGGGGAGAAGACGGCTTCTGCGAGATCTGCGGACTGGCTGAGGCCCCGTCCGCACCACCCCCGGCCCCGGAACCCGCGCGAGCAAGGGAATGCCCGGTGTGCGGGGCACCGCTGGACGACCGCTTCTGCGAGGACTGCGGCGCGGACTCGTTGGCCACTCCCCCACCGCGGCAAACGGCACCACCGCTTGAGCAACCAGTCCCCGCACCGCCGGCTCCGGCGCGCACTGCCGGAACGTGGTCGGTGGTGGTGTCGGCGGACAGGAAGTACTACGAGAGCGTGAAAGCCGACGGAGGGCCGGACGCGGACTCGATCATGTTCCCGCCCTACTGCCCGGACAGGCACTTCGAACTGCACGGCGAACAGGTGAGCATCGGCCGCAGGAGCGCGACGAGGGGAATCCAGCCGGACATCGACCTCACCGGGCCGCCGGAGGACCCAGGGGTGTCGAGGCTGCACGCGTTGCTGGTGGCGCAACCGGACGGCGGCTGGGCCATAGTGGACATCAACTCGGCGAACGGGACAACCCTGAACCACCGCAGGGACACGTTGAAACCCAACACCCCGCGTTCGCTGGAGGACGGCGATAGAATCCACATTGGAGCCTGGACGACGATAACCCTGCACGCGGACTGAGCATGTGAGCTTCCCCGCAGTGGAAGCCGAACAAGATCATGCGAGACTGCGGGGCGTGAGCATTCGAATGATGGTCCGGGGCGCGGTCCTGGCGGCAGTCACAGCCGGTTCGTTGGCAGTGGTGCAACCGGCGATCGCGTCAGCGGAAGCATGCGCGGCAGAAGGCGTGGCAGATGTTGTGGCAGTGCAGGGCTGCACGCCGTACAGGAAGCAGGAGGAAGGCTTCAGCAGCAAGCGGAGCTGCGACTGGGCAGGCAGCAGCGGCGCCCAGGCAGGCCGTTGGACTGGCTGGAACTGCAGCAGGGCACTGGGCGGCTATGAGCTGTGGGTCCGCACGTGCACAGCTCGTAGCGCCGAGCAGGTAGCAGCTATCCGCGACTGACACGTTGGGAAGATGCCGTCAGATTAGGGGTTGGCCTGGCGGTGCTCTACACGATGAAGTCGGCGACCGCCGACACGTCGAAGTGGTTGAAGATCCGCCACGCGACTTCGATCTTCTCGGCGAGACAGGGGTCATCGCCGGGAACGGACAGCCGGAGACCGACATGGCCTTCCTCCGCGTCCCGTGCGACGGCGACCTCAACGGTCGCCCGACCTGCCAGCGGATAGGTGAACCACTCGGGCCGGTCCGACATGCGTGCCACGAAGGCGTCCCAGTCCCACTCGTCGAAGCGGTATCCGGCGATGTCGGACAGCGCGATCAGGAACCCCTTCAGGTTTCGGTCCTTCAACCACCCGGTCAGCTCCTTGTTCGCGGCGCCCTCCAACCCCTGCGGTACCGCAGGAGATGGTGCCAGCCGAGAATCCTCACAGCATCCGGTTTTCTGCCAGCGCCTTGTTGTCCCGCCACTGGAGACAAGTGACTCGATCGTGTAGTGGCGCGGACCAAGATCCGCACGATGTGATGCGCGCATGCAGAAGAAGCGCGGAACGGCAAGGACCCGTGGGCTTGCGGCCGAACTGAAGGATTTCCGGCACGCGGCGGGGTTGAACACCAGGGAAGCGGCGAGACGGGTGGGTATGTCCCCCGCGACCCTGAACCGCATGGAACCCGGCAACCGCGCAGCCAACCCGGAAGACGTGTCGGCACTGCTGGTCGCCTACGGCGTGACGGGCCCGGAGCGGAAACGGCTGCTCACGATGGCCCGCGAAGCGAACCTACCGGATTGGTGGGAGACGACAGGTGATGTGCGCTCCGAGCACCTGCGTGCCTTGATCACCTTCGAGGCTGAAGCAACTCGCATTGTCGACGTCGCGATGCTCCGCGTCCCCGGCCTTATGCAGACACCGGAGTACATCCACGCGCTCATGTCGGGGTTCCAGTTCTCCGAGGCGACCGCCAAGTCCATGGCTGACACTCGCCTCGACCGGCAGCGGCTCCTCACCCTGCCTACCTGCCCAAGGTACGTGACCATCATCGACGAGGCTGCCATCAGTCGGCCGGTCGGTGGGCCGCGAGTCATGGCGGCACAGCTACGTCACATCATCTCCCTCGTCGTGTACCCCAACATCGAAGTGCGAGTGATCCCGTTCGCCCACGGGGCTCATACCGGCCTCGACGGCTCGTTCATGACTCTGGAGTTTCGCAAGGACCGCCCCATTGTTCTGCTGGAGCACAAGCGGTCGTCAGGGTTCATAGACGAGCCGGAACACGTGGCCTCGTTCCAGTCCGCAGCCGGTACCCTGGCGAAGGAAGCGCTGGACCCACTCGAATCGGTGAATTTCCTGGCCGACAAGGCCGCCTACTACGACAGAAGCTGAGACAAGATGAATCTTGAGACAGCCCGGTGGCGGAAGTCCAGTTCCAGCGGGTCGGAGTCCGCATGCGTCGAAGTCGCCCTTGTCCCCGGTGCCGTCGCGATTCGTGACACCAAGAATCGCGACGCCGGAATCCTCCTTGTCAACGCATCCGCCTGGCGAGCCCTCACTGCCTACACGAGTCCCGCGAGCTTGTAGGCGACCAGCGAACCCGCCACCGCCACGTTGAGGCTCATACCAGTTCCCACCATGGGAATCTCCACCGCCACATCCAACAGCGAAGTCGCCTCAACAGGTATGCCATCCCGCTCGTGCCCGAGGACCACCACAGTCCGGCGGCGAGCGGCGGGCAGCGAAGCCAACCGAACCGACTCGTCGGTCAACTCGACGCCGACGACATGGCTCCCCGAAGTTCGCTGCGAACGCAACCACCGCAGCGGGTTGTTGACCCAGTGCACGCACGACGGCTGCCGCAACGTGTTGCCGGTTTCCAGTGCCTGGGGAACCCACGGATAACGGGGAACCGCCAGGCACGCCCCGACCGCGTCACACGTTCGCAGCAATGTCCCGAGGTTCGCGCCGTGCATGGGCCAGAGGGGCGCGATGATCAGGTGGTTCAGGCAGCGGTGGGCTTTCCTGCGCCGTTGGCGGCGGATCTCTGCCGGGGTCCGCACCCACATCTGGGCGCTCATCCGCGCTTCGGGGTGTGCTCCTTGACATCAGTCATTGTCATGACGGCGGTGTGGCCCGCCGGGGCCCTTCGACAACGGGTGACTGTCACAGTATGGCGGTAGCCTCGCGACGTGACCAGCACTGTGGAAGCACCCATTGTGGCCGTTACCGTCTATCCCGGGCAAGCCCGCGTGACGCGCCGTGCCTCCGTCGACGTCGGAGGTCGGCTGCGGATCGGCGGGTTGCCGTTGGACCTGGTCAGTGACTCCGTGCGGGTCGGCGGTCAGGTGACCGTGCTGGGTGTCGATGTCGTCGTCGAGCAGAACCCGCGCTCGGAGGACGGTCGCGTCGCCGAGCTCGAACAGACAGCGAGGGACCTCACCGCTCGTTTGCAGGAACTGGCCGACCACGCCGCTGTGGAGGACAGCCGGGCCGGACTGCTGGACAGGCTCGGTCACAAGGCTGGTGGCTCGTTCGCGAAAGCGTTGGCCAAGGGCGAGATCCAGCCCGACCGTGTCGCCGACCTCACCGGCGCGCTCGGTGATCAGCTCGGGCAAGTGCTTGGGCGAAAACGGGAACTGGCCGAGCGGCGCCTGCGTGTCCAGGAGGAGTTCGACGCCGTCGGCCGGGAACTGGCCACGCTCAACGCCCACCATTCCCCGGACCGGCATGCCGTGCTGGTCGACGTCGAGGGCTCCGGCGAGCTTGAACTGTCCTATGTGGTCAACCAGGCGGCGTGGTCGTCCGGCTACGACATCCGCCTCGACGGCCAGGCCCTCGCGCTCACCTGGTACGCCGAGGTCACCCAGTTCACCGGTGAGGACTGGCCGGAGTGCGAGCTCGCGTTGTCGACCGCCCGTCCCGCGGTCACCGCGACGATCCCCGAGTTGACGCCGTGGTACCTCGACCGCCAGCGCCCGTTGCCGCCGCCCGCACCGATGGTCGCCGCTGAACACGCGGTTTACGGAGGTATGGCGCTCGACGCGGCGGCGCCGCAGCCCGTGATGGCTGTTGAGCACGGCGAAGCGGCCACGACCTACCGTCCGGCCGGGCATGTCGCCGTGCCATCGGACGGCACGGCTCACCGTGCGACTGTGGCGGTCTTGGCGCTGGAGGCGACGATCGACCACGTCACCGCGCCGGTGCAGGGGCTGGAGGCGTTCCTGCGCGCCACCGCCGTGAACAGCTCCGAGCACACGCTCCGCCCCGGCAAGGCGTCGGTCTTCCACGGCACCGAGTTCGTCGGCACGACCACTCTGGACACCTGGGCACCCGGCGAGGAGACCGAGCTCAACCTGGGCGTCGACGACTCCATCCGGGTCGAGCGCGAACTCGTCCGCCGCACCGCGGGCAAGGCTGTGATCGGCGGCACCAGGCGCCGGGAGGCGGAATACCTCGTCGAGATCCACAATTACGGCAGGCGGGCGACGAAGGTCACCGTTGTTGACCAAATCCCGGTGTCGCGGGACGACGGGATCGCGGTCAGGGACGTCAGCTGCTCGCCGGAGCCGCAGCGGCGCACCGACCTCGGTGAGCTGACGTGGCAGCTGGAACTGGACGCCGGTTCGAGCGCCGGGATCCGGGTCGGCTTCCGGGTCGACGTGGCTCGCGGTGTGGAACTACTGGGTTGGCGGGAGTAGACGATGTCAGAGTGGGCGGTCGACGAGCTCGACCTCGACGCGTATCTGCGCAAGATCGGCGTCACCGAGCCCTCGTTGAGATCCGTGCACTCGGCGCACGTCAGAGCCATCCCTTTCGAGAACGTCGACGTCCTGCTCGGCTCCACGCCGAAGCTCGACATGGCGAGCATCCAGGCGAAGCTGCTGGACCGCACGCGCGGTGGTTACTGCTACGAGCACAACCTGCTGTACACGGCCGCGCTGGAGCGGCTCGGCATCTCCGTCCAACGGCTGACCGCGCGGCCGCGCGTCGGCGGCGGGCCTGCCAGGCCGAAGACGCACATGATGGCCATCGCCGAGGTCGACGGCCGCCAGTGGGTCACGGATGTCGGCTGGGGCGGCGGCTGCCTGCTCGAGCCGATGCCGTTCGAGGAAGGCACCATGCGGCAGGGCGCGTGGACCTTCCGGCTGACCAGGGTCGATGAGCAGTGGGTCCTGCAGTCGCTGACCGCGGGTGAGTGGTTCGACCTGTACGGCTTCACGACCGAGCGCCAGTACCTGTGCGACTTCACGGCGGCCAACTTCTACGTGGCGAACTCGCCGGATTCGCCGTTCGTCGGTCGCCTGATCGTGCAGTCGACCACGCCCGAGCACCGGCAGACCCTGGTCGGTACCGAGCTGACCACGGCGGAGCCCGGTGGCCGGACCGACAAGCGCACCCTGACGACGACCGAGATCCTCGACGTCCTGCCCGGCACGTTCGGCGTCGAGCTGACCGACGCCGAACGCGACCGGGTCAGGGCCGCTATCCCTGGGTGATGTAGGCCTCGAGCTGCTGCTGGTCCTCTTCCAGCTTCTTGATCCGGCTCTTGACCACGTCACCGATGCTGACGATGCCCGCCAGCCTGCCGCCGTCGACCACCGGCACGTGCCGGATCCGGCGCTCGGTCATCAGCACGCTCAGGCTGTCGACCGAGTCCTCGGAGCCGCACGTGAACACCTCGGTGCTCATGATGTCGTCGACCGGCACGTCGAGCAGCCCCGCTCCGTATTCGTTCAGGCCGCGCACGACGTCCCGTTCCGAGACGATCCCAGCCACGCTGTCGTCAGCGGCCATGACGACCATCGCGCCGATGTTGTACTCGGCGAGCGCGGCGAGCAGCACTCTCACCGGGGTGCCCGGTTCGGCTGTCGCCACGTTGGACCCTTTGCTGCGCAACAAGTCGGCAATCCGCATCAGGCGCCTCCATCCCAACCACCGGTGTGACCCTGCTTACAAGGAGGTTAGGCCTTCACGCGTGATCAGCAACAGATCGCGGGATGTGTCCGTTATGTTCCGCTCGGTGACCGCCGGATCATCACCAGGCGTTCGCCGAGCGCGTCCAGCCCGGCTTCGCGCTCCTCGATCACGAGTCCGGCCAGTTCAGGGCCTGGTTCGTCGAACACGGTGAAGCCGAGCTTGCGGTACCAGGGGCCGTTCCACGGCACGTCGGCGAACGTCGTCAGCGTCACCGCCCGCGCCCCGGCCCGGGCGAAGACCGCCCGCATCAGCGCGGTGCCGATCCCCCGCTTCGCGTGCGCGGGATCGACAGCGATCTGGTGCAGGTGCAAGTGGTCGTCGAGCTGACCGGTGTAGGCGAACGCCACCGGCGGGTCGCCCGTGACCAGCACGTCCGCCGGGTCGGTCGCGGTCTCGACCACGGCCGGGCCGGGTGGGAACACGATGCCGGCCGACGAGAACACACCGTCCGCGGCGCGTTCGATCTCGCCGAGAGCGGGCAACTCGGCGGCGCGCGCGATCCGGGCGGCTGAAATCATGGAAGCGCACGCTACCGCCACGAGGAGCCGCACGACGATGGGTTTTGAACCGACCGGGAAACTGGCGCGCCGGGTGGTCGACGCGGCCGAGCGGGAACTGGCCGAGGCCGAGATCGTCACCCCGCTCGGGGTGTTGCGGCGGATGGGCTGGCTGCACAAGATCGAGCGGTGGGAACGCGAGCAGGTCGCGTCGCTCGAGGCGATCGCGGCGGTCGACGCGGCCAAGCTGGCGGACGCGCGGTCGGTCCTGCGGCAGTGGGCCGAGGACAAGGGCCTCACCCCCGGTGAAAGCACTTACGTGTCAACCAATCGCGGCCGTCGCGAGCTGAGGTTCACCGCGCGGCAGGACGAATCGGCCGAACGGGCGTACCGGATGCACTGGACGTCGCCCGGCCTTTCGGACAAGCGGCGGGAAACGCTGACACGCAAGCAGAACACCGCGCCGGACCTGGTCGTGATCATCCCGCAGGCCCAGTGGACGTGCGCGGGCTGCGCCGACACCGGCCCGTACATGATCATGGACAACGCCGGTTCGCTGTGCCTGACCTGCGCGGACATGGACCACCTGATCTTCCTGCCCGCGGGCAACGCGACGCTGACCAGGCGCGCGAAGAAGGCGAGCGGCCTGTCCGCGGTGGTCGTCCGGTTCGACCAGGGCCGCAAGCGCTACCAGCGGCAGGGCATCCTGGTCGAGGAATCCGCCATGGAGCAGGCCGAACAGTCCTGCCTGGCCGACGAGGAAGTGCGGTTGCGGCGCCGCGACCGCGACCGGGAACGCCGGGCCGGCGAGGACGTCGCGCTGATCGCGCGGATGACCGAGCTGATCGGGACGCTGTTCCCGCACTGCCCGCCCGGCCGGGCGGACGCGATCGCCCGGCACACGGGGCTGCGCGGCAGCGGCCGTGTCGGCCGTTCGGCGGCCGGCCGCGCGCTGGACGAGGAGGCGATCACCAGGGCGGTGGTGGCGTCGATTCGCCACGAGGACACCGAGTACGACCGGCTGCTGATGTCCGGAGTGGACCGTGACGACGCCAGGGCCGCCATCCGGTCCAAGATCGACTCGGTTCTCGCATCCTGGCGGGACGGCTGACACACTGGGGTCATGAGTGAGCACGACGACCCCTACCTCTGGTTGGAAGAGGTTACCGCGGACGAAGCAATGACGTGGGTGCGTGAGCGCAACGCGGAGGCGGTCGCCGAGCTGACCGGCGGCGCGCGCTTCGCGGAACTTCGTGACGAGATCCGCGCGGTGTTCGACGCGGACGACCGGATCCCGTACGTCCGCCGCCGCGGTGAGTACCTCTACAACTTCTGGCAGACCCCGGCCAGCCCGCGCGGCCTGTGGCGCCGTACGACGCTGGAGCAGTACCGCCGCGACGAGCCGGACTGGCAGCTGCTGCTGGACGTGGACGAGCTGGGCAAGCGCGAAGGCGAGAACTGGGTGTGGGACGGCGCCGCCGTGCTGCGCCCGGACTACCGCTTGGCGCTGGTGAACCTGTCGCGCGGCGGCGCGGACGCGGCTGTGGTCCGCGAGTTCGACCTGCAGACGCGCGAGTTCGTGCCGGGCGGGTTCGAACTGCCCGAGGCCAAGAGCTTCCTGCGCTGGATCGACGCGGACCGCGTGTACGTCGGCACCGATTTCGGGCCGGATTCGATGACGTCGTCCGGGTATCCCCGGATCGTCAAGGAATGGCGCCGCGGCACGGAACTGGCCGACGCGGTCACCGTTTTCGAGGGCAAGCCCGAGGACGTGTCGGTGTACGCCACGCACGACCCGACGCCCGGCTTCGAGCGCGACTTCGTCGGCAGGAACATCGACTTCTACCGTTCCGAGCGGTTCCTGCGGACCGAATCCGGTGACCTGCTCCGGATCGACGTGCCGGACGACGCCGAGACGAGCGTCGAACGGGAGTGGTTGCTGATCACGTTGCGTTCGGCGTGGACGGTCGGCGAGACGACGTACCCCGCGGGTTGCCTGCTGGCCACCAGGTTCGACGACTTCATCGCGGGCGAGCGGAACGTGGACGTGCTGTTCGAACCGGACGCGCACACGTCGCTGACGTACCACAGCTGGACCAAGGACCACGTCATCCTCAACACGCTGCACGACGTGCAGAGCCGTATCGAGGTGCTCACGCCCGGCCCGGACGGCTGGCAGCGCGCGGAACTGGCCGGCGTGCCCGTGGGTGCGCTGTCGGAGATCACCGACACCGACCCGGACGTCAGCGACGAGTACTTCATGAACTCCAGCGGATACGTCGAACCGGCGACGCTGCGGCGTGGGGTGGTCGGCGGCGAGCCGGAGATCCTCAAGCAGGCGCCCGCCCGGTTCGACGCGGCGGACATCGAGGTGCACCAGCACTTCGCGACATCAGCCGACGGCACGAAGATCCCGTACTTCGTCGTCGGCAAACCGGATCCGCACACCAGGCCGACGCTGCTGTCCGGGTACGGCGGCTTCGAGGTGTCGCTGACCCCGAGCTATCTCGGGCACGTCGGCCGGGCGTGGCTGGCCCGCGGCGGCACGTACGTGGTCGCGAACCTGCGTGGCGGCGGTGAGTACGGGCCGGACTGGCACTCACAGGCGGTCAAAGCGAACCGGCACCTGGTGTACGAGGATTTCGCCGCTGTGGCGCGGGATCTGATCGACCGAGGGATCACGACGCCGCGGCGGCTGGGCATCCAGGGCGGCAGCAACGGCGGTCTGCTGATGGGCGTGATGCTCACCAAGTACCCGCGGCTGTTCGGGGCGATCGTCTGTCAGGTGCCGCTGCTGGACATGCGGCGGTATCACGAGTTGCTGGCCGGCGCGTCGTGGATGGCGGAGTACGGTGACCCGCGCAAGCCGGAGGAATGGGCTTTCATCGAGCCGTTCTCGCCGTACCAGAACGTCCATGAGGGAGCGCAGTACCCGCCGGTGCTGTTCGCGACGTCCACGAGGGACGACCGGGTGCACCCGGGGCACGCACGCAAGATGGTGGCGAGGATGCGCGAACAGGGCCACGACGTGCGCTACTACGAGAACATCGAAGGCGGGCACGGCGCCGCCGCGGACAACGAGCAGTTGGCGTTCAAGTGGGCGCTGGTGTTCGAGTTCCTCTGGGCGAAACTCAGCTGACTTCGCCCGCCGGGGCCAGCCAGGTGTTGCAGGACGCGGTGTTGTTGTTCTTCACACCGGCTGTGCCCCACTGGATCTGGTGTTTGACGCTGCCGTGGGTCTTGTCCGCGACCGAACTGCGGAACGCCGACGACGCCGAGTTGCTCAGCGCCTTGGTGATGGACCCGCGGCCGCCCGCCGCGCCGATGAACATCCCGGAGAAGCAGTCGGCCTGCAGTTCCATCCGGCGGGTCAGTTCGAGGTACTCCGGGGAGTTCTCGTCCTTGCCGGTCATCTTGATGCCCATGCCGCGGTTGATCCCGGTCAGCGCCTGGACGTGGTGGCCGTACTCGTGGGCGAGGACCATGATGTGGCCGCCCTGGTTGTTGCCCATGGACTCGGTGACGCGGTTGCGGGGCATGAAGATGCCCTTGTCCCGCGGGCAGTAGAAGGCGACGGCCTCCTGCTTGCTCGGGGTGCCGCAGGTGCTCGTCGGGTTGTCGTCGACCGACAGCGCCGGTGACTCGAAGTCACCTTCGGTCTGCTCGACCAACGGCCGCCACGCCTCGTCGAGGCAGCCGATCATGGCCTGGTAGTAGGCGCGCAACTGGTCGGCCGACCGGCCGAACGCGGGCAGCTTGCAGGTGATCTGCGGCAACTGCCGTCCCGGGGCGAGCAGCGGGTTCGCGCTGGTCAGGTCGTCACCGGCGGGGCGTTGCTGCGCGGTCGGCGCGCTCGTCGTCCCACCGGGTGGCGGGCTTTGCGGCGCGGCGGCGTTCGGTTTGCCCTCCACGGTCGGCCCGGCGATCGCGACTCCCACGACCTCGGTGGTGACCAGGCCCGGTGCGCCGATGGCCAGGACGATCAAGCCCAGCACGGCGAGCACCGCGAAGATCGCCGGCGGGGAGTTGTGCCGCCGGCCCGCGTCCGCCGGGGCCGCAGGCGGGGACGGCGGTGGTGACCACGTCGACTCAGGCAGATTCGCGACCGGCGGGCTGTGCTCGTCCTCGGCCATGGTTCCCCCTCTGGTCCAGCGCAATCATGCCATCACCGGGTACCCGGCGACTGGGCGGAGGTCAGGTCACGCACCGAACCGTCCGGTGTGGACAGCACGGCTGGATCACGGTTCCAGATCGCCTCCGGAACAGCGCCGACTGTGGCCAGCCACTCCCGCGCACGGTTGCGCACAAGACTGCCGGTGGTGCAGTCGCAGGTCGCGGCGACGCCGTCGGCCCGCATTCCCAGGCTCCGGCACAACGAGACGGCCCGCGGGAGATGATAGGACTGCGTCACCAGCAGTGCGCGGTCGACACCGTAAACCCGGACCGCGCGGGCGCACGTGTCGTACGTGTCCAGGCCGGACGCGTCGGCCACGATCATCTTCTCGTCGACGCCCTTCGCGGCGAGGTACGCGGTCATCGCCCTGGTCTCGTTGCCCGACGTGCCGTCTGCGTCGCCGGACACCAGGACGGCTTTCACCTTGCCCGCCCTGACCAGGTCGACGGTCACGTCCAGCCGCCCGGCCAGGAACGGCAGCGGCCGGTCGTCCTGCACCTTGGCGCCGAACACGATCGCCACGGGCGCGGCCGGCGCGTCAGCGGCGCCGAACCGGTGCCCGCCGGAGGCGGTGTACGACCACGTCATGCTCCCGCCGATCGCGACGGCGACCGCCCCGGCACCGATGACCAAGCCCCGAACCGCCCAGCGCGACCAGCGCCGCTTGTCCATGTGACCATGAAACCAGAAACTGCCTGGCAAGCGCCGGAAGGCCTTGCCAGGCAGGCGAACTCAGCCGCGGCGGCGCTTGCGCGTGAACAGCACGGCGGCGACACCGAGCAGCAGCGCGGCGACACCGCCGATGGTCAGGCCGATCACGTTGGCACCCGTACTGGCCAGCGTCCTGTTCTGGCTCTGGTTGTCCGCGGTGTCGTTCGAGGCGGGCGGCGCGGTCGGCGGGGTGCCGGAGTCCAGATCCGCCCGCAGCGGGCCGCGCAGCAACGGGATGAGCTGGTCCTGCCCGATCTCGCCGGTGCCGACCACGAGGAACTCGTTCTTCTTGAGCTTCCACGGGCCCTTGAGAACCGGGATGTACCAGCCCGCGGGGATGTCGGCGAACCGGAACGTGCCGTCCGCGCCGGTCGTGGCCGACCCGATCGCATTGCCGTTCAACGGGTCGAGCAACGTCACGGGCAGCGCTCCGACACCGGGCTCGCCGTCGAGTTCGTCGTTCTCGTTCTTGTCGTGGAAGAACGTCCCGCTGCCGGTGCCGTTCTTGCCGGGCACCTTGGCCAGCGTGAAGATGAACGGGTTGCCCGCGGTGCTCGAACTGTTCTTGTCCCGCAGCTCGCAGTAGACGAACACCACGCCTTGCTCGATGGCAGCGTCCGGCACGGTGCCCTTGACCTGCAGCGTCCTGGCCTCTCCTGCCTTCAGCGTCACGCCGGGGCCGTCGGTGGCCAGCTCGCCCCAGTTGGCGGGTTTCTCCGTGCCGGCGAGGTGGACCGCGGCGTCGATGTCGCAGATCGCGACGAGGTTCTTGGCCTCGCTCGGTCCGTTGTTGGTCAACGAGACCGTCAGGTTCGCCGTGTCACCGGGCTTGTACGGCCCTTCGTTGAACTTCGCCGAGACCAGCAGGCCGTCGGTCAGCGGCCGGGTCGCGCGCAGTTCCAGCTTCTTGGCGGCGTCCGAGCCGTCGACGGCGACGGCGGTCTTTCCGGCCACCACCCATCCGCCTGCCAGCTGCGGCGGCGTGCTGACCTCGTACCACCCGGCGGGTAGACCGGCGATCTCGAACTTGCCCTTGGCGTCGGTCTTGGCCTCGCGGCTCGGCACACGCGGGCCGCTGACGGTCACTGTCACGTCGGCGAAGCCTTCGCCGTCCTGGAACGTGGCGCTGTTGTCCTTGTCCGTGTAGACGACTCCGCCGACGGCCCCCGTCTTCGTCGGCTGGATGATCGGGACGGTCAGCGTCTGCGCGTTGTCGTTCGCGGTGGCGTCGCCGTCGCCTTGGACGACTATCCGCAGCTCACCTTTGTCCGCCGTCGGTTTGGTGAGTTTCGCGGTGAGGACGACGTCGCGGGCCGTGTTCGGCGCCAGTGGGGCATTCAGGCCGTCGGACCAGGCCCGCACCTCGAACGTCGCGCCGGACACCGACTCCACGGCGCCCTTGATGCCCTTGGCCTCGGCGGTGCCCTTGTTGGTGATCTTGGCCGAGACGGTGAACGACTGGCCTTCCACCAAGGAGACCTTGTCCGGCAGTGGTGTCACGGCCAGCGCGAGATCCGGGGCCGGGTCCGCGGCCTTCGACGGCTCCGCTTTCTGCTGTGGCTGCTGTGGTTGCTGTTCAGGTTGCGGCTGCTGCGACTGCTGTGGCGCGGCCGGCGACTCAGCGGAAGCCGGCGCCGCCGGGTCGGCGAGAGCCGGTGCGGCGCCGCAGATCAGCGTCGCCGCCGCGAGTAACGCCGCGTGTCTGAGTCGACGCGTGGACAAGGGACACCCCCGTTTCGAGCCATCCCCTGGGCGCTGCGCGCTCCCCAGCCGCCGACGCGGCGACGCCAGGGCATGACGCTTCGGTGAAAATGTGGTGTCCGGAACCTATCGGCCCGACAGCGGGCCTGCCCACCCTTTTCGACGAAAACGTTACCCAGCGCTATTTCAGCAGCACCGGGAGCGAGTCGACGCCGTAGACGATGGACACCTTCCGGAACTCCAGTTCATCTGCGGATTTGGCCAGCCGCATCGCCGGGAAACGACGCACCAGCGCGGGATACGCGGCACGAAGTTCCATCCTGGCGAGCTCGGCACCGATGCAACGGTGTACCCCATACCCGAACGCGAGGTGCGAGGTCGGCTCCCGGTGCGGGTTCACCGTGTCCAGGTTGTCACCGAGCGCACCGTCACGGTCGGCACCGCTCAGCGACACGACCACCGCGTCACCCTTGTTGATCTTCTGGCCGGCCACCTCGATCTCCTCGCGGGCGAAGCGCGGGAAGGCGACCTGCACGACAGTCAGGTACCGCAGGATCTCCTCGACGAATCCGCTGATCGCGGCGTCGTCGTCGCGGATGAGGGTGAAGGTGTCCTCGTTCTGCAGCAGCACGAGCGCGCCGAGCGCGAGCATGCTCGCGGTGGTCTCGAAACCGCCGGTCAGCACGCCGTCGGCGAGTCCGGCCAGCTCCAGGTCCTCGATCTCGTCGCCGTGCTCCTTGATGATCATGCCGAGCAGGCCGTCGCCGGGGTTCTCCCGCTGCTTGCGGACCACGCCGAGCAGGTACTCCAGCGACTCGGAGATCGCGCCGAAGGAGGCGTCCGCACCGCCGAACAGGTCGAAGCGGGCCATGGCGAGGCGCTGGAAGTCGTCACGGTCGTCGTACGGCACGCCCAGCAGCTCGCAGATCACCAGCGACGGGATCGGCAGCGCGAACTCGGCGACCAGGTCGACCGGGCCCGCTGCCTCGTCCATCGAGTCGAGGCACTGCTCGATGATGGCCTTGATCCCCGGGGTGAGCCGGGCGAGGCGGCGCATCGTGAACTCGGGCGTGAGCAGCTTGCGCAGCCGGGTGTGCACGGGCGGGTCGGCGAACCCGAGGCCGCCGGGGTTCTGGCTGACGTTGGTCGCGCCCGTTCCCAGCAAGTGAGCGAAGTCATTGCTGAACGCCTTCGTGTTGCTCAGCACTGCCTTGGCTTCATCGTAACCGCTGACCAGCCAGAGGTTGATCCCGAACGGCATCGGCAGCTTGTTGACCGGTGCGCTGGAGCGCATCTGCCCGAGTTCGGGCACCGGGTCGAGGCCGTTGCGCTTCAACGGCATCAGCGCGGGTTCGGGTATCGGCAGCTTGCCGAGGTCGAGCCCCTTTTTCCGGACACGGCTCAGGTAGATGCGTGCGAACCAGGCCGTGACTCGCGAGCGGATACTCCCCACAACCATGAGGCTAGGTCAAAGCGGCTGAGAAGCGGGAGCCGGGTGACCTGGTTAATCTCAGGTTGTGAACGAACGTGACATCCTCGCCCAGATCCGTGGTCTGGTCGATCAGGAACACGAGCTGCGCAACCGCAGCGTGGCCGGGGAAATCGATTCGGCCGAGGAACAGGCGCGACTGAAATCACTCGAGGAATCGCTCGACCAGTGCTGGGACCTGCTGCGCCAGCGGCGGGCCCGCCGCGGCGCGGGTGCGGACCCGGAGAGCGCCGAGGCGCGCCCCACGCAGCAAGTCGAGGGTTACCTGCAATAGAACCGCCATGAGTGGTTACGCGAGCCGTAACCACTCATGCCGCGCTGCCAGCGGTCAGGCCTCGGTCCTGGCCCGCAGTTCGGCCTCCTTGGCGCGCGCCTCCTCGGTGAAGTTGTCGCCGAAGTCCTCCGGCCCGAAGACCTGCCGGATCTCGATCTCGCTGTGCTCGCCGTCGGGGTTGGGCACCTGCCTGACCCACTCGATGGCCTCCTGCATCGAGTCGACCTGCCAGATCCAGTAGCCCGCGATCAGCTCCTTGGTCTCGGCGAACGGGCCGTCGATGACGCTGGTCTTCTTGCCTTCGAACTTCACCCGCGCCCCCTTGGCGCTCGGGTGCAGCCCGTCCCCGCCGACCATGATCCCCGCGTTGACGAGCTTCTCGTTGAAGGCCGTCATCTCGGTGATCACCTGCTCGCTCGGCATGACGCCGTTCTCCATGTCCTCAGTCGCCCTGATCAGGACCATGACCTTCATGCGAACGCACTCCCACCAGTAAAGTGTTGACCCGGCCGTAAACTGTTTCCGGCGGACGCTGTGTATGCTAGACACAGTTTTCGCGGGCCGACAAGCCCCTTGGGGAAGCGGGTGACGTGGACAGCGTCTTCGGCGATCAGGCAGGCGTGGTCGAACTGCTGTGGGGCCTGCGGGAGCCGCCGAGCCGCGGCCCCAAACCGGCGCTCAGCGCCGAGCGGATCGCCAGGGTCGCGATGGGGATCGCGGACAGCGACGGGCTCACGGCGGTCTCCATGCAGCGCGTGGCGGGCGAGCTCGAATTCACCAAGATGGCGCTCTACCGCTACGTCTCGGGCAAGGCGGAATTGCTGGCGGTGATGATCGAACTGGCCGTCGGCGACCCACCGGATCTGCGGGACGTGCCAGGCGGGTGGCGCGGCAAGCTGGAGGAGTTCACCCGGCGCCTCTCGATCGTCTGGCAGGAGCACCCGTGGCTGCCGTGGGCGACGCTCGGCGACCGGCCGATGGGCCCGCGCGAACTCGGCTGGGTCGAGTCGGCCGTCAGCGCGCTGACCGACACCGGCCTGAACGGCGCCGAGCAGCTCGACGCCGTGTTCATCCTCTTCGGACTCATCCGCAACACCCAGTCGATGACCACCGCGGGCACCCAGCCGTGGGACGCCGACAAGAAAGTCACGCCGACGATGCGGGAACTGCTGCACCGGCACGGCGACCGTTTCCCCGCGTTGAGCGCGGCGACCGCCTCGACCAACGGCTCAACACGGGACAACGGCAGGGAATTCGGGCTGCTCCGGTACTTCGACGGCCTGGAGCGGCTGATCGACCAGCGGGCCTAGGGCAACTGGATCCCGTGCAGCCCTTGATACCCCGATGTCACGGGCGGCTGCCAGCCGTCCAGCGAGGCGGGATCCGGCCGGTACACCTCGACCGCGATCGGGCGGCACACCTCCAGCGGATCCCGCGCGTCCGGTCCCCACAACGGGATCGACAGGTCGCCTGCCGGGCACGTGGACAGCGCGCACAGCAGATCCTGCTCGGCGAAGAACTCGAAGTAGTCACCGGGTTTGGCCGGTGAGGCCTTCATGAAGTACTTGTCCTCGCTGTTCAACCCGGTGCACTGGAAGACATTCAGCACGTCGTGCACGTCGAACTCGGTCAGCCCGTATGGGATGACAGCGCGCACGAGGTTGGAGTGGCAGTGGAAGTCGAAATCCTCATCGGTCAGGATCCGGTTCACGTACGGGTCGCAGCGTGAACCGAGCAGGTCGTGCACCCGGCCGCCGTCCTCGTCCACGCCATAGGATTCCAGCGTGTCCTTGGTGATCGTCACCAACGGGCGCAGATAGGGCAACGTCGACCAGAGCCGGTCGTACGTCGTGACATGAGCGCTCTGCAGTTGCCGTGTCCGCGCGGCCCACAGCCGTTCACGCGGGTTGTGGCGGTTCCAGAGGTTGAGATCGCCGACCTGCGGCCCGGCGGCCGTGGTGATCAACCGGCACAACGCCCCGGCGGGGACCTCCCACGCCCGGCCCGACCGGATCGGGATCACGAACTCGTCGACCAGTTCCCGGTCACCACCGGCGATCCGGTCGTAGAAGGCGCGGTCGACGTCGAGGACACTGCCCGGCTTGGCCTGGTAGCCGGCTGGCGGAAAACCCATCTGCGCTCCATGGTCGATGGCGGCAAAACTGTTTGCCCTGCGTTGCTAGCCTTTTCACAACTTCAATTTCTCAAGTATGACAAGGTTTTCCATGACACGTCTGAACCAGATCGTCGCGGTCGAAAAAGGCATCAAGTCCCGATCGTTCCAGGAGCTGACCGACGCGCACCACGCGCTGCAGAAAGCCGGCCTGCTCTCGGGTATCTCGCGCACGTACCGCCCGAAGGACGAGGAGGGCGAGCAGCTGCCGCCGGAGTCGACCAAGGTGCAGGTCAAGGCGGAGGAGACGATCCGCGCCACGGCCGAGATCCTGACCAGGCTCTTCGACGTCACCGCGACCAAGGACTGGGCGAACTGCACCGCGAAGGCGGACGTGCGGGTCGACGGCGAGACGCTGCTGGAAGCGGTGCCGGTGAGCTACCTGCTGTTCCTGGAGAAGCAGCTGGTCGACATGCTCACCTTCATCCGGAAGCTGCCGGTGCTCGACGCGGCCGAGACGTGGGAGTACGACGCGTCGGCGGACTGCTGGGCGACCGAACCCGTGCAGACCGTGCGCACCAAGAAGATTCCGCGCAACCACGTGAAGGCTGAGGCGACCGAGAAGCATCCGGCCCAGGTCGAGGTGTACTACGAGGACGTGACCGTCGGCTACTGGAAGACCGTGAAGTTCTCCGGCGCCATGCCCGCCAAGCGCATCAACGAGCTCGTCGAGCGCGTGGAGAAGCTGCAGCAGGCCGTGAAGTTCGCGCGCGAGGAAGCCAACAACACCGAGATCACGCAGCAGAAGCTCGGGACGAAGGTCTTCGGTTATCTGTTCGCCTGAGCCCCAGCCGATCCGCTAGAGTCGGTGCCGCGCACTGAGCGCAAGCTGAGACTGAAACCGTCAGTTTGACAGGGTTTCCGGTGACAGTGGAGGTTCGAATCCTCCCCCGCCCACATTCGCGGGCGGGTGGCCCAACGGGTAGAGGCAGCCGGACGCTCGCCACGAGAATCAAACTCTCGCTCGAATCTCAGTACCTTGCCGTCGATCGCCAGATCGACCAGGAACGGACGAGTGCACCCGAGTTGCTGGTTCAACTCCAGCCTGGCCCGCCACCATGGGCCAGTGGTCCAATCGTAGGACGCGGGGCGGTGATGCGTGATCCGTGCCTTTAAACGTGCTGGCGGCGCCAAGTGGCGGCCATCAAGGGCCCGGGGGATGGCTACTCCCCCGGGCCCGCTTTTCATGACCGGGCCAGCAGAAGATCCACGGCGACCTGCACGCCGCCGGTTGCCTTCATCGCTCCGGCGAGCCGGTCGGCACAGCGGGCAACCTCAGGCTGGAGGGCAGCGCCCAGAGCTTCTGCCAGGGAACCCACGGTCGGCACACCTCGAGCGTGCGCCTTCCCGACACCGAGCTGGTCGACGCGCGCAGCCCAGTAGTGCTGGTCGTACTGTTGAGGGATAACGACTTGCGGGGCTCCGGCACGCGCGGCTGTGGTCGTGGTGCCCGCGCCGCCGTGATGCACGACGGCAGCGACACGGCCGAACAGCGCCTGGTGGTTGGCTTCGCCGATCGAGATGCAGTCAGTTCCGTCGCCCGCCGTCGACAGATCCGCCCACCCACGGGAGATGACCGCACGGCGGCCGAGCGACCGAGCTGCGTTGATCATGACCTCGCTGATGCCGTGCGCGTGGGGATAACTGCCCAGGCCGAAGTAGACCGGTGGCTCACCGGCATCGAGGAAACTCGCGAGTTCGCCGGAAAGTGGTCGCTCGTCCGGCACGATCCACGCTCCCGTCTGGACCACGCCGCCATCGCCCGGCCACGGGCTCAACACGGGATCCGCGGCCAGCCACGGCTGCTCGGTGAGCACGTGGGTTCGCACGTCGTCGACGGGCGCGAGTCCCACTGCGGCTCGGTGCGCGTTGAGGGCGGGGCCCCACGCGTCTTTCCACCGTCGCGCGTCCGCCGCCCAACTGTCATTCTCATTCTGCGGCCATCCTGGCCAAGGCGCTGGCGCGTGGTGCGCGGACGGCAGTGCGGCTGGGCAGAACTCCGCGTGAACGTGGCCGATCCCCAGCAACTCGGCCACCGAATGGGCGGCGACCTGCACAGCGCCACAGCCGACCAGGATGTCACTTTCCCGTGCGGCCTCAGGAAGTGTGGCGAACTGCGACGCCACGGCGTCCTGCGCCGCGCGCCTCCGGCCTGCCGGCGTGGACAGGTCCCACGCTGAAGAACGCATCGCCGGACCGATGGGCGTCACCGGGATTCCCTGCTCCTGGAACCAGTCCCGGAAATCGGGCGAGACACACGCGGACACCTGGTGCCCAAGGGCCTTCAGCCGTAAGGCCAAAGCCGCTACCGGCTGAGCTTCACCCCGTGACCCGATGGTCGACAGCAAAACACGCACGACAAGTCCTCCCTCACAGATACCTGCGTGACACAGTAGTTGCGTCACGCAGGTTACGACTGTTAGCGTGCCCACCACAAGGAAGAAAGGACTCAGGCGCGGATGGACAGCGACACAGCGGCCAACCAGGTGCTGGCCGCCCTGCCGGACTGGGGAAACACCACATCACAGCTCAACGCCGAGATCGCCAGGCGGATGGGAGTCACGCTCAGCGACCTGGACGCCCTGCACACTCTCAACAAACACGGGCCGGCCACCGCGGCGACGCTGGCCACCCGCGTCGGCCTGACATCGGGCTCGGTGTCACGCATGATCGACCGACTCGACGAGGCAGGCTGCGTCGAACGGATCCAGGATCCTCACGACCGGCGCAGGGTGCTGATCGAGCCGACCTCCGAAGGCCTCGATCGTCTGCGCGCCTACTACGCCGAACTCGCCGCCTGCACCCGTGCCGACCTCGCCGGCTTCACCGAAGCGGAACTCACCGCGGTGCTGCGGTTCATCCACCTCGTCAACGACAACACCACGACCACCCTCACCCGGCTACGGACTCCGTAGATTCGCGACAGCGTGGAGCTTGTCCGGGTTGATGATCGAACGCAGCGCGGTGACGCGGTCGCCGTCAACCTCGGGAACGAACACCGCCGCGAGCGCGCCACCCCACCGCAGCAGCACGGCAAGCTGCCCGTTGACCTCGGCGAACTCGCTATCCACCTGCGCGAACTCAGGCCGCTGCCGAAACCCGCCGAGATAGCGCAGCACCTTGTCCCGGCCGACGATCGGCCGCCGCGCGGCCGTGGCCTTCCCACCACCGTCGGACCAGGACACGACGTCCTCAGCGAGCAACTCGGTCAAACCCGCGACGTCACCCTCGACAGCCGCGGCGAAGAATCTCCGCACGATCTCAGCATGCCGTTCCCGATCTGCGGGAAAACGCCTGCGAGCCTCAGCCACGTGCCGGCGAGCCCGCGCGTACAGCTGCCGGGAACGCACCTCGTCGACGTCGAGAACACCGGCGATCTCCCGATGCTGGTACCCGAAAGCCTCCCGCAGAACGAAAACAGCCCGCTCAGCAGCCGTCAACCGCTCAAGGACGACGAGAACACCCAGGGAGACGAGCTCACGCTGCTCGACAGTCTCCAGTGGACCCAAAGCCCCGTCGCCAGTGCGCACAGGCTCCGGCAACCACGGTCCGACATAGCTTTCCCGCCGCATCCGCGCCGAGGAAAGCCGCGACAGACACAGGTTCGTGACAACCTTCGTCAACCAGGCCGCGGGCGTGTCGATCGCATCGAGATCCGCCCGATGCCAGCGGAGGAAAGCGTCCTGCACCACGTCCTCAGCCTCCGCGGCCGACCCCAGCATCCGGTAGGCCAAACCGAACATGCGGGACCGCTGCCCCTCGAACACCTCGACCCCGGTCATGCCACCAGTCTCACCCATACCCGGACAAGACAACGGGGTGCCCGTGTCCGGGCACCCCGTTGTCTTGTCGGCTTTGTCAGCTGCAGCCGGAGGTGGAGCCGCAGCCCTCACAGACGTAGCAGGAGCCGGCGGGCCGCATCTTCGTGCCGCAGGTCATGCAGAGCGGGGCGTCGGCGACGGTGCCGAGTTGCAGCTCGAGCAGTTCGGTCGAGCTGTGGGCCTTCTCGATCCCGGCCTTCGGCTGGGGGGCCGCCGCGGCGGATTCCACCGTCGACCGCATGCCTTCGAGGTCCACATCGGACGAGCCGTAGTCGTTGTTCACCTGCGCCGAACGCTCCGACGCCGTGTAGATGCCCAGCTGGGCGCGCTTCTCCAACGGCAGGTAGTCCAGCGCCAGCCTGCGGAACAGGTAGTCGAGCACGCTGGTGGCGATCCGCACGTCCGGGTCGTCGGTCATGCCCGCCGGCTCGAAGCGCAGGTTCTGGAACTTCGACACGTAGAACTCCAGCGGGATCCCGTACTGCAGGCCCACCGAGATCGACATGGAGAACGCGTCCATCACGCCCGCCAGCGTCGAACCCTGCTTGCCCAGCTTGACGAAGATCTCGCCGAGACCGTCGTCGGGGTACGAACCCGCGTGCAGGTAGCCCTCCGCGCCACCGACGGTGAACGACACCGTCTGCGACGGGCGCTTCTTCGGCAGGCGCTTGCGGACCGGGCGGTACTCGACCACCGTCTCCTTCTCCGCCGCCTTGTCGCTCTTGGCACCCTTGCCCGCCGACAGCGGCTGGCCGACCTTGCAGTTGTCGCGGTAGATCGCCAGCGCCTTCAGGCCCAGCTTCCAGCCCTGGAAGTAGATCTCCTCGACGTCCTCGATGGTCGCCGCTTCCGGCATGTTGACCGTCTTGGAGATCGCACCCGAGATGAACGGCTGCACCGCGGCCATCATCCGGACGTGGCCCATCGGGGCGATCGAGCGCTCGCCCATCGCGCAGTCGAAGACCTCGTAGTGCTCGCGGCGCAGGCCCGGCGCGTCGATGACGTGCCCGTGCTCGGCGATGAACTCCACGATCGCCTCGACCTGCTCGTCCTGGTAGCCCAGGGACTTCAGCGCGCGCGGCACAGTCTGGTTGACGATCTGCATCGAACCGCCGCCGACCAGCTTCTTGAACTTCACGAGCGCCAGGTCCGGCTCGATGCCGGTGGTGTCGCAGTCCATCATCAGGCCGATGGTGCCGGTCGGCGCGAGCACGGACGCCTGGGCGTTGCGCCAGCCGTCCCTGACGCCGATCTCCAGGCCGCGACGCCATTCCTCGCCCGCGATGCGCTGGATCGCGGTGTCGTCCGCGGCCAGGGTGCGGATCAGGTCGTTGGCAGCGGCGTGCTTGCGGATCACGCGGATGTGCGGCTCGGCGTTGCGGGCGTAGCCGTCGTACGGGCCGACGACACCGGCGAGTTCGGCGGAACGCCGGTACGCGACGGCGTTCATCAGCGAGGTGATGGACGCGGCGAGCGCACGGCCGCCCTCGGAGTCGTACGCGTGCCCGGTCGCCATCAGCAGCGCGCCCAGGTTGGCGTATCCGATGCCCAGCTGGCGGAACTTGCGGGTGGTGTCCGCGATCGGCTCGGTCGGGAAGTCCGCGAAGCAGATCGAGATGTCCATCGCGGTGATGACGAACTCGACCGCCTTGACGAACCGCTGCCCGTCGAACGTGCCGTCCTCACGCAGGAACTTCATCAGGTTCAGCGAGGCGAGGTTGCAGCTGGAGTTGTCCAGGTGCATGTACTCGCTGCACGGGTTCGACGCGGTGATCCGGCCCGACTCGGGGCAGGTGTGCCAGTCGTTGATCGTGCTGTCGTACTGGATGCCCGGGTCGGCGCACTCCCACGCGGCCTTGGCCAGCTTGCGGAACAGGCCCTTGGCGCCGACCTCTTCGATGACGTCGTTCGTGCCGCGTGCCCGCAGGGCGAACTGGCCGTCGTTCTCCACCGCGTGCATGAACTCGTCGGACACGCGGATCGAGTTGTTGGCGTTCTGGTACTGGACCGAGGTGATGTCCTTGCCACCGAGGTCCATGTCGAAGCCGGCGTCGCGCAGGACGCGGATCTTGGCTTCTTCCTTGGCCTTGGTCTCGATGAACTCCTCGACGTCCGGGTGGTCCACGTCGAGCACGACCATCTTGGCCGCGCGCCGGGTCGCGCCACCGGACTTGATCGTCCCCGCGGACGCGTCGGCGCCGCGCATGAACGACACCGGGCCGGACGCCGTGCCGCCGGAGGACAGCAGTTCCTTGGACGACCGGATCCGCGAGAGGTTCAGGCCCGCGCCGGAACCGCCCTTGAAGATCAGGCCCTCTTCCTTGTACCAGTTGAGGATCGACTCCATGGTGTCGTCGACGGCGAGGATGAAGCAGGCGCTGACCTGCTGCGGCGACGCGGTGCCGACGTTGAACCAGACCGGCGAGTTGAAGCTGAACACCTGGTGCAGCAGCATGTAGGTGAGCTCGTGCTCGAAGATCTCGGCGTCCTTCGGCGTGGCGAAGTACTCGTGCTCCACACCGGCGGCCACGTACTTCTTCACCACGCGGTCGATCAGCTGGCGCAGGCTGCTCTCCCTGACCTGCGAGCCGACCGCGCCGCGGAAGTACTTGCTGGTGACGATGTTGACCGCGTTGACCGACCAGGTGTCGGGGAACTCGACGCCGCGCTGCTCGAAGTTCACCGACCCGTCACGCCAGTTGGTCATCACCACGTCGCGGTGCTCCCACGTGACCGCGTCGTACGGGTGCACTCCCTCGGTCGTGAAGACCCGCTGCATCCGCAGGCCCTTGACCTGCTGATCTCCCCCAGTGGGAACGCCAACCGTCTCCGTCATGACCAGTCCCTCTCCCTCAACACTCGCGATAACTGGCGCGGCCACGGCCGGGGTCCCCGTCCGATCCGGTCCGAGCGAATTCTTCTTCGTTGTCCTGCTCTTGGGCCGGGTCCGGCGACTCACTCGCCCGCCTCCGACCGGTTGGCGATCGCTTCCTTGAGGTCCGCGATCTCCTTTTCGAAGTCCTCGACGGACGTGAACGAGCGGTACACGCTGGCGAACCGCAGGTAGGCGACCTCGTCGAGCTCACGCAGCGGACCGAGGATGGCGAGGCCGACCTCGTGGCTGGGGATCTCGGCGGCGCCCGCCGAACGGATCGTCTCCTCGACCTTGTGCGCCAGCTGCTGCAGCGCGTCCTCGTCCACCGGCCTGCCCTGGCAGGCGCGCTGGACGCCGCGCACGACCTTGTCGCGGCTGAACGGCTCGGTCACGCCGGAGCGCTTGACGACCGCCAGCACGGCCTCTTCGACTGTCGTGAACCTGCGGCCGCAGCTCGAGCACGACCTCCTGCGCCGGATCACCTGTCCTTCGTCGACCTCCCGGGAGTCGACGACCCGAGAGTCGGAGTGCCTGCAGAACGGGCACCTCATCGCTCTCCCCCTTCTCACTGACAGTCACCCGACAACACCCGTGCGTCACCGCAACAGCCTGGCTGGTGATCGACTTGTGGATGGAGCGTGGACAACTTGCCCGACTCCAGCCCCAACCTGTGGACTAAATACAGCGGTGTAACTACTAGATGTTGGGGTGACAGTATGCCCGAGGCCTAGGCGATGCAAGTCGACACGGCGTGTCTCCCCCGGTCGGGGAGTCGGAGTGGCGAGTGCCACACACGGAGTGGACACGAACCGCGCAATCAGCCATTCGAGGGAACGTCAGGACGGGCGAGGGGCCCACATTGCGCGCACACGTTAGGCCACCGGACGAGGAGTCCACTTGGCGGGTCCGCCGCCATGAGGGGGTGCTGTCGATCTTGTGCGGGTTCGGCTCAGCGGCTCCCGGTCGCCCACGCGACGCCCTCACCGACAGCTGCGCACACCAGTCGCACCCCGCGACTCATCCGCCGGCAGGCAGAGTTTCCCGCGGTCGGCCTGTCTCTATCTCTTCGACCATCGCGCACACCAAGCGCGCCGCCGGGGCTGACCGCCATCCGGCGTGAATTCGACTGCTTCTCAACCGCTCGCCGCCCTCGGCGGTACGCCGATGCGGCACGCACATAAAGGCCGCACATGAAGGCAGTGCCGGGCATTCAGGGCGCGGACGGAACCTGGAGCGGCTGTCCCGCGAGGACCACGTTGCCGGAGATCTCGTTGAGCTCGTGAATCCGGGCGACCACGGCTTCGGTGTCGTACCCGGGGGCGGACCGCTCGGCCACCTCCCACAGGCTTTCGCCGGGCTGTACCCAGACCACCGCCGTGCGGCCGGGGACCACGTCGGCTGTGAGCGCGCCCGCGAGGCTGCCGAAGCCCAGCACCGCGAGGAACATCCCGAGCGCGATCAGGACGGACGCCGCGACTTGCCTGCGGCGGCGGACCGCCGGAGTGCACGCCGCCACGCGGGAGTGCGACGGCCTGCGCCGCTGGTGGCGCGCACGGCGGGGAGTTTCGGCCACGCGCGTCCGCTCGGCGGCCTGCTCCGGCTTGGGCTCCTCGACCTCGGGCAGCGGCGGCACCAGGCGGAGCACCGGCCGTGGGGCGTCCAGCTGCGACAGGTCGATCTTGGTGCGTACCGGAGCCGCCATGTCGTATCCTCCTCGCGCGACTTCTGATCGAACATCGGTTCGATCGAACGTTCGTGCGAATGTGTACCACCAACCACCGACAAAAATCGAGATCTGCTCGGCGTGTCCCTCGAACAGGTGTTTGATCTCCAGGTCGAAGCGGACTACGGTCGGTGAAGATGATCGAGCTCGCCCACAGGTGGGCGAGGATTTTTGGAGGCGGAAGCGGTGCCGCAGCGCAGCAAGACACCAGAGCAGGGCGACAACATCCGCCCCTTCCCTGAGCAGTCCGAGGAGCTGGACTCGGGCACCCTGCCGCCGCGGCAGCGCGCGGTGCTCGAGGTCATCAGAGCCTGGGTCGAACGCGTCGGCTATCCGCCGAGCGTGCGCGAGATAGGCGAGGCGGTCGGCCTGACCTCGACGTCGTCGGTCGCCTACCAGCTCAAAGCCCTCGAGCGGAAGGGCTATCTGCGCCGGGACCACAACCGGCCGCGGGCGATCGGCGTGCTGCCGCCGGACGCGGACGCGGCTCAGCTGGCCGGCGACGACACTCCCGCCCCGACGCCCGCGTACGTTCCCGTGCTCGGCCGGATCGCGGCCGGTGGGCCGATCCTGGCCGAACAGGCCGTCGAGGACGTCTTCCCGCTGCCGAAGGAGATCGTCGGCGAGGGCTCGCTGTTCCTGCTGAAGGTCGCGGGCGACTCGATGATCGACGCGGCGATCGCCGACGACGACTGGGTCGTGGTGCGCCAGCAGTCGGTCGCCGACAACGGCGAGATCGTCGCGGCGATGATCGACGGCGAGGCCACGGTCAAGACGTACAAGCTGCGCGACGGGCATGTCTGGCTGCTGCCGCAGAACGAGGCGTACGACCCGATCCCCGGCGACGAGGCCACGATCCTCGGAAAGGTGGTCGCGGTCCTGCGGCGGCTCTAGGACGACCGGGGAACGCCGCTAGCGGGACGTTCCCTTGCGCCCCAGGAAAGCCAGGCCGCCCAGCACCACGACCACGCCGATCACGACAGCCAGCCACGTGGGGAACCCGGAGTCCCCGGTGGCAGGCGCGGCGTTCGTGTCGCCGGCCGCGCCGGCGGAGCTCCCCGGCTTGGCTCCTGGTTTGGGGTCCGCCGACACCAGGCCGGTCGCGCCCGCGATGGCCCTGATCGGCTGGCCGACGCCTTCCGAGCCGGTCAGCAGCGTCCCGTCCGGCTCGAACGCGATCGTCTCGCCTTGCGGTTCGTTCGGCAGCGGCACGCGTACGGGCTCGCGGCTGAACGCCGCGGCGATGTCACCGTCGGGCGCGCCGTAGAGGTAGGCGTCGGTGTACGTCCGGAGCGCCACGACTTTCCCGTCGTGGCTGACCGCGCCGCCGGTCACCAGGATCGAGCCGATGGCGTGCGGGATCTGCGTCGGGCCGCCCGGTGTGTCGGTGCTCTTCAGGTCGACCGAGGCCACTTTGGCCAGTTTCACCGGGCCGGGGCTCTGCAGGGCGCCTTCCGGCCGGTAGACCTGCGCCGCGCCGAACGGTTCCTTGGTGACCAGGTAGGGCACGCCCTTCTGGTCCATCAGCAGGGCTTCCGCGTCGTGCTGACCGTCCGGGTAGGACAGGCGGTACAGCGTCGCCTTGCCGTCCGGGGTCAGCGCGTGCAACGCGACCGTGTCGCGTTTCTTGCCGTTGTCACCGGTGTCGGCGAGCCAGAGTGTCCCGTCCTTGGTGCGAGCCATGTCTTCGACGTCGAACGGGTCGGTCTTGTTCGCGATGGTCCGCTCGAGCTTGCAGTCCTTGGACAGCACGAAGACGGTCAGCTTGGTGCCGCCGTCGTTGGTCGCGTACATCTTGGAGCCGTCCGACGCCAGGCCGGACAGCTCCCCGATGTTCTTGTTGTTGAGCACGCAGCGCTCAACCGGGTCGGCCGCGTGTGCCGCCGTGACCGGGGAGAGCGCAACGGCCAGGGCCAAGGCGCCTCCCCACGCCAAAGCCCTCCGTACACCGATCACCATCAGTAGACGCGTCAGGCAGGGGCGCCGTTGCTTGCGAACTGGCCCAATGCCCCGGCCAGGTCGCCGTTCACCCGGGCGTGCAGCTGGGTTCCCTCCGGGGTGTGACGCTCCGCGAGCACTTCACCCTCCCGGTGGACCCTGGCCACGAGCTCGCCCCGGGCGTACGGCACCAGCACATCGACCTCGACGTCCGGCCTCGGCAACGCCGTGGCCAGGTGCTCACGCAGCTCGTCGAGCCCTGAGCCCTTGTGCGCCGAGACGAACAACGCACCGGGCAACAGGTGACGCAACCGCGCCAGCTGCAGCTCGTCCGCCGCGTCGATCTTGTTCACCACCAGGACCTCCGGTGGCATCGTGGTGTCGTTGCGCTCGACGATCTCGTTGAGCACCTCGCGCACCGCGTTGACCTGCCACTCCGGGTTGTCGTCCGAGCCGTCCACCACGTGCACCAGCAGGTCCGCGTCGGCCACCTCGTCCAAGGTGGACCGGAACGCCTCGATCAGCTGGTGCGGCAGGTGCCGCACGAACCCGACCGTGTCGGTCAGCGTGTACGTGCGCCCGTCCGGGGTCTGGGTGCGCCGTGTGGTCGCGTCCAGCGTGGCGAACAACGCGTCCTCGACCAGCACGCCCGCGCCGGTGATGGCGTTGAGCAGACTGGACTTGCCCGCGTTGGTGTAGCCGGCGATGGCGACGCTCGGCACCTCGTTGGCCACCCGGCGGCCGCGCTTGGTCTCCCGCACGGCCGACATCGCCGCGATCTCCCGCCGGAGCTTGGAGATCTTGGCACGGATGCGCCGCCGGTCGGTTTCCAGCTTGGTCTCACCGGGGCCACGCAGACCCACCCCGCCGTTGCCGCCGCCCGCCCGGCCACCGGCCTGCCGGGACAGCGACTCACCCCAGCCGCGCAACCGCGGCAGCAGGTACTGCAGCTGGGCCAGCTCGACCTGGGCCTTGCCCTCCTTCGACCGCGCGTGCTGCGCGAAGATGTCGAGGATGAGCGCGGTCCGGTCGATCACCTTGACCTTGAGGCGCGCCTCGAGCTGGCGGAGCTGACCGGGTGAGAGCTCACCGTCGCAGATCACCGTGTCCGCGCCGGTCGCCAGCACGGTCTGGAAGATCTCGTCGACCTTGCCGGAACCGACGTAGGTGGCCGGGTCCGGCCGGTCACGCCGCTGGATGAGCCCTTCGAGGACCTCGGACCCGGCCGTCTCGGCCAGTCGCGACAGCTCGGTGAGCGACGCGTCGGCCTGCTCCGCCGTGCCCTCGGTCCACACCCCGACCAGAACCACCCGTTCGAGTCGCAGCTGGCGGTACTCGACCTCGGTGATGTCGGAAAGCTCGGTGGACAGCCCGGCCACTCGACGTAGCGCGGAACGGTCCTCGAGCTCCAAATCCCCCGTCGAGACCAGTTCTTCCGCGTAGTCTTCCGTCATTGAGTGAGCCCTGTCCTTACCTGTAGTAGCTATGTTGCCCGTCCATGGTCGCACGTACGGCAGAATCCGCCGACTGGTTATCGTTTCTGTGGCGTCACGTCTTACAACGCCGCGAAGTACCCAATTCGTTCCCATCGCGGCGCCGGGTGGGGCAAGGTGAGCGGGTGTCCCTCCTCCGCCACCACGACTTCCGCCAGCTCTGGGCCAGCGACACCATCAGCCAGTTCGGCACTTTCATCGGCCAGACGGTCCTGCCGCTCGTCGCCGTGACCGTTCTCGCCGCGACGCCGGTCGAGATGGGCCTGCTCACGGCGGCGGAAACGGCCGCGTTCCTGCTGATCGGCCTGCCCGCCGGTGTGTGGGTGGACCGGATGCGGCGGCGGACGCTGATGATGCGGGCGGACGTGGCGCGGGCGGCGCTGATGCTCAGCATCCCTGTGGCGTGGTGGGCCGGGGCGCTGACGTTGCCGCACATGATCGTTGTCGGCCTGCTGGTCGGCGTGTGCACGGTGTTCTTCGACGTGTCGTACCAGTCGTACCTGCCGACCCTGGTCAGCCGGGACCAGTTGCTGGACGGCAACTCCAAACTGCAGGCCAGCCAACAGGTCGCGCTGATCTCCGGCCCGGCGGCCGGTGGCGGGCTGGCCACTCTGATCGGCGCGGCGAACGCGACGATCGCGGTCGGCTTCGGGTTCGTGGCGTCGTGGCTGTTTCTGCTGCGGATCAAGAAAGTCGAGCCGCAGCCGGAGCGGGAGCACGGGCGCAAGCTGCGCACCGAGGTGCTGGAAGGCCTGAAGTTCGTCTTCCACAACAAGATGCTGCGCGCGATCGCGCTCGCGGGCACAACAGCGGGGTTCTTCTTCCAGATGGAGACCGCCGCGATGGTGCTGTTCCTCACCAAGGACCTGCACCTGAGCAGCGCTCAAGTCGGGCTCGTGCTCGCGGTCGGCGGCGTCAGCGGCGCACTGGGCGCGGTCACCGCGAACTGGTGGTATCGCAAGATCGGCAACGCCCGCGCGATCTGGGTGTCGCTGGTGGCCATCGCGCCGTTCGAGCTGTTGATCCCGTTGGCCTACCCCGGCTGGACCGTGTGGCTGTCTGTCATAGGCATGCTCGGTGTCGGTTACGGCGTCACCGTGCACAACATCGCGCAGGTCAGCTTCCGCCAGTCGATCTGCCCCGACCGGCTGCTCGGCCGGATGAACGCCAGCATGCGGTTCATGATCTGGGGTGCGTTCCCGCTCGGGTCGCTGGCGGGTGGTGTGCTCGGTGAGCTGATCAGCGTGCGTGGTGCGCTGTGGGTCGCCGCGATCGGGTTGTCGCTGTGCTCGCTGCCGCTGATCTTCTCGCCGATCCGCACGACCGTCAGGACGCCGACTCCCACCAGCGTCGATCCAGCTGGCCACGAGCAACCAGCACCGCAGGGCCCGTGAGGGTGCTGCCGTCCTCGGTGATCTCCACGCGGACCCGGCCGCCGAGAACATCCACATAGGACGTCCCAGTCGGCTCGTCCACCAGGTGCAGCAACGCCGCGACGGCGGCGACCGTGCCCGTCCCGCAGGACCGGGTCTCCCCCACACCACGTTCGTGCACGCGCATCTGGATCGCGTCGGGTCCCTTGCGGCGGAACAGTTCCACGTTCACACCGTGCGGGAACAGCACGGGGTCGTGGCCAGGTGGCACGGTCAGGTCCAGATCCGTCGGATCGCCGTCGATCAGGCACGCCAGGTGCGGGTTGCCGACGTCGATCGCCACACCCGGGTACGCCTCGCCGGACACGGTCGCCTGCGAGCGGCCGAACACCCGTGCTGGTCCCATGTGGAGGGTCACGGACCCGTCCTCGTGCGTGCGCACGGGTTTCGGCCCGGACCGCGTGCCGACGACGAACTCGCCCGCCTCGGCCAGCCCGGCGTCCACCAGGTAGGCGGCGAACAGGCGCAGGCCGTTGCCGCACATCTCCGCGATCGAGCCGTCGGCGTTGCGGTAGTCCATGAACCAGCCGTCAGGGTCCACATCGGCCAGTCGGCGCCGCGCGTCCTCGGTCTCGGTGTCCAGCACGACCGAGCCTTTGACCACACGGAGAACACCGTCCGCGCCCAGCCCGCGGTTGCGGTCGCAGAGTGCGCGGACACGCGCCGCGGTCAGGTCCAGGGTGCCGTCGAGGTCGGGCAGCACCACGAAGTCGTTCTCGGTGCCGTGCCCCTTGAGGAATTCGATGTCCCGCACGGTGCCCAGGTTACGGGGTCACCAGCCGGAGCACGTCCGCAAGGAGGTTCTCCGCCCCCGCGTCCAGCCATGTGATCCGCTTGTCACGCCGGAACCATGACCGTTGCCTGCGCACGAACCGGCGGTGTCCCTGCGCGGTCAGCGCGGTCGCCTCGGCCAGGTCGTACTCGCCGTCGAAGAACGCCAGGACCTGCTGGTAGCCGAGCGCGCGAGAGGCCGTCAGCCCGTCGCGGAGGCCGATCCGTTCCAGTTCGCGGACCTCGTCGACGAACCCGGCGGCGAACATCCGGGCCACCCTGGCGTCGATGCGGGCATCCAGTTGGTCGGGCTCCCGGTCCAGCCCGACCAGGACGGTGCCGTACCGGGCCGGGCCCGGCTTGGGCATGGTCGCGGAGAACGGGCGGCCGGTCAGCTCGATCACTTCGAGCGCACGGACCACGCGGCGGCCGTTGCTCGGGAGGATCGCGCCCGCGGCGATCGGGTCGAGCGCGGCCAGCCGTTCGTGCATCAGCGGCGCGCCGACCGTGGCCATCTCGTCTTCCAGACGCCCTCGGACGTCCGGGTCCGTGCCGGGGAACTCCAGGTCGTCCAGGACGGCTTGGACGTACAGGCCGGACCCGCCGACCAGGACGGGCACCTTGCCCGCCGCCTGGACGTCCTCGACGGCCTGCCGGGCGTGGCGCTGGTACGCGGCCACCGACGCGGTCTCGGTCACGTCGAGCACGTCGAGCAGGTGGTGCGGCACGGCCTCGCGTTCGGCACGGGTGACCTTCGCGGTGCCGATGTCCATCCCGCGGTAGAGCTGGGACGCGTCGGCGTTGACCACTTCGCCGCCGAGTCGTTGGGCCAGCGCGATGGCCAGGTCGGATTTGCCCGTCGCGGTGGGTCCGACGACGGCGATGGGAGCGGTCACGGCTGAACAGGGTCCCAGACCGCGACGTGGTAGGCGACGCCGAAGGGCACCATCAGCTCGCTGGTGACGCACCGCCACTCGCCCGGCAGCCCGGCGAGGACCTGCCAGGCCGGCCTGCCCTCCGCTCCCAGGTCGGCCGCCAGCTCCGGGTCCAGGGCCAGCAGTGCGGCCGCGTCAGCGTCCCTGAGGGCTTTCTGGACGGTGTTGTCGAACTCACCCGCCCGTGCGTCGGGGCGGCCCGGTGCTCGCTCACCGTGTTTCGGTGAGCCGTCACCGAGCACGAGCAGTCCAATTGGATCGTTCGAGCTGTCGGCGAGGTGTCCGCCCAGCGCACGGCACTGTTCGCTCGTCGCACCCGGCGGGACCAACTGGATGCTCACATCGCGTACACCTGCTTGTTCCCGCAACCATCCGGCGATCAACACCGGTAATGGCAGATCCGGGTCGAGGTCACCCTCCGTGTCCTCGTTCAACCGGACCGCGACGTCCGCACCGAACCCGGCGAACGTGCCGACGGCATCGCCCGCCACCTCGCCGAACCCCGGCGCCACCGCGATCCACCTGCGGGAACCCGCCGCCAGGCGACGCGCCGCGGCGACGCACGCGCGGCGCACCCCGGCCACTTCCGGCACGTCCGCGACGACCAGTTCGGGCACCAGAAGGGGTGGATAGGGCACGACAGCGGCGCGGACGATCACGCTGTGAGACGTTACTAGGATGGCCCGGACTGAGCCTGGTGGTTCCGACTCGGGCGTTGACCTGTTTGAATGCGCGCGGAACCTGTCGCCTCGGCGAGCGGGATTCCAGGTTGCTGGGCCCCGGCGAACGACGGGGCGCCCGTGGGAGGCGCGGGCACGCAGGCGAGGAGGAGCCGGCGATGACGGACAGGGAAACAACCCAGAGCACGGACGTGGCTGAGGTCGAGGCACCGGAGGTGGCTGTGGCTGAGCCGGCCGCCACGGCCGAGCCGGCTGTCACAGAGCTCACAGCACCCGCGCCGGTCCCGGTGGCGTCCACCGACCCGGGCAGGTGGGGGCGGGTGGACGAGTCCGGCCAGGTCTTCGTGAAGACCGCGGACGGCGAGCGGCCGGTCGGCTCGTGGCAGGCGGGTGAACCCGCGGAGGGGCTCGCCCACTTCGCGCGGCGGTTCGACGACATCCGCACCGAGGTCGAGCTGCTCGAAGCGCGGATCGTCTCCGGTGCCGGTGACCCCAAGCAGTCCTTGACGAGCGCGAAGCACATCAAGGAGAGCCTGGTCGACGCGGCCGTGGTCGGTGACCTCGCCGCGCTGGACGCCCGGGTCGAGTACGTACTGGCGCACGCCAAGCAGGCCATCGAGGCCTCGAAGGTGGCCCGTGAGGCAGCACGGGCGGCGTCGGTGGCGCGCAAGCAGGAGCTGGCCGAGGAGGCCGAGCAGATCGCGGCCGAGTCCACCCAGTGGAAGGCGGCGGGTGACCGGCTGCGCACGATCCTGGACGAGTGGAAGACCATCCGCGGTGTCGACAGGAAGACCGACGAGCAGCTGTGGCGCCGGTTCTCCAAGGCACGGGACACCTTCAACCGCAGGCGCGGTTCGCACTTCGCGGACCTCGACCGGCAGCGCTCGACCGCGAAGGCCCGCAAGCAGGAACTGGTCGAGGAGGCCGAGCTGATCTCGGACTCCGACGACTGGGGCGTGACGGCCGGCCGCTATAAGGCGCTGATGACCGAGTGGAAGGCGGCCGGGCGGGCGCCGAAGGACTCGGACGACGCGCTGTGGCAGCGGTTCCGCGCGGCGCAGGACAAGTTCTTCGCCCGCCGGTCGTCGGCGTTCAGCGAACGCGACGCGGAGTTCGGCGACAACGCGAAGGCCAAGGAAGAACTGCTGGTCGAGGCCGAGAAGATCAACACCTCCGACCTGGACGCGGCCCGGTCGCACCTGCACCGCATCCAGGAGCGCTGGGAGTCGATCGGCAAGGTGCCCCGCGAGCGCGTGCGTGAACTGGAAGGCCGGCTGCGCGCGGTCGAGGAGAAGGTGCGCCAGGCAGCGGACCAGCAGTGGCGCCGCACCGACCCGGAGGCCCAGGCCCGCGCGGCCCAGTTCCGCGAGCGGGTCGAGGAGTTCGAGTCGAAGGCCGCCAAGGCCCGCGCGGCAGGCGACAACCGCCGTGCCGAGCAGGCCGAGGCGCAGGCCGCGCAGTGGCGTGAGTGGCTGGCCGCGGCCGAGCAGGCAGTCGCGACCCGGTAGGACGCTGAGGCTGTCCGGCCCGGTCGGCCGGGCCGGACAGTCCGATGCGAGCATCCGAGGAGGCGGCCCGAAGCCGATGTTCTGGCGCAGTTGCGCGATCAGTTGACCGCTGCGGGTGCGCCTGCCGAGGACCTGGCGGCGTTCGACGATCCCGGTGGCGCCGAGCAGGTGATGAACCGGCTGGTCGAACTCGGGGCCATGCCCGCGCGACCAGACGAGGCCGTGGCCGGGATACTCGCCCAGTGGGCGTTCACGGCCCGGTCGGGCACCGACCCGCTTGACGTGGAACTGTTCGGCGTCGAGTTCGTCCACATGATGCGCGGCATGGTGTCCGACGCGGACGAACTGCCCGCGATGCTCACCGACCTCGCCACCCACGCGGAGCAGACCGCCGCCCCAGCGGCGTTGTCGCTGCTGCGGTCCCTGGCCCACCTGGGTCCTGCCGAGGCCCGTGACCAGCGGTCAGGGGCGCCGGCCGGATGGTCGCCGCCGGGCCATCCGCGAGGAGTTTCGAGGACCAGGCTGCCGCGCGCGGTCTGCCTTTCCACGAGTACCCACCACACACGGCGCTCCGGGAGGTCCTGGCCGACCCGGAACACGAGGACCACAAGCGCTCACTGGAGTGGTTCGGCCTGAACTCGGCGGACGACTCCGTTCCCGCGCGCTTCGACCTCGCCGAGGTCAACCGCCGCCTGTCCGGCCGGGAGTGACCCAACCGGACGTCCAGAGTGGATAGTCGATGCCGGGTTCCCTGTTCTCAAGCAGTTCCAGGCACCGCGAGCACAAACGGTAGCCGCCTGCCGCCACCTCGTCGTCGCTGATGTCACCGACGAGCAGGCAGCCGCAGATCGCGAATCCGGCTACCGGTCGTCCCGCAAGGGTTTCCCGGACATGCGCGCAATCAGGCTGAACCACGCCATGCCCCCAGAACACCGGAACACCGGCCGTCATGGACATGCGGCGCACTCCCGCTGTTCCCTCAATCGGCGCAACGCGTCATCTGCCTTGTCCCGCAGCGCTTCGACTGCCTCGGGCCCAAAGGTGATCTCGGCGACGGAGTTGCCGATCACAAGCGTGATGTCGTCCGCGTACAGCGGACTCACCAGGAATTTCACGTCGGTGTCCCGGCCGACGGTGAGGCCGATTGTGGTCAGCACGTCGGAACTCGATACCCAAGTCATCGATCACTCCTGTGTGGAACATGTTATTCGCAGGCCAAGTTAGGCACCACGAAAGGTAACGACAAGGTCGTTCACTCGATCGAGACAGGTAACCATGCCTTATCGTCGCGCCCGGAAACGCGACGAAAGGACGGACAGAAGTGCAGGTGACCTTCGGTCCTCAGGTGGCACGCAGAGTACTCCGGTACGAATTGGAGCGACTGTGCGCGCAAGCCGGAAAGACCCACTCCGAAGTCGGCGAACGACTGGGCACGTCTCGTGTGGCCTTCACGCACATGATCACCGGCCGGAATCTGCCATCCAAGCCCGCTCTGGAAATCCTGATGGGCTACTTCGGGAATCCGGATCACATCCCGAGAATGCTCGACCTGCTGGCGGTGGCGAAGCTGAAACCCGACCAGCAGAGTTCACTGCACCACGAGATCGAGACGTCGTCGTCGATGAACGACTTCGAACTGGCCGTCGGCCTTGAAGCGGTCGCCACCGGCATCGAGGTCTTCGAGCCGTTCGCGATCAACGGATTGCTCCAGACCGAGGCCTACGCCCGCGAGCTCATCTCCTACCACGCGTCGATCACCCATGGAGTTGACATCCAGAGAAGCATGGCTTTGCGGATGCGTCGGCAGAACGTCGTCACCCGCGACGAAAGCCCGGCCGAACTGTGGTGCGTTGCCGAGGAACAAGTGCTGCGACGACCAGTCGGCGGTCCCGCCGTGATGGTGGAGCAACTCGACCACCTGCTGGAAGTGACCAGGCGCCCCAACATCAACTTCCAGGTGATCCCCTGCGACATCGGCATCCATCCCGCGCTCAAGGGCGCGTTCGTACTACTCACGTTCGAAGACGACTGGCGAGTGGCCTACCAGGAGACCCGGCGGTCTGCGTACTACTACGACTCCCCCGCGGATGTGGAGGATTATGGAAAGATAATGAATCACCTTCGACATCTGGCACTCAATCCGAGGAAGTCAAGAGTGCTGATCAGCAAGATCAGGAAGGAGACCGCGTGATCGACAACTGGCGCAAAGCGAAAACCAGCGTGGACAACTCGACCTGCGTCGAGACTGGCTGGACGGACGACTTAGTAGGTTACCGAGACACGAAGCAAGCCTCATCATCCGATGACCAGCCAAAACTGTTGTTCAGCATGGGCGCAGCGCGTGCATTCCTCACCATGATCAAGTCCACCGATCGGGTGAACGGGAACCTTTGATCCACCATATGCGTCTCACGAACCGGCGGCAGTGAACCAATGAATCTTGGTACGCTCCCACGGTTGGCGACCATCATGGGGAGTGAGCGGTGGCTGAAGAATTGCGACCTGGGCAAACAGGTCCTGCGCAAGAGCAGATCGGCAGCGAGGTGGCAGAGGCGCAATTCGGCCAAGCCATCGCTGGCATGATCGGCAGCGAATACAACCACCAATCGGGTGGCGGCGGCGCGGGCGGCCACTATGAGTTCACCAGCCTCGCCGAACTCGACACCATCATCACCGAACTGAAAAGCGTGGCCGATGGCATTGCGCAGGATGGCAACAAACTGCACCGCACGGCGGAGGTGATCGCACCACCTGCTGCCGACATCATGAGTTCGCTGCAGACCGAGGCCACAGTCACGTCGATTGACGCAGCTCGACTGCACAACCAGCAGATGCTTGCCGCAGCAGAGGCGGAGATCGCGAAACTGCAAGCCGCCCGAACAGCGTATGCGCAGGTCGAAGACGACAACACCCAGAGCTTCCACGCGGGAGGCTGACCAGTGCGCGGATCACTGATATGGACATTGCTCGTCGTCGGCGCGATAGGCAGCGTGGTGGCGGGCTGCACAACCACAGTGGCGGGCACGCCCAACCCGGTGGCTGTCGCCAACACGAGCAGCGTGCCCAACGACTTTGGGGCACCTCGCGTGACCTCGCCGTTGGATGGCGCACCGTTCGTCGGCAGACCATGCGCTGTCCTCACGCCCGCCCAGCTTCAGGCCCTGAACCTCCTGTCAGGCAAATCTGACACCAACAGCGCGGTCGCCAGATTCGGTGCTCCTGGGTGTGACTGGGTGAACGGCGATACCCGAGAAGCTGTCGGAGCCGGGTTCCTGGTCGGCAACAAGAACGGGCTGGCCGACACCTACCGCGGCAAGGACAAGTGGGCAAGGGGGTATTTCGTCCCGACCGAGGTGGATGGCTACCCCGCCGTCTTCAACGATTCACCCGACCTCCGGTCACGGGGCACGTGCGGCATGACGGTCGGTATCTCCGACACGCTGGCGTTCAGTCTGCTTGTCCAGGGCAGGCGTGGCGAGAAGTCGTGTGACCAGGTCAAGCAGGTGGCGTCGTTGGTGATCCAGACGATCAAGTCAGGAGGCTGAGCATGTTCCTGTCCGGTCAGGAGATCTACGAGAACTTCACCAAAGGTCGTGGCCCGGCGGACTTGTTCGGCGGTGTGGACGCTCTCGCCGAGGTCGTGCGCACGTACGACCAGCGCTGCGACCAGATCAAGAGCCTGCTCGGCAAGATGGACACTGTCTGGAAGGGCGACGCTGCTGGTGCGGCACACCGTGGCGTCGGACCGTTGGCTGTCGAACACGCGCTTGCCGCTCCGGCGATGGACGGTATGCGAGACCTGGTGGACCGCCAGGCCGGATCGTTCGTCGATGCCAGGAACACCGTTGTCCCGGTGCCGCCCGCTCCGGAGAAGGTCGATCCCCTGGCGGCGTTTCTGAAGCCTGGCGATTTCGTCACCTATCAGCAGCAACTCAGCGACCACAACACGGCCGCCCAACGCAACGTGGACGTGATGCGTGGATACGAAGGCGCGTCGACCTACAACATGAACATGCCGAGGACGTACGGGTCGATCACCGCCGACCAGTCCGAGATCCGCGTCGCGCAGCCCGCTGCTCCCCCACCACCGCCTCCTTCAGGGCCTCCACGTCCGGGGGACCGTCCGAGTCCCCTGAAGCCGAGACAGGGCGTCTCGCGGCCACCTGCTGGCCACGTTGACGAGCGGCCCGGCGTCAGCGCACCAAGCGTTGACGCTCCAGCCGACAGGCCAGGCACCACCGGTCCCGCAACACCTCCGTCTCAGTCAGGCCCAGGGCCGGGAACGACACCTGGCGGACACAAGTCTCCGATTCCGCCGCCGGGGCTCGGGACGAGCACCGGCACCGGCACCGGAAGTGGGACAGGTGTCACCGGGTTATCCGACACCGCGAGTGGTGTCGGTGGCATCCCGGCTGCCGGTGTGGGCTCGCCTGGACGTGCCGGAATCCCCGGCGCGGCAACTGGTGTTCCTGGCAAAGACGGACCAGGTGGCAGACCGGGCGCAGGTGCGGTGAGTGGTCCTGGCGCCGCCGCCGAGGCAGCGGCTGCCCGGAACGTGCCGACAGGGCGAACCACGCCGGGCGGCATGCCCATGGGCGCGGTTCCCGCTGGGCGAAACCAGAACAAGGATGACGAGGAGCGTCAGCGGACGTCCTTCCTCGAAGAACCTGATCCTGAAGCGGTCTTCGGAACGGACGAGCCGACCGCGCCACCCGTGATCGGCGGCTGACCGCGGTGTTGTGGCCCCATCCGGTACGGGTGGCCTTGGACACGCTCACGAGAGTGGTCCGCATCGAGAAGATCGGTGAGCTGCCGGAAGTCCTGCTGGCGGCGGTCGGCTGGCAGCCGGAAGCCGACGACCGCGCACTGGACAAACAGGCGCGCGACGAATGCGCCCGGCTCGGGTGGCTTGATCACCGCGGCCACCTGGACGTCGACGTGGCTTCGGCGTTGCGGGTGCTCTGCCTGGCCAGCACCGAGGTCTACGGCTGGATCACGGTCGGCCGGACCACGACAGGTGTGCTGGCCTGTTCGAACGGACGGCAAGCGCTGCTCGCCATCCGGCACGAGCCCTGGGTGTCGCTGTGCTCGATCAAGCCCGGAGCACTCACGCGCTCAGCCATCGCCCAGGCGCCGGATGTCCCCACCGGGCCAGGAAAACCCATCCAGGTCAGGCGGTCCGACGCACTGGCGTTCGACGGCGGCCGGCCACACGCCCACGGCGGAGTGGCCGTGCGACCGGTCCCGCTGGAGGTGCGGAGGCTGACGCGGATCGCAGACCTCCAGCGAACCGGCGCGGGCGAGTTCCACGTGGCTGTCCGGGATGCGATCGGCCGACGACGGTCGAGTGCAGACCCGGTTGGCTACGTGGACACGGTGGCGGGCCGCTATGTCACGGTCACCGCCACCGTTGACGGTGAGGCCGCGATGCTACTCGCACCGACCAGTCATCGCGACCTCGTCACACGCCTGGACAACACGCTCAGCTCACTGACCACATGAAACAGTGAGCGCCGTCACCGATGCAGCGGCGGAATCGTGTTCAGCACGCTCAGCTGGCACTTGGCCGTACTGGTCGCGCTGGGGTTGCTCTCCGACTTGGCCGTGAGAGTCACCGTCGCGGCAGGCATGCCGCCCGTACCACGGACCGCGTTGACGGGAACGTTCACGGTCGTGCCGGCCTTGGCCGTGACGACCTCCGACGGCAACTGGACGCTCCAGCCGTTGCCGGCCACCGTTGCCGACAGGCGGTAGACGTCAGAGTCCACGTAGGCTTTGACGTCCTCCGGGTGCCCGTTGGTGAAGGGCTTGACCTGGCCGGTGTTGCGCAACGGGAACTGGCACGTGGCCACTTCCGCGGGCACGCGACCGACGGGGTTGCCCTGGCCGACGGAGACACCGCGCAGGTGCGGCCCCTGGCCGTCCAGTGACCGCACGGCCAGCTTGTAGCTCAGCACTCCCTTGGCATCGCGGACGATGTCGATGATGTAGAAGTGCAACCGGTTGGCTGTGTCGACGTACTCGTACTTCGTGCCCGATCCGGTTCCGGCGTGGAACAACGCGTCCGACAGCTGACGGTAGTCGCCGATGGTCTGGTACTGCTTCGTCCCGTCCGGACGGACGAAGTCGACAGTCCGGATGTCCTCCGGGTGTGAGTCGACGACCCACACGAACGGGGTCGCGTCGGCGTTCTTGGTCTTCGACAGCAACACGCCGGAGTCGGGGGTGAACGAGTCGTAACCGACCCGGTCGACCACCTCGACGGTGTAGTTGTTGAAGCTTCCGCCGTCGCACAACGGATCCGTCGACGTGTTGCACGTCGGCGAGTTGTCCCGATTCATCGTGATGTTGGCGCCTGTCAGCCCCGCACGACCCACCGGCCCCATCGGGACAGCACGCGCGGTCACGTTCATCACGACAACACCCGAGGTGGCAAGGGCTTCTCGTGACAGCCGCAGGATGTTGGCCTCGTCGACGATGTTCAGCTTCATCTTGTCGCGCAACGTGTGCTGCACACCCGCGGCACCGCCTTGCGTCGCGGGAATGTGGTAGCGCGTGTGCGGACCGCCAGGACCGTTGAACGTGCCACGGTCAAGCATGCTCCACGGACCGGCACCGGCACGGCGTTGCGGTGTGCCGTAAGGGTTGTTGTAGTTGTCGGCGATGCCGAAAACGTGGCTGAGCTCGTGCGAGAACGTGCCGAGTCCGGAGCTCTCGGCCTGGGTCGTACTCTTGCCCGAGGCGTTCGGCCAGTGGTTCGCCGCCGCCTGCCATGACGTCCACGGTACGTAACGGGTCTTGGCACAGCGCGGTTTCGACGGATCCGGCCCACCGAACTCGGCCGGGATCGACTCGCAGGTGGCGAACTTCATCTCGCCGAACTCCTGCCACGTCGAGGATTCATCGTTGCCCGCGGTCTGGTAGAAGATCACGTCGTACTTGCCCTCGATGTCCGAGCCCTGCTCGGTACGCCACGCACCACCCAGGTCGGTGCGCAGGTTGCGGTTGCAGCGGTCACCCGTGGGGCAACTGCCGGCAGCCTGGTCCCACTCGTTGAAGCCGTATTCGTGCTTCTTGCCCGGCAACCGGTACACGCCGAACGAGTCGAGCGTGACGCCGATGCGGCCGTTGGACACCTCCATCCAGTAGCCGTGCATCGTCAGGCCGTGGTTGATCTCCTGCGGCTTGTTCAGGAAGTCCCGGTAGAACCCGGCCACCTGCTTCGGGTCCAGCTTGAGGTCCGAGCGCGGGTTGGCGTAGATGTCGCTGCCGCGGGGACGGGTGATGGCGAACTGCTCGTTGGGGTAGTCACCGAGCACGAGCGCGGCCTTGATCGTGCGCACCGAACCCTTGCGGGCGGGGTCGGACCAGTCGATGTCGGGGACCTTGCGCAGGTCCTGCCACGTCATCGCGTCCGGGTTCTCCCAGTTCTGCGGGTCGATCGGGGCCAGCACCTGCGCTTTGGTCGGCCACGGTCTGCCAGGGGCGGCGTAAGCGGGCCCCGAAGCGAGGGTGAGCCCTAACCCGGTGACAACCATTAACGAAAGCAAACGACGGCCAGGTGGGGACATGGCGTTCCTTCCGGAAGGAAGAGGCGGAAAAGCCTGTCCCGCGAGGGTATGAGCGCCCGGTGAGATCGATCAATCGGCCGAAAGTCGGCCGTTGCCAGCGCTGATCAGTCCGACCACGCCCGGCCTGGCTGACCGTCCCGGCAAGTCGGGTCAGTCAAAGAGTCCAACCACGACGTGGCCGTGGCACCTTCGTCAAATCTCGCTATCGACGGCCCCCTTTGACCAGCTGCTACCCCGATCGGCTTTTCGTGGTTCCTGACCAGGGAGCTGCGGTCGCCAGGTCCGGCATGACTGACGCCCCAGTCGAGTGCATGGTCCGGGTGTCGCCGGGCTCTGGACGTCGGCGAAGGCGACCGTCACGCTGTCGGCCTGGACTCGCTGGACAACGGCTGCACGACCGGCTCTCTCCCTCCCCCTCAGCGAACCCGACTCCGGCCGCTTTTCGACAAGGTCGCCACACGTACGACTGCTGGGCGTCTTCAATCAGCCCGTCACCATCGGAGCGCTGTGGGCGCCCGGCCCCACATCCGCAGTCTGCTCACCGGCATTCACTCCGCCCTGAACGCGCGACCGGCCCGCAGGCTGGTCATCTCACGGTGCTGGAGATCCCGCCCCGCCCCTCGCCCTCGCCTTGCCCCTCGCCCTCGCCCCGCGGCCCGACCGGCACCTGGCGCGGCCGACCGTCCCGGCAAGTCGGGTCAAGCAATGAGCCCAACCACGACGTGGCCGTGGCACCTTCGTCAAATCTCGCTATCCACAACCGGCCGGTAACCCCCTTGACCAGCCGTTACCCCGTTAGACTGGAGCAGGGACGCCCCCCGGGTTGGGTGGGGGACTGTGTGTATAGGTGCTAAGGCGCTTTACGGGGTTCAGTTGTGGTCCTGGCGGTGTCCTTGCACGAACAAGCGGATCCCTCGCCGGGCGGCAGACCTCGGGGCAGGAGCCGGGGTGGGTGTTCTTCCTGCCGGATGCTTGAACTTCTCGGTGAGTGTTCTTAGTGGGCGTGGGTGCTCCCGCCCGAACCACACCCCTGCGTTTGCACGCGCGCCGCTGTGGCTGGCTATCGCTCAGGCTTTTCGGCTGGTTCCGCGCTTGCGCGTTCGCCGCTCGGGGCTGCTGTCGCTGCAGGTGCGCTCGTTGACGCACCTCGGCCGCGTTTCCCGCTCAGTCCCGGGAAGCTGAGGCTTCCTCGGGTTCCGGCAGGTCGGGCCGGGACCACGCGGTGCGGAACCAGCACGTGGCGATCACGATCATCGCCACTCCGGCGATGACGAGGCCGATGCCTGGCGACGCGTCCGGCGTCGACTGCCGTGACCAGATCGCCAGCATGCCGTCGACTGTGGCGAACCAGCCGCCGATCGCGCACACCCACGTCAACGCCCACAGCCGTGTCATCAGCGCCAGCATCGACGCCAGCACGCCGAAGCCCGCCGAGGTCGCGGCGAACAGGCGGGGCACCACGCCTGCCTTGCCCTCCACGTGGCCCAGCAGCACCTGCCAGCCGTTCGCGCCGTCGATCCACGGCAGCAGCAGGCCGACCAGCAGCACGAGCACCGCGGCCGAGATCACTATCGCCCGCGCGCCCAGGTCGACCGTGCGAATCGCCTTGCGCTCCACCGCGTTGATCTGGTCGCGCAGGTGGTGGTCGACGTCCGTCATCGGACCGCACATCCTTCTTCGCTTGTCGCCATGACCGGCGGTGCACCGAAGCCGGGCAGCCCGAGGCTGATCCCGTTGGTCTTCGGCCGCAGTCCGGCCTCGGAGTTGTCACCCGCGCGGGTTCGCCTGTGGCTGACCAGGGGACCGTCGGCGACGAGGTGGTGCGGGGCTCCGTACGTCACCGTCGCCTCGACCACGTCACCCGGTCGTGGGTTCGCGTCACCCGGTGTGAAGTGCACGAGCCTGCCGTCCCGCGCCCGGCCGCTCATCCGGCGCGTGTCGGCGTCCTTGCGGCCTTCTCCGGTGGACACGAGGACCTCGAGTGTCTTGCCGACGAGTTCCTTGTTCAGCTCCCAGGAGATCTCCTCCTGCAACGCCACCAGCCGGTCGTAGCGCTCCTGGACGACCTGCTTGGGCACCTGGGCGTCCATCTCGGCCGCGGGCGTGCCGGGGCGCTTGGAGTACTGGAACGTGAACGCGCCCATGAACCGCGCTTGGCGGACCACGTCGAGCGTGCCCTGGAAGTCCTCCTCGGTCTCACCGGGGAAGCCGACGATGATGTCGGTGGTCAGTGCCGCGTCGGGCATGGCCGCGCGGACCTTCTCGATGATGCCGAGGTAGCGCTCGGAGCGGTACGAGCGGCGCATCGCCTTGAGCACCCGGTCCGAGCCGGACTGCAGCGGCATGTGCAGCTGGTGGCAGACGTTCGGTGTCTCGGCCATGGCGGCGATCACGTCGTCGGTGAAGTCCTTCGGGTGCGGCGAGGTGAACCGGACCCGCTCCAGGCCGTCGATGCCGCCGGTGGCCCGCAGCAGCTTGCCGAACGCCAGCCGGTCGCCGAATTCCACACCGTACGAGTTGACGTTCTGCCCGAGCAGCGTCACCTCGAGCACGCCCTCGTCCACGAGCGCCTGCACCTCGGCGAGCACCTCGCCGGGGCGGCGGTCCTTCTCCTTGCCGCGCAACGACGGCACGATGCAGAACGTGCACGTGTTGTTGCAGCCGACCGAGATCGACACCCACCCCGAGTACGCGGAGTCGCGCCGGGCGGGCAGTGACGACGGGAAGACCTCCAGCGCCTCGAGGATCTCGACCTGCGCCTCGTCGTTGTGCCGGGCGCGCTCCAGCAGCGTCGGCAGCGAGCCGATGTTGTGCGTGCCGAACACCACGTCCACCCAGGGCGCGCGTTTGACGATCTCGCCCTTGTCCTTCTGCGCCAGGCAGCCGCCGACGGCGATCTGCATGCCCGGGTGCGCCTTCTTCTTCGGCAGCAGGTGCCCGAGGTTGCCGTAGAGCTTGTTGTCCGCGTTCTCCCGGACCGCGCACGTGTTGAGGACCATCAGGTCGGGCGTCTGGTCACCGGACGCGGCCGTGTAACCGGCCTCCTCGAGCAAACCGGCCAGCCGTTCGGAGTCGTGCACGTTCATCTGGCAGCCGAACGTGCGCACCTCATATGTCCTCGAAACGCCACTGCTCACTCGAACAGGGTAGACCGGGCGTCTGGCACCATCGTGTCTGTGTCCCGGAAGCTCATCACGCTGCTGGCGGTCCTGCTGGTCCTGACCGGCTGCACCAGCGTGACCGGTGACCTCAAGCTGACGATCGCGACCGGCTTTCCCGGCGGCGTGTACAACAAGCTCGGCAACGCGCTGGCCACGGAGTGGGCCAGGCAGATGGGCATGCCGAGGCCCACTGTCCTGCCGTCGGAGGGGTCGCCGGACAACATCAACAGGCTGACGAACGGCCAGGCTGACATCGCGTTCAGCGCGGCCGACGCGGCCAGCGACAGCCGCAACGAGCGGTTCAGCGCGCTCGCGCGCGTCTACGACGACTACCTGCACATCGTCGTCCGCGCGGACGACCCGATCAGGACCATCGGCGACCTGACCGGCAAACGGGTCGCGATCGGCGCGGCGAACTCGGGCGTGAAGAAGATCGCCGACCGGGTGCTCGACATCACCGGTGTGGTGGCCGAGCGGCGCGAGCTGGGCCTGCAGGCGTCGGCCGACGCGCTGCGCAACCGCCAGATCGACGCCTTCTTCTGGTCAGGTGGCCTGCCGACCGACGAGATCGCGCAGCTCAGCAAGGGCGAGCGGATCCGGCTGCTCGACATGAACGAGCTGATGAGCACGATCCGCAAGCGGTTCCGCTACTACGGCACCGCGACCATCCCGCTGTCGATGTACGGGCTGGCCAACACCGTCCCGGTGACGACGTTGACCGTGCCGAACCTGCTGATGGTCACCGACAGGCTGTCCACGGACGCGGCCAAGGCCCTCACCCAGGGCATCTTCGTGGCCCAGAAGGAGCTGGCCGCCGCGACCAGGGCGGCGAACTCGATCGACATCCGCTCGGCCGTGGAGACCCAGCCGGTCCCGCTGCACCCGGGCGCCCGCGAGTTCTACCGCGACGAGAAGAACATCTAGCAACGGTCCGCGGCGGGCAGTTCGAGCACGACCCGCAGGCCGCCGCCGTCGGGCAGTTCGAGGCGCACGCCGCCGCCCGCCCGTTCCGCCAGCCGCCTGGTGATCGCGAGGCCGAGACCGGAGCCGGTGACGTTCTGGTGCGCCGAGCTGCGCCAGAACCGGTCCGTCGCCCGCTCCAGTTCCTCCGGCCGCAGCCCCGGCCCGTGGTCACGGACCGAGATGGACACCCGGCCGTCGGCTTCCGCGATGTCCACCTCGACCGCCGAGCCTTCCGCGGTGAACTTCAAAGCGTTGTCCAGCAAAGCGTCCAGCATCGCCTCGACACTGCGCGGCGGCGCGCCCGCGTGCACGCGGTCGGCCGACGTGGTCAGTTCCAGCCGGACCGAGCGGAAGTCGGCGACCGCCTCCCAGTCGGTCAGCCGCGTCGCCACCGTCGCGACCACGTCGACCGGGACGAGCTCGCCGCCCATCCCCTCCGCGCGGGCCATCGCCAGCAGGTCGTCGACGATCTGGCCGAGCCGGTCGGTCTCCGCCATCGCCGCGACGTGGTGCTCGGCCTCGTCCTCGTCGACGTGACCTTCCAAATTGCTCAGTCGCAGCCGCAAAGCGGTCAACGGGTTGCGCAGCTGGTGTGAGGCGTCGGCGACGAAAGCCCGTTGCGCGGCAAGGGTGTCGCTGACGCTCGCGGCCATCTGGTCGAAGGACCGGCTCAGGTGCCGCAGTTCGGCGGGCCCGTGCCCGTCGTCGACCGGTGGCACCTCGCGGCCGCTCATCACGGCGGCCACCAGCGACCCGGTCGCCTGGTCCAGCCGCCGCACCGGCCGCAGCGTCCACCCGACGAGCGGCAACGCGACCAGGACCGCGAGGCCCAGCGCCAGCGCGCCGCCGACCAGGATCACCGCCCACCAGAACGCCACCCGCCCACGGGCCGGGCCGGTCGGCGAACGCGTGATCACCGCGCCCTGGACCTCGCCGTCGACCAGCACCGGTTCGGCGATCACGAGCGGCGCGGTGTTCCACGGCAGCAGCAGCGACGCCGGTTCGGGGTGCTTGCCGCTCAACGCGTCGTCCAGCGCCTGCGTGACGTCAGCGGCCTGGAACGGCGCCTGCTGGCCGAGGACCGACGTCGCCACGGCGACCCGGTCGCGGTTGAACACCACCGCGTCGATGTCGTAGGTGACGTGGAAGCTGACCAGCTCGTCCTGGAGCGCCTCCGCCTCCTGGTCGAGCAGTGGGCGCTGCGCCAGCGAGGCGTACCGGCTGGTGTCGGTGAGCCGGTCGAGGAACAGGTCCTGTTGTTCGCGCTGCGCCACGCTCAGCGCGAGCGGCACGCCGAGGCCGACGACCAGCAGCGCCACCAGCGCCAGCACGATCCCGAGCAACCGGACGCGCATCGGCTACTCCGGACGCCCGGCTAGCCGGTATCCCACGCCGCGCACGGTCTCGATCAGCGCGGGCCGCCCCAGCTTCGTGCGCAGCGTCGCCACGTGCACGTCGAGCGAACGGTTCTCCGCCGCACCGCCGCGGCCCCACACCTCCGCCAGGATCTGGTCACGCGGGCAGACCGCGCCGCGCGCCGACATGACCAGCGCCAGCACCTGGAATTCTTTCCTCGACAAACCAATTGGCTCGCCCGCCACGGTGACCTCGTGCCTGCCGATGTCGACGCGCACGTCGTCGAACATGATCGGTCCCGTATCCACCTGGCCACGATCCGTGCTCCGCCTGCGAACGGCGTGCACCCTGGCGACCAACTCACCGACGTCATACGGTTTCACCAAGTAATCGTCGGCGCCCGCCTGCAAAGCCAGAATGCGATCATCCACCTCGCCGCGCGCGGACACGACAATCACCGAAACGTCACTCACCGCCCTGATCTGACGACAAAGTGTCATCCCGTCGATATCCGGCAGCCCCAGGTCCAGCAGAATCACGTCGACCTCGCCGACCAGGTCGAGCACCCCCTTGCCCTGAGCCATCCGCCGAACCGCCAGTCCGCGCTTGACCAGGGCCGGGACCAGCGCGTGAGCGACCCGGTCGTCGTCCTCGACAAGGAGCACTCGCACGCGTGTCCCTCCGCAGGTGTCATGACCATGTGACAGAGTTGAGACCCTAAGTGTTGCTCAAGGTCGCTGGACTGTGTGAGCCGAGCCCCCTAGGTTTCCGCCAACGCACGCTGGCCCGTTTTGGAGGATTGATGACCGAAGTTGCCGCCGCGCCTCCGATGATTCGGCTCAAGGCGGTCGACAAGTTCTTCGGGCCGTTGCATGTCCTCAAGGACATCAACCTCGAAATTCCCAAAGGCGAGGTCGTCGTCGTGCTCGGGCCCTCGGGGTCGGGCAAGTCGACGCTGTGCCGTGCGATCAACCGGCTCGAGCCGATCAACTCGGGCGTGATCGAGGTCGACGGTCAGCCGCTGCCCGCCGAGGGCAAGGACCTGGCACGGCTGCGCGCGGACGTGGGCATGGTGTTCCAGTCGTTCAACCTGTTCGCGCACAAGAGCATCGTCGACAACGTCACCCTCGCCCCGGTCAAGGTCCGCAAGATCGCCAAGGACGAGGCCCGCAAGACGGCCATGGAACTGCTCGAACGGGTCGGCATCGCCAACCAGTCCGACAAGTACCCCGCCCAGTTGTCCGGTGGCCAGCAGCAGCGCGTCGCCATCGCCCGCGCGCTGGCGATGCGACCGAAGGTGATGCTGTTCGACGAGCCGACCTCGGCGCTGGACCCGGAGATGGTCCAGGAAGTGCTGGACGTGATGACCAGCCTCGCCAAAGAGGGGATGACCATGCTGGTGGTCACCCACGAGATGGGCTTCGCGCGCAAAGCAGCCGATCGGGTGATTTTCATGGCCGACGGCGAGGTCGTGGAGGACTCGACTCCCGAGTCGTTCTTCACCGCGCCGAAATCCAACCGGGCGAAAGACTTCCTTGGCAAGATCCTGACCCATTGAGGATGACAGCGGCGTCCGCAGGGCGCGTCGCGTGAACAGCAGGAGATAGAGGACATGAGGGTTCGTACCCTGGCAGTTGGGCTGCTGGTCGGCGGTCTCGCACTGACCGCGTGTGGCAAGGAAGGCACACCGGGCGACACCGGCTCGCAGCCGCCGCCCCAGCAGGACGTCGCCACCGACGTGAAGGTGGCCGATTCGCCGACCTTCGACCGGATCAAGGGTCGCGGCAAGGTCATCATCGGTGTCAAGGAGGACCAGCCGGGCCTGGGCTTCAAGGACCCGACCACCGGCAAGTACTCCGGGTTCGACATCGAGATCGCCAACCTGGTCGCCGCCAAGCTCGGCTTCAAGCCGGAGCAGGTCGAGTACAAGGCTGTCGCGTCCGCCGGTCGTGAGGCCGCGATCGCCAACGGCAACGTCGACTACTACGTCGGCACGTACACGATCAACGCCAAGCGCAAGGAGCAGATCTCCTTCGCCGGTCCGTACTTCACCGCGGGCCAGGACCTGCTGGTGCGCAAGGACAACACCGACATCACCGGCCCGGAGACCCTCAAGGGCAAGAAGGTCTGCTCGGTGACCGGCTCGACCCCGATCCAGAAGGTCCGCAACGACAAGCTGACCGACCAGATCGTGGAGCTGCAGACCTACTCGCAGTGCGTCACCCAGCTCGACCAGAAGCAGATCGACGCCGTCACCACCGACGACGCGATCCTCAAGGGTTACGCCGCGCAGGAGAGCACCAAGTTCAAGGTCGTCGGCAAGACCTTCTCCCAGGAGCCGTACGGCATCGGCCTGCCCAAGGACGACAAGGCCTTCAAGGACAAGGTGACCCAGATCCTGCAGGGCGCGCTGGACGACGGCACCTGGCAGAAGATCTACGACAACACGCTGGGCAAGTCCGGCTCGCCGGCCACCAAGCCGACGCTCGACAAGTCCTGACGAAGTTCACCCGGTCGGTGGTCGAGTACTCCTCGGCCACCGACCGGCTTCATTGATGGTGTCCTCACCGCGGGCGGTAACCAGATGAATGTCCTGTTGGACAACAGCGATATCTTCCTCAACGGGTTCGTCAACACGGTCAAGCTGTTCCTCATCGCCGGGGTGCTGTGCCTGATCCTCGGCACGATCCTCGCGATGATGCGGGTCAGCCCGGTGCCGATCTTCCGTGCGTTCGGCACGGTGTACGTGACAGTGGTCCGCAACACCCCGTTGACGCTCGTCTTCTTCTTCTTCGCCTTCGCCTTCCCGCTGCTGGAGATCGTCGGCGAACTGCGCGACTACTACTTCTTCGCGGCAGTGATCGCGTTGACGCTCTACACATCGGCGTTCGTCTGCGAAGTCGTCCGCTCCGGCATCAACACCGTGCCGGTCGGTCAGATCGAGGCCTCGCGCGCGCTCGGCCTGACGTTCGGCCAGACGCTGTCCACCATCGTGCTCCCGCAGGCGACCCGCTCGGTGGTGCCGCCGATGGTCTCCACAATGGTGGCATTGCTGAAGAACACCACGATCGCCGCCGGTTTCTCGGTCGCCGAGGCCGGCGCGATCCGCGACATCCTGTCCGAGAAGGGCTACAACGTCACAGTCGGCATGCTCTGGGTGGCGCTGTTCTTCATCATCCTGGTCGTGCCGCTGACCCTCGTGCAGCGCAGCCTCGAGAAGCGTTGGAGTGTGGCCCGATGAGCGCATCCGCACTGTTCGACCTGCCGGGCCCCAAGGCCCGCATGCGCTACCGCCTCTACGCGGTCCTCGGCACGCTGCTGATCGTCGGTGTGATCGCCTTCGTGATCTACAAGTTCCTCGACGCCGGTCAGTTCGACGGCAAGCTGTGGGAGTGGATCGAGTACGAGAAGATCCAGACCGACCTGGTGGCGGCGCTGGGCAAGACGCTGACGGCGTTCGCCGTGTCAGCCGTGCTGTCGCTGCTGTTCGGTGCGGTCTTCGCCGCGGGCAGGCTGTCCGACCACGCGATCTTCCGCGTGCCGTCGATGGTCATCGTGGAGCTGTTCCGCGCGATCCCCGCCGTGATCATGATGTTCATGTTCCACTACGGACTGAAGTTCGGTGACCCGTTCAACTCCGTGGTGGCCGCGTTGTCGCTCTACAACGGATCGGTGCTCGCGGAGGTCTTCCGCGCGGGCATCCTGTCGTTGCCGCGTGGGCAGAGCGAAGCCGCGTACGCGGTCGGCATGCGCAAGACCCAGGTGATGGTGCTGGTGCTCCTCCCGCAGGCACTGCGGGCGATGCTCCCAGCCATCATCAGCCAGCTCGTGGTCGTGCTGAAGGACACCGCTCTCGGCTTCCTGATCACCTACGAGGAGCTGCTGTACTACGCACGCAACCTCGGTGGCGTGGCGCAGTTCGGGCGCCCGTTGATCCCGGTGACGATCGTGGTCGCGGCCATGTACATCACCATGTGCCTGCTGATGGCGTGGCTGGCCAACTACCTGGCCAAGCGGGAACGCAAGAGCAAGAAACACCTCGACACGGGCGACGACGACGGCCCGCTGCCGAACAAACCCGTGCTCATGGATTCGACAGCATCAACCATGTAGGAAAGCGGCTTTCAGTGCGCACCAGCCGACCGGCTGGTGCGCACTGAATCATTGTTACGGCAGCCGTGCTCTAATCACTCCGTGAGGTCGAAAGCGTCGGCGAAGACGCGGGACAAGGTACTCGAAGCCGCCAGGGCCCTGTTCAACGAACAGAGCACAGCAGCTGTGAGCCTCGACGACATAGCCACGGCCGCCAAGATCAGTCCTGAGGACCTCGCACACCACTTCCGTGAGAAGCAGGAGATCGTCCGCGCGTTGTTCGACCAGTACTGGCGTGCGCTGGACGGCCGCTGGTACCCGGACAAGGACCCGGCGAGAAACGTCGCGATGATGGTCCGCAACCTGAAGGACATGACCACCCTTCGGTGGGATTTCCGCTTCTTCCAGCGGGAAATGCTTCTCCTGCTGCGCGCCGACACCCGGTTGAGATCCGCTTACGAGGCCGTGTCCGAACGCCGGTTCAGCGAGATGCGCGTGTTCGCCCAGCAGTTGGTCCTGCAGGACATGGTGCGGGTGCCGCGGCTGCCGCGCACGATCGACGACCTGCTGATGGCGGTGTGGCTGATCACCGAGGGCTGGCAGGCGTACCTCGACCTCACCGGCACCCCCGCCGACCAGGACCAGGTCGGCAGGCTCGACGACCTGCTGATGGTGGCGATCGACCCGTACCTGACCGACCGCGGCCGGGAACTGTTCGAGAAGCTGGCCCAGTAGTCGACCAGCAGTTGGCTCAGTAGTGCGACTCGATCACCTCGGCGAGGCGTGCGGCCGGCTCGGGCAGCGGGTGCCGCAGCCACGCCAGGACCGTGCGCCTGGATTCGGTCGACCCGCCTCGGACGTCGATGACCCGCACGCCCTGCGGCACGATCCGTGTCAGTGAGTCGGACACTGTGGTGATGCCGCACCCAGCGGCCACCAGGCTGAGTTTCGCCAGCCAGTCACGGGCGGTGTGGGCGATCCGGGGCCGCTCGTCCAGTCCTGGCCACACCCCCATCTCGGTCGCCGACGCACTGGCGATCCACTGCTGACCGTGCAGCTCGGTGACAGTGACCCAGTCACGCCCGGCGAACGGGTGCGTCGCGGGCACTGCGAGCCTCAGGCTGCGTTCAGCCAGCTTTCGTGTCCGGAACGCGGGTGTCACGGCATCGAAAGGGCGAAACGGTGGCGCTGAGGCCAGCAACGCCAGGTCGATCGTCCCCGCTCGCAGCGCCCGGACCAGACTGGGCGTACTACCTTCCCGCGTGAGCACGGTTATGGTGGGATTTGTGCGGCGCAGCTCGGCAACGGCTTGCGGAACCACGACAGCGCCCGCTATGGGGAACCAGCCGAGCCGCACTGTCCCGCCCTCGACAGGCAGGCCCGCGAGTTCCCGCGCCGCCGCGTCGATCTGATCGACCACAGCGGCCGCTCGCCGCAGCACCACATGCCCAGCAGGCGTCAGCCGAACGCCGTCATGCCGCCGTTCCAGCAGTTCGGCCTTGGCCACTCGTTCCAGGGAAGCGATCTGACGGGACACCGCCGACTGCGTGTACCCCAGCGCGGTCGCCGCCGCTGTGAGCGTGCCCCGCTCAGCGACCTCGCGGAACACCCGCAGCGCGACCAGAGACACGTCCATGAAGTCCATGCCGATTACGCATACCAGGTTTGCGAGACTTTCGTTGGCCGCATAACCCGGATCGTCCTAACTTGAAGGACATGATCGCTTTGGTCACCGGAGCCAACCAGGGAATCGGGTTCGCGCTCATCGAGGAACTCGCCGCACGACTGGGCGAGAACGACAGGATCCTGCTCACCGGCCGCGACCGGACACGAGTAACCGACGCCGCCACCAAGCTCGGCGGGCAGGTCGAAGGACGCGTGCTGGACGTCACCGACGCCTCGGCAGTCGCGAAGCTCGCCGCAGAACTGGGTGCGGTCGACATCGTGTTCTCCAACGCGATCGGACCACTCACCCCAGACCGTCCGCAGTCCGAACAAGCTGACACCTTCGTCGCCGTGGCCAACGGCGGAACGCACGCGATGCTGCGGTCGTTCCTCCCGATCCTGCGACCAGGTGGCCGGTTCATCGTGGTGGCGAGCTCGTTGGGCACGCTGGACCACCTCGACGCGCCGCTGCGGCCGTTGTTCGACCGAGTTTCACTCGATCAGGTGGAATCCGCAGTCGACCAGTGGCTGTCGGCGATCCACGACGGAACCGCGGAAGCAAGCGGATGGCCGGAATGGATCAACCTGCCCTCGAAGGTCGCTCAAGTCGCCGCAGTCAGAGCCGTTGCAGCACAACGACGTCCCCAGGACATCGCCGACGGCACACTGGTCGCCGCGATGTGCCCGGGACTGGTCAACACCCGTGCGTCAAGGCCGTGGTTCGAGCGAGTGGAAGAAGCACAGACACCAGCGGAAGCGGCAGGCAAGATGCTCGACTTCGTCCTCGCCGACCTCGACCCGGCGGCGTACGGCGAACTCATCCGGTTCGGCCAGGTCCTGCCATGGCACGGCAAGGACAACAACGAATGACCACACCGGCAACCCGACACCGCACCCAGTGACGCAAAAAGTCCCTTCCCAGGATCGTCGCAACGCCTGAGGTCCCCAGCCAGACCAAGCGGATGGTTGCGTCGTCCGCCATCCAAAGTCAGCCGAGAACGCACCAAGGAAAGCAACCCGGACGGGGCGCCTGCACACCGTCGCCACCCTGCGGGGACCTGATCGATCCGGCGCTACGGCGGACATCCTGTCGAGGGCTCGACCTGGTTCACCGGAAGTCGCGAGATGAGATGTGCCAGTGCTCGGAAAAGACGTCGCCTGCCCCCAGCGCCGATGCTGGAGGCAGGCGACTGGGGTGATCAGCTCTTCTTCGACGAACGCCGGAACAGCTTGTTGCCCAGCCACACGACCGGGTCGTAGCGACGACCGGCGACGCGCTCCTTCATCGGGATCAGCGCGTTGTCGGTGATCTTGATGTGTTCCGGGCAGACCTCGGTGCAGCACTTGGTGATGTTGCAGTATCCGAGGCCGTGCTCGTCCTGCGCGGCGTCGCGGCGGTCGGCCGTGTCCAGCGGGTGCATCTCCAGCTCCGCCACCCGCATCAGGAACCGCGGCCCGGAGAACGCTTCCTTGTTCTCCTCGTGGTCACGGATGACGTGGCACGTGTTCTGGCACAGGAAGCACTCGATGCACTTGCGGAACTCCTGCGAACGCTCGACGTCCACCTGCTGCATCCGGTACTCGCCCGGCTTGAGGTCCGGCGGCGGCGTGAACGACTGCACCTCGCGTGCCTTGGTGTAGTTGAACGACACGTCCGTCACCAGGTCGCGGATCACCGGGAACGTCCGCATCGGCGTCACGGTGATCAGCTCGTCCTCGTCGAACGTCGACATCCGCGTCATGCACAGCAGCCGCGGCTTGCCGTTGATCTCCGCCGAGCACGAGCCGCACTTGCCCGCCTTGCAGTTCCAGCGAACTGCCAGGTCAGGCGCCTGCGTCGCCTGCAGCCGGTGGATGATGTCGAGAACGACCTCGCCCTCGTTCACCTCGATCACGTAGTCGCGAAGCTCGCCGGAGTCCTCGTCACCACGCCACACCCGGAATTGCGCTTTGTATCCCATGTCAGGCTTTCCTTCCCGGGTGCGCGGCCAGCTCATCGCCGGTGTAGTACTTCTCCAGCTCGCCGATCTCGAACAGCTCGAACAGCTCCTGGCGCATCGGGATCTGGGGCTGCTCCACCACTGACACGTCCGAACCGTCAGTCGAACACACCAGGAGCTTGTTGCGCCAGTTCGCGTTCATCGACGGGTGGTCGTCACGGGTGTGCCCGCCGCGGCTCTCCTCCCGCAGCAGCGCGGCCCTGGCCACGCACTCGCTGACCAGGATCATGTTGTCCAGGTCGATCGCGAGGTGCCAGCCCGGGTTGAACTGCCGGTGGCCCTCCACCGCGATGTTCGGGATCCGCGCCTTGATCTCGTCGATCTTCTCCAGCGCCTGCCGGATCTCGCCGGCCTTGCGGATGATCCCGACGAGGTCGTTCATCGACTGCTGCAGCTCGGAGTGCAGCGTGTACGGGTTCTCCTCCACGCCACCACCCCGCGGGTCGAACGACCGCACCGCACCTTCCGCCGCGGTGTCCACATCGGACTGCGAGATCTCCGGGCGAGCCGACAGGCCTTCGACGTAGTCCGCGGCACCCGAGCCCGCACGACGACCGAACACCAGCAGGTCGGACAAGGAGTTGCCGCCCAGGCGGTTCGATCCGTGCATGCCGCCCGCGACCTCACCGGCAGCGAACAGACCGGGCACCCTGGCCGCGGCCGTGTCCGGATCGACCTCGACGCCACCCATCACGTAGTGGCAGGTCGGCCCGACCTCCATCGGCTCCGCGGTGATGTCGACGTCCGCCAGTTCCTTGAACTGGTGGTGCATCGACGGCAGCCTGCGGCGGATCTCCTCGGCGGGCATCCGGCTGGAGATGTCGAGGAACACACCGCCGTGCGGGGATCCCCGCCCTGCCTTGACCTCCGAGTTGATCGCACGGGCCACCTCGTCACGCGGCAACAGGTCCGGCGTGCGCCGGTTGTTGTCGGGGTCGGTGTACCAGCGGTCGGCCTCTTCTTCGTTGTCCGCGTACTTGTCCTTGAAGACCTCAGGGATGTAGTCGAACATGAAGCGCTTGCCCTCGGAGTTGCGCAGCACGCCACCGTCGCCGCGAACACCTTCGGTGACAAGGATTCCCTTGACACTCGGCGGCCAGACCATGCCGGTCGGGTGGAACTGGATGAACTCCATGTTGATCAGCGTCGCACCGGCCTTCAACGCCAGGGCGTGACCGTCGCCGGTGTACTCCCACGAGTTCGAGGTGACCTTGAAGGACTTGCCGATGCCACCGGTGGCCAGCACCACGGCGGGCGCCTCGAACAGGATGAACCGGCCGGACTCACGCCAGTAGCCGAACCCACCGGCGATCTTGTCGCCGTCCTTGAGCAACTCCGTGATGGTGCACTCGGCGAAAACCTTGATCTTCGCCTCGTAGTCGCCGGTCTCCTTGTGGTCTTCCTGTTGCAGCGACACGATCTTCTGCTGCAGCGTGCGGATCAGCTCGAGGCCGGTCCGGTCACCGACGTGCGCCAGCCGCGGATACTCGTGGCCACCGAAGTTGCGCTGCGAGATCCGGCCGTCCTTGGTGCGGTCGAACAACGCGCCGTACGTCTCGAGCTCCCAGACGCGGTCCGGGGCTTCCTTGGCGTGCAGCTCGGCCATCCGCCAGTTGTTCAGGAACTTCCCGCCACGCATGGTGTCGCGGAAGTGCACCTGCCAGTTGTCATTGCTGTTCGCGTTGCCCATGGAGGCGGCGACGCCGCCTTCGGCCATCACGGTGTGGGCCTTGCCGAACAAGGACTTGCAAACCACGGCGGTACGCAGACCGCGCTGCCGGGCCTCGATTGCGGCGCGGAGACCGGCACCGCCGGCTCCGATCACGACAACGTCGTACGTGTGCCGCTCGACCTGGGTCATTTACTTCCTCTTTCTCACACGAAGCGCAGGTCGGAGATCGCACCGCTGGCAACGAGCATCACGTACAGGTCGGTGAGCATCAGCGTGCCGAGAGTGATCCATGCCAACTGCATGTGCCGGACGTTCAGCTTGGACACGACAGTCCACAGCTTGTACCGGATCGGATGGGCGGAGAAGTGCTTCAGCCTGCCACCAGCGATGTGGCGGCATGAGTGGCAGGACAGCGTGTACGCCCAGAGCATGACCACGTTGATCAGGAGGATGACGTTGCCGAGCCCCATGCCGAAGCCGCCGTCCGGTGAGTGGAAGGCGACGATGGCGTCATAGGTGTTGACGAGCGCGACCAGACCCGCGACGTAGAAGAAGTAACGGTGCAGGTTCTGCAGGATCAGCGGGAACTTCGTTTCCCCCGAGTACTCCACGCGCGGCTCGGCCACCGCGCAGGCGAGCGGCGACTGCCAGACCGAGCGGTAGTACGCCTTCCGGTAGTAGTAGCAGGTGAGCCGGAAGCCCAGCAGGAACGGCAGGGCGAGGAAGCCCATCGGGATCCAGCCTGGCAGCTCGCCTATCCACTGGCCGAAATGCGACGAACCCGCTACGCACGACTCGCTGATGCAGGGCGAGTAGAACGGCGTCAGGTAGTGGTAGTCGTTGACCCAGTACCACTTGCCCATGAATGACCGGCCGGTCGCGTAAATGACGAACGTCGCCAGGCCGAGATTCGTCAGCAGCGGCGGGAGCCACCACCGGTCGGTGCGCAGATTGCGCACCGGGACCCGCGCCCGGCCCGGCGCGTTGATTCCAACGGTCATCTGTCCTCAGTTCGGGGGTTTGACTTCTTTGTCTAGTCGTCGTGGCGGACGAACTCGTCGTCGGCACCGCGCCACATCGCCGGGTCGTACGGGGTGTCGGGCACGACCACGACATCGTGCTCGGACACCTGCGGGCGGCGCGGCTGAGGAGTCGCGGGTTCACTGCGGAACTCCGCGGTGTCGATGTCCAACCGCTCAACGTCGTTGACGAGCCTGCGCACGGCTGGGATGTCGCCGTACTTGGCACGCAACTCACCCACGGCCTGCTTGACCTGACCGATCGCACGCTGCAGCTCAGTGATGTCGCTCATCGACATGACCCGACTCCATTCACCGTTGGAACACACGCCAGCTACTTCGGGTGCGTCCGTCAGTCGGCCCCTATCGCCTTCGGGGTCGGTGGTGGACGCCCCTCTTGCCGCCGACTGTGCCGCGCCGGTGACCTTGTGACAAGTACCACAGGACATGATCCGCTCTGTGACCGGCTCAACACGCACTCGGCTCGAGCTGGATCGATCTTTGTGTTCGATGTCACCGGCCTGAACCAGGTACCCATCCCATGATCGGGATCAATATGTGACGGCGGGCACATTTTACGGCTTTGACCAGGGGACAGATCACCTGAGTAGTCCACCCATTGGAACACCGGTCGAATGTCGAGAAGATCACAAAGGGCCGTCCGCGCGACCCCGGCAACGGATAATCAGGGGTCTCCCACCTCTCCCCGCGTTCCGGCCGATCGAGCCGGCGCGTGGCCGACGACGAGGCACTTCCCGCGAAGCGATACCGAACTGGTCGACTCGCCGTAACTGGATCGATACCGCCCTGTCGCCTTAGGGGTCGTGCCAAACGTCTCGGATTCACCCCAGACCTCACCCCGATTTTTCTTAATCGATTTTGAACCCTCGGGCCTAGATGGCTACGTTGTGCCTTGTCACCACCTGTCAGCACCGTGTGCGACGCCAGCGTTGCCGTCATCACCGATCAGGGAGGCCGCAGTGCACACGAAGCTCCACCGCGTTGTCGGCGATGTCACGCAACGTATTGCCGAACGCAGTGCGCCCACCCGTCAGGCATATCTGGACCGGGTGCGCGGCATGGCGACGGACGGACCGGCGCGGGCTGGGATGGCCTGCAGCAACCTCGCGCACGGCTTTGCCGCGTGTGAAGGCGCCGACCGGCTGGCCGTGCGGGGATTGACCAAACCAGGCGTTGCGATCGTGTCGTCGTACAACGATCTGCTTTCGGCTCACCAGCCGCTGCACGAGTACCCGGAGTGGCTCAAGGACTCCGTGCGCGAAGTTGGCGGTGTCGCCCAGTTCGCCGGTGGCGTGCCCGCGATGTGCGACGGCATCACGCAGGGCCGTGCGGGGATGGAACTCTCGCTGTTCAGCCGCGAGGTCATCGCGATGTCGACGGCGATCGCGCTGTCGCACGAGATGTTCGACGGCGCCCTGCTGCTCGGCGTGTGTGACAAGATCGTTCCTGGGCTTCTGATCGGCGCCCTGTCGTTCGGGCACCTGCCGGCGATTCTCGTTCCCGCAGGGCCAATGACGTCAGGACTGCCCAACAAGGAGAAAGCCCGCGTCCGGCAGCTCTTCGCCGAGGGATTGGCGACACGCGAGCAGTTGCTCGCCGCCGAATCCGCGTCCTACCACGGGCCTGGAACGTGCACGTTCTACGGCACGGCCAATTCCAACCAGATGGTCGTGGAAGTGATGGGCCTGCACCTGCCAGGCTCGAGCTTCGTCCACCCGCACACGCCGCTTCGCCGCGCGCTGACGGAGGAAGCAGGTCGTCAGATCGTGCGGCTGACGCAGACACGCGGGCAGTACACGCCGATCTCCGAGATCGTGGACGAGAAATCCATCGTCAACGGCGTTGTGGCGCTGCTGGCGACCGGCGGGTCGACGAACCACACGTTGCACCTGCCCGCTGTCGCCGCTGCCGCGGGCATCCAGTTGACGTGGGACGACTTCGCGGATCTGTCAGCGGTCGTGCCGTTGGTGGCGCGGGTGTACCCGAACGGAAGTGCTGACATCAACCACTTCCAGGCCGCCGGTGGTGTGCAGTTCCTCGTCAACACGTTGCTGGACGCGGGCCTGCTGCACCGGGACGTGCAGACGGTCGCGGGTGGCGGCCTTGACCTCTACCGGCAGGAACCTGTGCTGGAGAACGGAAAGCTGATCTGGCGCGACGGTCCGGTGGACAGCCTCGACACCACTGTCCTGCGCAGCGTCGACGACCCGTTCGAGCCGGACGGTGGCTTGCGGATGCTGTCAGGCAACCTCGGTCGCGCGGTGATCAAGGTGTGCGCTGTCCAGCACGAGAACTGGATCGTGGAGGCCCCGGCGCGGGTGTTCGAGAACCAGGAGCAGTTGACCGCGGCTTTCAAGGCGGGTGAGCTCAACCGCGATGTCGTTGTGGTTGTGCGCAACCAGGGGCCGAAGGCGAACGGGATGCCGGAGCTGCACGGATTGACGCCCGCGTTGGGTGCGTTGATGGACCGCGGCCACAAGGTCGCGTTGGTGACCGACGGGCGGATGTCCGGTGCGTCCGGCAAAGTCCCCGCGGCGATCCAGGTTTCACCCGAATCGGTGGCGGGCGGACCGCTCGCCCGGCTGCGTGACGGTGACGTCATCCGGCTGGACGCCGAACACGGCAGGCTCGAAGTCCTCGCCGGCCCCGCGGAGTTCGCCGCACGACCCGCTGCGGACGTGGACCGGCCAGCGTGGGAAGGCACAGGCCGCGAGTTGTTCAGCGCGTTGCGCAACGCTGTCGGCCCTGCCGAACACGGGGCTACGGTGTTCCCAGGACAGTTGACATCGATGGGGGAGCTGGCTTGACCACCCGTTTGATCACGGCCGAAGAAGTGCTCGACCTGTCACCGGTGATCCCGGT